>NC_016027.1:2755000-3042500 GCF_000182745.2 Komagataeibacter medellinensis NBRC 3288
GTGACCGCAGGCTGATCGGTCAGGCGCTGACCAACCTTTTGCAGAATGCGGCGGACGCCATCGCCATGCATCGCGTGTCCCAGCCTGTGGACGGGGATGGCGTGATTGGCACGATCCGTATTACATTGCAGCAGGCCGATCCGAACGTGCTCCTGATTGTGGAGGATGACGGAGTCGGGCTGCCAGTTGAGGATCGTGCCCGGCTGACCGAACCGTATGTGACCCACAAGCCCAAGGGAACCGGCCTTGGCCTTGCGATCGTCAAGAAGATTCTTGAAGATCATGGCGGCACTATCGGACTGGAGGATCGTGCCGGGGCCAGGGGAGCTGTATCGACGTTGATCTTGCCGATAAAGGATGACCATGGGGCATGAAATCCTGATCGTCGATGACGAGCCGGATATACGGCTCCTTATCGAGGGTATTCTCGCCGATGAAGGATACGAGACGCGGCTGGCCGCGGATTCGGATTCCGCCATCGCCGCGTTCAGGGAGCGCAGGCCGTCGCTTGTGGTGCTGGATGTATGGCTGCAGGGCTCGCGGCTGGACGGGCTTGGCATTCTCAACATTCTGCACAGGGAAGAGCCGTCCGTTCCGGTCATCATGATATCGGGCCACGGCACGATCGAGACCGCCGTCGCTGCCCTGCAGCACGGTGCCTACGATTTTATTGAAAAACCCTTTCAGGCGGACCGCCTGTTGGTGGTGGTCCGTCGGGCGCTGGAAGCCTCCCGCCTTGCGCGAGAGAACGCGGAACTGCGCCTGCTGGCGGGTTCGGGCACGGTGCTGGAGGGGAAAAGTGCGGCTATCGTTGCCGTGCGCAACCAGATCGACCGCGTGGCGCCCACGGGCTCGCGCGTGCTGATCTCGGGGGCGGCGGGCACCGGCAAGGAAGTGGCGGCACGGATGATCCATGCCAGTTCCCGCCGGGCGGAAGGTCCGTTCATAGCCCTGAACTGCGCCACTTTGGCACCCGGCCGGTTCGAGGAGGAACTGTTCGGCATGGAAGGTGGCGATGACGGCACGGGCCGGCGCACCGGCGTGCTGGAACGTGCCCATGGCGGCACGCTGGTGCTTGATGAAGTGTCCGACATGCCGCTTGAAACACAGGGCAAAATCGTGCGCGCGCTGCAGGACCAGACATTCGAGCGGCTGGGGGGCGCGCGGCGGGTCAAGGTGGATGTGCGTGTGCTGGCCACCACCAACCGCGACCTGCAATCCGAGATCGCGATGGGCCGCTTCCGCGAGGATCTGTATTATCGCCTTGCGGTGGTGCCGCTGCGCATTCCCAGCCTGCGCGAGCGGCGCGAGGACATACCCGAACTAGCCCGCATGTTCCTGGACCGGGCGGCCGAGACGGCGGGCCTGCCCCTGCGTGAACTGTCAGGCGACGCGATTGCCGCCCTGCAGAGCTATGAATGGCCGGGTAACGTGCGCGAACTGCGCAACCTGATGGAACGCCTGCTGATCATGATGCCGGGTAACAGTGCAGACCCCATCCGGGCCGACATGCTGCCCTCCACCGTGGGGGAAGGGGCACCGGCACTTCTCAAGTTTGATTCTGACGAGGATGTGATGGGCCTGCCCCTGCGTGAGGCCCGCGACCTGTTCGAGACCCAGTACCTGCAGGCGCAACTGTTGCGCTTTGGCGGGAACATCAGCCGTACGGCAGGGTTTGTGGGCATGGAGCGCAGCGCGCTGCATCGCAAGCTCAAGCAACTGGGCGTTACCTCCGAGGACCGCAACGCGGGATGAGCTTTTGCCCGTCAGGCGCATGCCTGCTAGACAACGAACTGTGATACGGACGGTGGCAACGCCGTAGCATGACACGCGAGTGTGCCGTGTACCCCGCCCAACAAGTAACAAGTAAGGCCCTGCCGTGGCAAAAGAACCTTCACAGAATGTACAGGACGTGTTCCTCAACCACGTCCGCCGGTCCAAGACGCCGGTTACCATTTTTCTCGTCAATGGGGTCAAGCTCCAGGGTATCATCACCTGGTTTGACAATTTCTCCGTCCTGCTGCGGCGCGACGGACATACGCAACTGGTCTACAAGCATGCGATCAGCACGGTCATGCCAGCCTCCCCGGTCAGCCTGTTCGAGCCACCCGCCGAGGGTGGTGCGGTGGAGGAGCGTGCACCCACGGATGGCACCCTGTCGTGACGGCTGGGCAGCCTTCTTCTGCCACGCGGGCTGCGGTCATCCTGCCGTGGGAACGCCCTGACCGGCACGATGATGCCCGCGCTGCCGAAGCCCGGCTGGAGGAAGCGGTCGGACTTGCCGCCTCTATCGGGCTGGTGGTGGTGTGTCAGGCAGTGCTGCTGCTGCGTGCGCGCAGACCGGCCACCCTGCTGGGCGGTGGGCAGGTCGAGTCGCTCAAGGAAACGGTAAAGGCGGACAACATAACCGTTGTCATCATCGACTCCCGCCTGACCCCGGTGCAGCAGCGTAACCTTGAACGCGCGCTGGGCTGCAAGGTGATCGACCGGACGGCCCTGATCCTTGATATCTTTGGCGAGCGCGCGGCCACGCGTGAAGGCACGCTGCAGGTTGAACTTGCCCATCTGGAATACCAGCGCAGCCGGCTTGTGCGCACATGGACCCATCTTGAACGCCAGCGTGGTGGCTTTGGCTTCCTTGGTGGCCCTGGCGAAACCCAGATCGAGGCCGACCGCCGCATGATCGGCGACCGGATCGTGCGTCTCAAGCGTGAACTCGAACAGGTGCGCCGCACCCGTGGCCTGCACCGGCAGGCCCGCAGGCGCGTACCGTTCCCCATCGTAGCGCTTGTGGGCTACACCAATGCAGGCAAGTCCACCCTGTTCAATGCGCTGACCGGTGCCAGCGTGTACGCGCAGGACCAGTTGTTCGCCACGCTGGACCCCACCATGCGCGGCATCCAGCTACCATCGGGGCGGCGGGTGATCCTATCCGATACGGTGGGTTTCATCAGTGACCTGCCGACCGAACTGATCGCAGCCTTCCGCGCAACACTGGAAGAAGTGGCAGAGGCCGACATCATCCTGCACGTGCGCGACGTCTCGCACCCCGACAGCGCATCACAGCGCAATGACGTGATCGAGGTGCTCGAAGGCATGGCCCGCAATGGCACGATCGAGGAAGACTGGCAGGGCCGTATCATCGAGGTGCTGAACAAGGCCGATCTGGTGGGCGGACGCGAGGCTGTGGGCGCGCGGCCGGGCAATGTGGTTATTTCCGCCATTACCGGCGACGGGCTGCCCGACTTGCTGGCCGCGATTGACGAGCGCATGACGCGCGCGATGGAAGTCGCGCTCTATCATGTGCCCCTGACGGAAGGGGCGGTCATGGCATGGCTGTATGAGCATGGTGAAGTGACGGGGCGTGAAGATGGGGAGGATGGGGCGGACATGACCGTACGCCTCTCTCCCGCCAACCGCGCGCGCTTCGAGATGCAGTTTGGCGCTATCGTGACCTGCCTGGAAATATGATGGCGCAGTCATGCAGTGTGACATGGGGTGTTGACCGTGGCGTGACCGGGGCAGGGGTGGAAAACCGATGCCCGCAGGCGCAGGATTGCATACGGATAAAGGACTGACATGCAAGGCGCGGAGGCTGCAATGACGGAACGGATCACACTGGCGGACATGCACACGGTGGTGGGAATGATGCGCGGGGCGGCAAAGCGCCACGTCATGCCGTTCTTCCGCTGCCTTGCTCGTACCGACATCCGTGCCAAGAGTGGTCCACTGGATATTGTGACCGTGGCGGATGAAGCCTCCGAGCGTGACCTCACAGCCGCCCTGCAGGCGGCGTGGCCCGATGCCCTGGTGGTAGGAGAGGAAGCGGTGGCGGCCGACCCCGCCATTGTGGACGGGCTGGTTACGGCAGACCTTGCCTTCGTGATCGACCCCATTGACGGTACCGCCAATTACGCGGCAGGCGTGCCGCTGTTTGGCGTTATGGTCTCGGCCGTGATGGGTGGTGAAGTTGTGGGCGGGGCGATCCTTGACCCGGTCTGTGATGTTGTGGCCCTTGCCGCACGTGGGCAGGGGGCATGGCTGGAAGATGGCACCGGCGCCACGCGCGCCCTGCATGTCGCCCCGCCTGTCCCGGCGTGCGAGATGGCGGGCAATGCCTCATGGCGCTACCTGCCGCCTGATCTGCGTGATGTAGTGACGCACAACCTGCCCAAGGTTGCGGGATCATGGGATTTCCGCTGTGCGGCGCACGAATACCTGATGCTGGTGGATGGGCGCTGCCACTTCCTGCTGTTCAATCGCACCCTGCCGTGGGACCATCTGGCAGGCTGGCTGATCCATGCGGAGGCAGGTGGCTACAGCGCGCGTTTTGATGGCAGCCCTTACCGGGTAACGGACCGCAGCGGTGGCCTGCTGTATGCGCCCGACCGCGAAAGCTGGCAGGCGCTGCGTGACCTGCTGCTGACGCCGGGCTGAAAACAGAAAGCAGTTTTTGGCGAAGCTTTTTTTTAAAAGCTTCGAAGAATTCTGCCTTTTTGAAAAAAGGCAGCACCCAAAAACTTCTATTCAATAAATTACAAGGTTACTGCAGGAATCAGTCCTGTGCCGCGCGCTCGCGGCGTTTGACCGCCTGCCAGCCTTCTTCCATCGTCTTGACGTCTACATCCACAAGCGCCAGCCCACGGTCGGCCAGGTCTTGCTCAACGGCGGTGAAGCGGCGCGTGAACTTGGCGTTGGCCTGGCGCAGGCAGGCTTCGGGGTCCATGTCCAGCTTGCGGGCCAGGGTAGCCAGCGTGAACAGTACGTCGCCCAGTTCGTCGAATATCTTCTCGCGGTCGCCGCTTTCCAGTTCGACCTTCAGTTCATCCAGTTCCTCGTCCACCTTGGCCGTAACGTCGGTTACGCTATCCCAGTCAAAGCCGGTACGAGCCGCGCGCGCGGAGAGCTTGCGCGCGCGCAGCAGGGCAGGCAGGCCAATGGGCACGTCATCGAGCGTGCCGGTGCGGTTGCGGGCCATGCGTTCCTGCGCCTTGCCGCTTTCCCACTGACCGGGTGTGGCCTCTGTCTCGCTAAACACATGCGGGTGGCGGCGGACCATCTTGTCACCGATCAGGGTGGCTACGGTTGCGAAATCGAACATCCCTTTCTCATCAGCCATCTGGGCGTGATAGACCACCTGTAGCAGAAGGTCGCCCAGTTCATCGGGCAGGCTGTCCCAGTCGCTGCGCGCTATGGTGTCGGCCACCTCATAGGCTTCTTCAATGCTGTAGGGTGCGATGGAGGCGAAGTCCTGCTCCCGGTCCCATGGGCAGCCGGTCTGCGGGTCGCGTAGGCGGGCCATGATGTCCAGCAGGCGTTGCACGGCGGGGGCGGCATCTTGCATGGGGCGGTTTTCCTGCCATGTTCATGTTGCGGTCGGGCACAGCTTTTGTATAGATCGCGCACCCCAAGGCGGGAAGTTTTTATCGGGACGGGCAGGACATGAGCAGCGACGGACAGGCAACGGTCTTTATTGATGGTGAGGCTGGCACGACAGGACTGGGCATTCGCGACCGCCTGCGTCATCTGCCGGTCACGCTGCGCTCCATTGATCCCGCCCTGCGCAAGGACTCGCAGGCGCGCCGGGAGATGATGATGGCGGTGGATGTGGTGATCCTGTGCCTGCCTGATGCCGCGGCGCGTGAAGCCGTGGATATGGCCGATGCCATGGGAACGGATGCACCCCGTATTCTTGATGCCAGCACCGCGTTCCGTACCGACCCCGCATGGGTTTACGGTTTTCCCGAAATGGATGCGTCCCAGCCTGATGCCATCCGCAAGGCGGCACGGGTATCGAATCCGGGCTGTTACCCCACCGGGCTGATCGCGCTGCTGCGTCCGCTTGTCAGTGCCGGGCTTGTGCCGGCGGACTATCCGGTCTGCATCAACGCGGTCAGTGGCTACAGCGGTGGCGGCCGCAGCATGATCGAGGCGCATGAGCGTGAAGGTGGCCCCGCCTTCGAGCTGTACGGGCTCGGGCTTGGCCACAAGCACATACCGGAAATGACGCTGTATGCGGGCTTGGCGCAGGCGCCCATATTTGTGCCCTCGGTCGGGCATTTTCCGCAGGGGATGATCGTATCGGTGCCCCTGCATCTGGACAGGCTTCCAGGCCGTGTGGGCATTGCCGACCTGCATGCAGCCCTTGCCGCCCATTATGCGGGTTCGGACCGTATTGCCGTGGCCGATCCCTGTGCCAAGCTGGTGGCCGATGCGCTGGCGGGCACCGACCGGATGGAATTGCGCGTGCATGGCAGTGACGATGCACGCCAGGCCGTGCTGACCGCGCGGCTGGACAATCTGGGCAAGGGCGCATCGGGGGCGGCATTGCAGAATCTGGCGCTTATGCTTGGGCTGGAACCGCCGCCGTCCGTGTGATATAGCGGGTCCGCAAGACGTCCTAGGACTGATTGCCGTAGTCGCCCCGCCCGTTCCGGGGTGGGATGAGCGTATGCGAGAGTGACGGAACGGTAGACGTAGTCGACTCAAAATCGACCGCCGCAAGGCATGGGGGTTCGAATCCCCCCTCTCGTACCAGTCTGGCGCACCGGCCATTTCCCGGTGTTGCTGTTTCCCTGCCCGTGTCGCGAACAGGACAATGTCTCCCTTGCCTGATGCCCTTATGGAAAAGCCGTCCGCACGGCCTGCAAATCCGTGCTTTTCTTCCGGTCCGTGCGCAAAGCGGCCGGGCTGGTCGCTCAATGCCCTGTCGGGGGCGCTGGTGGGGCGTTCGCACCGCTCGACCGAGGGGCGTGCACGCCTGAACGAGGTCATTACCCGTTCAAAAGCCATCCTTGGCATGCCCGAAGGCTGGGTGCTGGGCATCGTGCCCGCATCCGATACGGGTGCGGTGGAAATGGTGCTGTGGTCCATCCTGGGCACGCGGCCGGTGGATGTGCTGGCGTTCGAGAGCTTCTCCGCCACATGGGCCAATGACATCATTGCCCAGCTGAAACTGCCCGATGCCCGCGTGTTCAAGGCCGATTACGGCGAGATCCCGGATCTGGGGCAGGTGGACTGGGCACGTGACGTGGTGCTGACATGGAACGGCACGACATCGGGCGCGCGCCTGCCATATGATGCCGCCATCCCCGCGCAGCGTGACGGGCTGGTGATCTGTGATGCCACATCGGCCGCCTTCGCCATGGACCTGCCATGGGACAGGCTGGATGTGGTCACATGGTCGTGGCAGAAGGTACTGGGTGGTGAAGCCGCTCACGGCATGCTGGCCCTGTCGCCACGTGCGGTGGAGCGACTGGTTTCCACGCCAGCCCCCCGTCCGTTGCCCAAGATTTTCCGGCTGACCGGCAGCAAGGGCCTGATCGAGGGTATTTTCCGTGGCGACACCATCAACACGCCGTCCATGCTGTGCGTGGAAGATGCGCTGGATGGACTGAAATGGGCGGAAGAGGCTGGCGGCCTGATGGGGCTGATCGCGCGGAGCGAAGCCAACCTGGCGGTCATCGCCACATGGGAAGCAAAGTCCGACTGGGCGCAGTTCCTTGCTGCCAATCCGCGACATCGCTCCAGTACGGCCATCTGCCTGCGCATTGTAGCACCGTGGTTTGTGGCACTTGATCATGAAGCCCAGACAAGGGCGGCAAAAAAGATCGTCTCCCTGCTGGGCACGGAAGGGGTGGCGCTGGATGCAGGTAGCTACCGCGATGCCCCGCCAGGCCTGCGGTTATGGGGTGGTGCCACGGTCGAGGCTTCCGACCTGCAGGCCGTCCTGCCCTGGCTGGACTGGGCTTACGCGCAGGTGCGCGACCAGCACGCCTGAACCCTTCCCGCTCCCATGTCCGCCCCATCCCGCTCTGGCTCCGGCCGAGGGTGGGATGCAGCATGATAGGCTCCCCGCATATGACTGATGATCCGCCGTTCAACCCAGCCTTGCTGCCGGCTGGTTTCGTGGACAGGCTCCCGCCCGAGGCCGAGGCCGAGGCCGCTGGTGTCGAGACGCTCATGCGCGTGTTCGCAGCCCATGGTTATGACCGCGTAACGCCGCCGCTGCTGGAATTCGAGGAAACGCTCCTGTCCGGTTCGGGCGCTGCGGTTGCGGACCAGACCTTTCGCCTGATGGACCCCGATACGCGGCGCATGATGGCGCTGCGGCCCGACATGACGCCGCAGATCGCCCGCATTGCGGCAACCCGTCTGCCCGATGTACCGCGCCCGCTACGCCTGGCCTATGCCGGGCCATGCGTGCTGATGGCCGCCAACCGGGGCGATGGGGACCGCCAGATCTCGCAGGCGGGTGTGGAACTGATCGGACCCGACCGGCCGGAAGCGGATGCGGAAATCATTGCCATCGCGGCGGAATGTCTGGCTACGCTGCGGGTTCAGGGTGTGTCGTTTGACCTGACCATGCCCGCGCTGACCACGGCCCTGCTTGATGCCGGCGGGTTTGATGGACATGTGCGTGGCACGTTGATGCGCGCGCTGGACCGCAAGGATGCCGCCGCCGTTGCGCGGCATGGTGGTGCGTTGGCCGATGTGCTGATCCGTCTGCTGCACGCGGCTGGTCCGGCGCACGGCGCGCTTGCGGAACTGGCGGCCGTTGACCTGCCACCCCAGGCGCGCGCGCTCAGTGTGCGGCTGGCGGCTACCGTGGCTGCGATCGAGGCTCGTGTGCCCGGTATCCGACTGACGGTGGACCCGGTGGAATTCCGTGGCTGGCAATACCATACCGGCGTATGCGTGAGCGTGTATGCCGCAGGCCAGCGCGAGGAGTTGGGCCGGGGCGGTCGCTACCTGTCCAATGATGATGAACCGGCCTGTGGCCTGACCCTGCGGCCTGATATCATCCTGCGCGCGGCCCCGCCATTGCCCAGCCGCACCCGCGTGTTCGTGCCGTGGGGTACTGCGACCGAGGTGGGGGCAGCCCTGCGTGCCGCAGGCTATGCCACGGTCAGCGCCCTGGGGCACGATGGGGATGCGCGGGCACAGGCAGCGCTGTTGTCCTGCCCGCTGGTGGTGGTTGGTGGCAAGCCCGTGCCGGTGGATGAAGCGTGAGCCGTCTCGTCTGAATTTTTCTTAAAACCTGCAGTTTTTTCCGGCTGGCCATGCTGTGCGGGCCGGGCAGCATATCAAGGAGCATGAAATGTCCAACGTCACCGTGATCGGCACCCAGTGGGGTGACGAGGGCAAGGGCAAGATCGTTGACTGGCTGGCCAGCCGGGCGGATGTAGTGGTCCGTTTCCAGGGTGGGCACAATGCAGGCCATACCCTGGTTGTGGGTGAGCAGACCTACAAGCTCTCCCTGCTGCCCTCGGGCCTGGTGCGCGGCAAGATGGGTGTGATTGGCAATGGTGTGGTGGTTGATCCCGAAGCCCTGCTAAAGGAAATTGACCGCGTGACGGCGCAGGGCCTGAAGGTCACGCCCGATACGCTGAAGATTGCCGAGAACGCGCCCCTGATCCTGCCTGTGCATGGTGCGCTGGACCGTGCGCGTGAAGCGGCCCGCGGTGAGCGCAAGATCGGCACGACCGGCCGTGGCATCGGCCCCGCGTATGAGGACAAGGTGGCCCGTCGCGCCATCCGCCTGTGCGATCTGGCCGAGCCGGAAACGCTTGACTGGAAGCTGGACGAGCTGCTGCTGCACCACAACACCCTGCTCAAGGGGCTGGGGGCCGATACGTTTACCAAGCAGGAACTGCTGGACTTCCTGAACGGCGTGGCGCCGCGCGTGCTGCCCTTCATGGCTCCGGTATGGGACCTGCTGGATGACAGCCGCCGTAGCGGTTCGCGCATCCTGTTCGAGGGCGCGCAGGCCGTGATGCTGGACGTGGATCATGGTACCTACCCGTTCGTAACCAGTTCCAACACGGTTGCCGCCAATGCGGGCACGGGCGCAGGTGTTGGCCCCACCAGCATCGGTTTTGTCCTGGGTATTGCCAAGGCCTACACCACCCGCGTGGGTGAGGGGCCATTCCCCAGCGAACTGCATGACCAGATGGGCCGCACGCTGGGTGAGCGCGGGCATGAATTCGGCACCGTGACGGGGCGCCCCCGCCGCTGTGGCTGGTTTGATGCCGTGCTGGTGCGCCGTGCGGTGCGCGTGGGGGGCGTAAACGGCCTGGCGCTGACCAAGCTGGATGTGCTGGACGGGCTGGACGAAATCAGCATCTGCGTCGGTTATGAACTGGACGGCAAGAAGATTACGTCTTTCCCTTCCGCTCCCGGCGCGCAGCAGCGTATCCGCCCGGTGTTCGAGACGATGGAAGGTTGGAAGGACAGCACAAAAGGCGCACGCTCCTGGGCTGAACTGCCTGCGCAGGCCATCAAGTATGTCCGTCGAATCGAGGAACTGGTGGAAGCGCCAGTTACCCTGCTGTCCACCAGCCCCGAACGTGACGATACCATCCTGATGCGCGACCCGTTCGAGGACTGATCAAAACGGGACAGATGTTTCTGTGTGCCGCTTTTTTTGAAATGCGGCATTTCCTGAATGTCTTTAAAAAAAGCCCCACAGGCCATTGGCCTGCGGGGCTTTTTTAATAATAGGGCGGGGAAAGTGTGGGGTCAGGCCGGAACCTGTTCCCCGTGCTGCGCGCGGCGGGTGGCGACTTCCGCCTTCATGGCAGCCTGTAGCTTTTCAAAGGCGCGAACCTCGATCTGGCGCACGCGCTCACGCGAAATGCTGTAGACATGGGACAGGTCTTCCAGCGTGGCCGGTTCATCTTTGAGCCGCCGTTCAGTCAGGATATGGCGTTCACGGTCATTCAGCGTTTTCAGCGCATTGGCCAGAAGCGCCTGCCGACCGGAATATTCCTCGCTCTGGGCAAGGGTTTCTTCCTGGTTGTCGTTGTCATCAACCAGCCAGTCCTGCCATTCCCCTTCGCCGTCCATACGCAGCGGCGCGTTCAGGCTGTGGTCGGGGGCGGCAAGCCTGCGATTCATGTTGACCACGTCCTGCTCGGGCACACCAAGGGACTGGGCAATCTTGTTGACCTGCTCGGGCTTGAGGTCACCATCATCAATGGCCTGCATCTGCCCCTTCAGGCGGCGCAGGTTGAAGAACAGCTTTTTCTGGGCAGCGGTCGTACCGATTTTCACAAGCGACCAGCTATGCAAGATGTATTCCTGTATAGCGGCCCGGATCCACCACATGGCGTATGTCGCCAGCCTGAAGCCACGATCAGGGTCGAAGCGGCGGACCGCCTGCATCATCCCGATATTGCCTTCGCTGATCAATTCACCAACCGGCAGGCCATAACCACGGTAGCCCATGGCAATCTTGGCAACCAGCCGCAGGTGGGAGGTAACAAGTTTATGCGCGGCTTCGGTATCGCCCTTGTCTTTCCAGGAGCGAGACAGGCGGAGTTCCTCCTCGGGGGAGAGCATGGGGAATTTACGGATATCCCGAAGATATTTGGACAGGTTGTTTTCGGGACCGGAAATGAGAGCAGAAGAGGCCATTGCAACGGACTCCTGTTCCAGAGGGATGGGGCATGTGTTAATCCGGTCTAACGTGACCGTAACCGGCGGGGTTGCATCATCACTCTGCTAGACGCACGACTGGACTTCTCACGTCCCCGTATCCAGCCCCCGATTGAGCAGCCTGATACAGGACGTCCAGTTAGCCTGGGGGCGTCGGCCCCGGCGAACAATCACCGAACATACGGATATGACCCCGCTGAGTCAAGAAATGAAGGTTCCGCTTCAGGCAATACTGCCCAGCAGGCTGGTAAAATCATCTGGTGGCGCGGTTTCAAACAGCATCGGCTCACCGCTGCGCGGATGGACAAAGCCCAGCCTGCGCGCGTGCAGCGCTTGGCGGGGAAAGTCGAGTGCCGCATCTTTTGCAGCCGGTGACAGGGCGCGCGCCGCTGCCGGTATGCGGCGCAGGTAAACCGGGTCACCCACCAGTGCGTGCCCGGCATGGGCGAAATGCACCCGGATCTGATGAGTGCGCCCGGTGGCCAGCTTGCATTCCACATGTGCCAGACCGCCATGGAAGGTTTCGAGGATACGGTAATGGGTCAGTGCATGCTTGCCGCCACCATTGGCAATAACCGCCATGCGTTTGCGGTCGCGCCGGTCCCGGCCAATCGCACCATCGAACGATCCCTGTGCCGGGGTGGGAATGCCCCAGCAGATGGCCTGATAGGCGCGGTCCATCCGACGTTCGGCAAAGGCGAGGGAAAGCGCCTGATGTGCCATTTCCGTCTTGGCTGCGACCATGATGCCCGATGTGTCCTTATCCAGCCTGTGTACGATGCCCGGCCGCCGCTCGCCACCTATGCCGGTCAGGCTGTCGCCGCAATGGGCCAGCAGGGCGTTGACCAGGGTGCCGTCCTCGTTGCCCGGTGCGGGGTGGACCACCATGCCCGCAGGCTTGTCGAGCACGATCAGGTCGCGGTCCTCATATAATATATCCAGCGCAATGTCCTGTCCCTGTGGGGTGGTGGGGATTGCGGGGGGGATGTGAATTTCATAACACATGCCTGCCCGCACCGGTTCGGCAGGGTCGCGCAGGGGGCTGCCATTGCGTAGCAGGTGACCGCTTTCCATGAGTGACTTCACGCGCGAGCGCGACAGTGTGTCCACCATGGTGGCGATGAAGCGGTCGGTACGCTGCCCCGCGTCATCCGCACTGGCGATGACGGGGGCAGGGGGGGCTGTGTCGGTCATGGCATGTGTCTATCGGAAAAAACGGCATTCGGGAACGGAAAGCACATAATGGAAAAACAGGGCTCACGCGCGCTGCTTGCTGCGGTTATCGGGATGGGGGTGCTGCTGTTCATCGGTTCGCTGGTGCTGGTCGGGGTGCTGGTGCATCGTATGATGCACCCCCGTCCCGCCGTGCAGTCGGATGCACAAGTGGCTGCATTGCCGGCACGGCCAATGGATGGCGGCATACAGGCGCCGCTGCTGCTGGATGAGGCGCCGGGCACGCATGTCGCATCCGTGACGGCCCGGTCCGACGGGCTGCTGGCCATCGGGTTGTCTGGCGGGGAGGGGGCGGACCGTATCGTGATATGGGACCCGGCGGGGCAGCGTATCGTGGCGCGGTTGGTGATCGGCCATCCCTGAATTGTGGAACCTGGCAGAAAACCGGGAAGGGGGAGTGATTATCCCCTTGCATCAGGTCCGCAGATCGCATAGAAGGCGGCCATCGGCCAGTGTCCCGTTCGTCTAGAGGCCTAGGACGCCGCCCTCTCACGGCGGCAACACGAGTTCGAATCTCGTACGGGACGCCATTTTTTCTCAATAATATGGTCGCTTCATGAAACCCGCCTCAAGGCGGGTTTTTCGTATGTAATCAGGGTTATCTATTTTTATCGAACAGCAATCTTTTCCTGTTCATGGCAATCTTTTTTATATTAATATATAATAAAGGCATCTTATGCCTCTATTTTTGCCGTCCGTCTAAAAACATTGATTTAGATCAACGTGCATTGAAATTTAAAAATATTTTCCGTCTTTTAATTTTCAGGCAGATGGCAGCATAGTGGAATCCTGTCATTTTCCGTATTTATCCTTTGAATTTCTGCAAGAATTATCCCCGGTAACCGGGAGGACGTGAGTCGGAGCCGACGTGACATAAATGCAACTTTTCTTGCGTTCCGGTTTGTTGGTGTGTGGGGGCTGTTTCACCGCGGGGGCGTAAGACGTTATGGTTCCCCCGGAATGAAGTCCTTAATCTGACATCGGTACCCTTTATCTTGCAGGATGAAGGAGTTTGCGATTAAGCCGTGATGGCACGGCGGACGGGAAACTGAACATCGAACCCTGCTGGTGATTGCATGGGTTCTGATTTCTGAGTGGTATGGTGATCGATGCTGTTGGATTTTATGAAGCTGCAAAAACAGGTATCCGGAATGGAACGTCGTTCTTTTCTGTCTGTCATGGCGGCAGTTGGCAGTATGTCGTTCATTTCTTCCGCAGTTGCAGCAGATGACCCTGTCATAAACGCCCAGTGGGCCATTTTCCGCACAAAATATTTTCATGCCGATGGCCGGATTATCGATACCGGCAATAGTGGTGAGTCCCATAGTGAAGGGCAGGGCTACGGCATGCTCTTCGCCGCAACCGCAGGCGACCAGACTACGTTCGAAGCCCTGTGGGCCTGGACACGTACCAACCTGCAACACAAGACCGACAAGCTGTTTTCCTGGCGCTACCTTGATGGGCACAATCCGCCGGTAGCCGACAAGAATAATGCGACCGATGGTGATCTGCTGATTGCGCTGGGTCTGGTACGCGCCGGGAAGCGTTGGGACAGGGCCGACTATATTCAGGACGCTATTGCCATCTATGGTGATGTGCTGAAGCTCATGACCATGCAGGTCGGGCCCTATAAGGTCCTGCTCCCTGGCGGTGTGGGTTTCGTGAATAAGGATTCGGTTACGCTTAACCTGTCCTACTACGTCATGCCCTCCCTCATGCAGGCGGTTGCGCTGTCTGGTGATGCAGGCTGGCAGAAGGTGATAGCGGACGGGCTCCTAATCATCGGTCAGGCCCGATTCGGGGAATGGAAGCTTCCACCGGATTGGATTTCGATCAATCGACAGAGCGTGCATGTCTCCATCGCCAAGGGGTGGCCGCCACGTTTCTCCTATGATGCGATTCGTGTGCCGCTGTACCTTTACTGGGCCCATATGCTTTCCCCGGAACTGCTGGCTGGCTATGCAAACTTCTGGAACCATTTCGGCGCGTCCGCCCTGCCGGGCTGGGTCGATCTGACCAACGGGACTCGTTCGCCTTACAACGCGCCGCCAGGGTATCTTGCTGTAGCAACGTGTTCCGGCCTGGCGTCTGCCGGTGGGTTACCGACGCTGAACAATGCGCCGGATTATTATTCTGCTGCCCTGACATTGCTGGTTTATATTGCCCGTGGCGAGGGAGGGGGAATGTGACTACGTCCAATAAGGAAAATGTGGTAGCGACTCCGCGTCCGACTGTGGATATGAATAATCCGCAGGACGTGGCCCGTATGCTGACCGGTGGCTATGGACTGAGCGGGGAGGGGTTTCATTATCATTCCTTTACGCGCCCGGTCATGCTGGATGTGACACCGGATCTACCCTCTGGTTACGAGGATGACACACGGCACCATTTGGACGATAACGTCACCGAATGCTCCTCCGTTCCGACTGCGGAGCCGGAACCCGTGGCCGAACCGGTGCATACGCCCGTAGCGCCTCCAGTTATTGCCGAAATTGCGCCCACGCCTCCTCCGCCGCCGCCTGCACCACCGCCGCCGCCGCCCCATACGCCGGTCGTGGCGCCTGCGCCGCATCAGCCCGAAGTGGTGGTGGACGTGCCTGTGCCCGAACCTGTGGTTGAAGTTGCCAAGGCGCAGGTTTCCGTCGCACCGGAAAAACCCCAGTTCGCGCCGACGGCGCAGGTTGCCCCTGCACCTTCTGCCGATACAGCGGCAACGGCCGGACGTGAACGGCGTGGACTACAGCCTTTTGCTGCTTCGCCCTCCACCCCTGCCGCCGCTACGCCGCCGCGTGCGGCTTTCTCCGATGCGCCGACGGTCCAGGCCGATGACTGGGCACCGGTGCCAAAGGCCCAGCAGCGCCGCGGTCAGCGCCCGACCGGACCGGGATTCTTTTTTGCCAAAGGGAATGACCGGGTCGTGACCGCCCGTCTGTTTCAGCCGGTAGCAGTGACACGTCCTGCTCCCAAACCTGCCACCAAGGTGACCACGATGACCAAATTCGACAAGAACGCACAGAATAACCCGGTGGGGCGTCGTCCTGCACCATCTGACAATTCGCCGACCCTGACGGAAGTTTTCATGACACTGGGCGGTCGCGCCACGGACCGCCTGGTCCCCAAGCCCAGCCTGCGTGATGCCCTGTTACGCAAGCGCGAGGAAGAAAACGGGCAATCCTGAGCTTGCCCGGGGCGCGTAGGGCCTGATGGCAGCCTGTCTGTTATGGATAAGGGATGCAGGCCCCGCCCCTATGAACCGCATGCCATGCGGGCCGAAAGGCGACATGAAGGACCGGAAGCGTCTGAAGGTTTTCTTTTTAGTGTAACTATCTGTTTTATCAGTATTTATTATCGGACGAATTATTGATGCCAGAGGTTCAGTCGTCAGCGCCCGCAGAAAGTTGGTTTGATCGCTTTTCCAACAGGATACTGTCACTGCGTGGTGCCAGTTATATCGTTGGGGCCGTGGGCCTGCTTGCCCTGCTTGCTGCGACCACGGTTACGCTGTCGCTAAATGAGCAGCTGATTGTGGCATTAGTGTGCATTGCGGTCTTTTTTATCGTTGGTCGCCGCAAGAGCCGTCGTACCCAGATCTTCCTGGAAGTCCTGTCGGCACTGGTATCGCTGCGCTACCTGACATGGCGTCTGACTGAAACGCTGGATTTCGAGACATGGCTCCAGGGCATGCTGGGTGTCACGCTGCTTCTGGCGGAACTGTACGCGCTCTACATGCTGTTCCTCAGCTATTTCCAGACCATTTCTCCCCTTCATCGCGCGCCGATCCCCCTCTCGCCCAACCCGGATGACTGGCCGACGGTCGACATCTTTATTCCGACCTACGATGAGAGCCTGAGCATCGTGCGCCTGACGGTGCTGGGGGCGCTGGGTATCGACTGGCCACCGGAGAAGGTAAACGTCTATATCCTTGATGATGGCAAACGTGAGGAGTTCGCCCGTTTTGCCGAGGAATGTGGCGCCCGCTACATCGCCCGCCCCGATAATGCACATGCCAAGGCCGGCAACCTTAACTACGCCATCAAGCATACGTCTGGTGAACACATCCTGATCCTGGACTGCGATCACATCCCGACCCGCGCGTTCCTGCAGATCGCGATGGGGTGGATGGTCGAGGATCCGAAGATTGCCCTGATGCAGACGCCGCATCACTTCTATTCCCCCGATCCGTTCCAGCGGAACCTGGCGGTTGGTTACCGTACGCCGCCTGAAGGCAATCTGTTTTATGGCGTTATTCAGGACGGTAACGATTTCTGGGATGCCACCTTCTTCTGCGGTTCGTGCGCCATCCTGCGCCGTAAGGCGATTGAGGAGATTGACGGCTTCGCAACCGAGACCGTAACGGAAGATGCCCATACCGCCCTGCGCATGCAGCGTCGGGGATGGTCAACCGCCTATTTGCGCATCCCGCTTGCCAGTGGTCTGGCAACGGAACGCCTCATGACGCATATTGGTCAGCGCATGCGCTGGGCGCGTGGCATGATCCAGATCTTCCGCGTTGATAATCCCCTGCTCGGGCCCGGCCTGACGCTGGGCCAGCGGCTTTGCTATCTCTCGGCGATGACATCGTTCTTCTTCGCCGTCCCCCGTGTCATCTTCCTTGCTTCCCCGCTGGCGTTCCTGTTCTTCAACCAGAATATCATTGCAGCTTCGCCCGTAGCGGTTCTGGCTTACGCCATTCCTCACATGTTCCACTCCATCGCGACTGCGTCAAAGGTGAACAAGGGGTGGCGCTATTCATTCTGGAGCGAAGTGTACGAGACCGTCATGGCACTGTTCCTTGTGCGCGTGACCATCGTGACGATGCTGTTCCCTTCCAAGGGCAAGTTCAACGTGACGGAAAAAGGTGGTGTTCTGGAGAACGAGGAATTCGACCTCGGTGCGACATATCCGAACATCATCTTCGCTGTGATCATGGCGGTTGGCCTGCTGCGCGGGCTATATGCCCTGATCTTCCAGCATTTGGACATAATCGGAGAGCGCGCTTACGCGCTGAACTGCATCTGGTCCGTGATCAGTCTCATCATCCTGCTTGCGGCCATTGCGGTGGGGCGTGAGACCAAGCAGATCCGGCACAGTCATCGTGTTGCCGCATGTATTCCCGTAACCGTTTACGATTACGAAGGGAATTCAAGTCACGGGGTCACGCAGGATGTCTCCATGGGTGGCGTGGCCATTCACATGCCGTGGCGTAATGTAACACCGGACCAGCCGGTGCAGGCCGTGGTTCATGCCGTGCTGGATGGTGAGGTCGTCAATCTTCCCGCCACCATGATCCGCTCTGTAAACGGCAAGGCGGTTTTTACCTGGAACATCACTTCGCTCTCGATTGAAGCCGCTGTCGTCCGGTTTGTGTTCGGTCGTGCCGATGCCTGGCTGCAGTGGAATGATTACGAAAATGACCAGCCGTTGCGAAGCCTGTGGAGCCTGATCTTCAGCATCAAGGCGCTGTTCCGCAAGAGGGGGCAGATAATGGCCCATAGTCGTCCGCAAAATAAACCCGTTGCATTGCCGGTTGAGCGCAGGGAGCCAACAAGCAGTCAGGGTGGTCAGAAACAGGAAGGAAAGATCAGTCGTGCGGCCTCGTGATATGAAAATGGTGTCCCTGATCGCGCTGCTGGTCTTTGCAACGGGAGCGCAGGCCGCGCCGGTTGCATCCAAAGCGCCAGCCCCCCAGCCAACGGGCGATAACCTGCCACCGCTGCCTGTTGCAGCACCCACGCCCGCTGCCCGGCCGACTTCCGCCGCGGCTCCTGCCGTCGATCCGGCTGCTGCCAGCGCGGTTAATACCATTGTGGACAATGCGGAAAACGCCGCCGGAATTGGTTCCGACGTGGCGACGGTGCATACCTACTCCCTGCGTGAGCTTGGTGCGCAGAGCGCGCTGACCATGCGCGGCGCTGCCCCCTTGCAGGGGCTGCAGTTCGGTATCCCGGCCGATCAACTCGTAACCTCGGCCCGGCTTGTCGTGTCGGGTGCGATGTCGCCCAATCTCCAGCCTGATAGCAGCGCGGTCACGATCACGCTGAACGAGCAGTATATCGGCACGCTGCGTCCAAATCCGTCACATCCGGCCTTCGGTCCGCTGTCCTTTGATATCAACCCGATCTTCTTTGTCAGCGGCAACCGCCTGAACTTCAATTTTGCGGCCGGTTCAAAAGGCTGCGCCGATCCCAGTAACGGGTTGCAGTGGGCCAGTGTGTCCGAGCACTCCGAACTTCAGATCACAACCATCCCGCTGCCTCCCCATCGTGAGTTGTCCCGGCTGCCGCAGCCGTTCTTTGATAAGAACGTAAGACAGAAAACGGTCATTCCGTTCGTGCTTGCACAAACATTTGATCCCGAAGTGCTGAAGGCATCCGGCATCCTGGCATCCTGGTTCGGCCAGCAGACCGATTTTCGTGGCGTGAACTTCCCGGTATTCTCCACCATTCCGCAGACGGGCAACGCCGTTGTGGTTGGTGTGGCGGATGAACTGCCGTCCGCTCTTGGCCGTCCCGCCATCAATGGCCCGACCCTGATGGAAGTTGCCAATCCTTCCGATCCCAACGGCACGATCCTGCTGGTAACAGGCCGGGACCGCGATGAAGTCATTGCTGCGAGCAAGGGTATAGGTTTCGGTTCTAGCGCGCTGCCGGTCGCGGCGCGCATGGATGTGGCACCGATTGATGTCGCGTCCCGCGTACCGAATGATGCGCCGTCCTTCATTCCGACCAACCGGCCTGTCCGGTTTGGGGAACTGGTGCCGGTCAGTGCCTTGCAGGGCGAGGGCTATACCCCAGGCGTGCTGTCCGTGCCGTTCCGCACATCACCTGACCTGTATACATGGCGTGACCGGCCGTACAAGCTGAACGTGCGCTTCCGTGCGCCCGATGGGCCGATCATTGACCTTGAGCGTTCGCATCTGGATGTGGGTATCAACAATACCTACCTGCAATCCTACTCCCTGCATGAAAAAAGCAGCATGGTGGACCAGTTGTTCCAGCGGATCAGCGGGGGAAACCAGACATCCAGCGTGCAGCAGCATACGCTTACCATTCCGCCATGGATGGTATTCGGCCAGGATCAGCTGCAGTTCTATTTTGATGCAGCTCCCCTGACCCGGCCCGAGCTTGATTCACATGTCGGTTGATCCGGATTCCACGATCGACCTGTCCAACGCCTACCACATCACGCGCATGCCTAACCTGGCTTACATGGCCAGCGCTGGGTACCCGTTCACCACCTATGCCGATCTGTCGCGCTCGGCCATGGTGCTGCCTGACCACCCGAATGGTACGATTATCAGCGCCTATCTCGATCTCATGGGCTTCATGGGGGCGACGACGTGGTACCCGGTATCGGGGCTCGATATCGTTTCGGCCGACCATGTAAACGATGTGGCGGACAGGAACCTGATCGTCCTGTCTACCCTGAGCGATAGCGGGGAGGTTTCTTCCCTGCTGTCGAATTCATCGTACCAGATTTCGGACGGGCGCCTGCACATGGGGATACGCTCCACTCTCAGGGGTGTGTGGAACATTTTCCAGGACCCGATGGCTGCCATCAACAATACCCACCCGACCGAGGTCGAAACGACGTTGAGCGGTGGCGTGGGGGCTATGGTGGAAGCGGAATCTCCGCTTTCATCGGGGAAAACCGTTCTCGCCCTGCTTTCGGCTGACGGGCAGGGGCTGGACAACCTGGTCCAGATCCTGGGGCAGCGTAAGAACCAGGCCAAGATTCAGGGTGATCTCGTGCTTGCGCATGGGGATGACCTGACATCATACCGTAGTTCACCTGTTTACACTGTTGGCACGCTGCCGATGTGGCTCATGCCGGACTGGTATATGCATAACCATCCCGTCCGTGTGATTGTGGTGGGGCTGTTTGGGTGCCTGTTAATTGTGGCTGTTCTGGTTCGTGCCCTGCTGCGGCATGCACTGTTCCGTCGGCGGCAGTTGCAGGAAGAAAGGCAGAAATCGTGAGTATGAACAGACGATACGTCTTTTCCCTTTCTGCCGGCCTGCTTGCCAGCAGTTGCATGACCGTGCTGGTCGCGGTGCCGGTGGCGGTGCGTGCCCAGCAGGCTTCCACTGCCATGACCGGAGCCCAGGCTTCGGGCGGGTCGGCGGCACCGCGGCAGATCCTGTTGCAGCAGGCGCGTTTCTGGCTCCAGCAGCAGCAGTATGACAATGCGCGTCAGGCCTTGCAGAATGCCCAGCGTATAGCCCCGAACTCCCCCGATGTGCTTGAGGTGCAGGGCGAGTACCAGACGGCAATGGGCAACCGGGAAGCCGCTGCCGATACGCTGCGCCATCTTCAGGAGGTGGCACCCGGCAGCACGGCCGCAAACAGCCTGAGTGATCTGCTGCACGAACGCTCCATCTCTGCGTCTGACCTGTCGCAGGTGCGTTCACTTGCCGCATCCGGGCATAATGCGCAGGCAGTGCAGGGGTACCAGAAGCTGTTCAGTGGTGGTAAGCCACCACGCTCGCTGGCGGTGGAATACTACCAGACCATGGCGGGCCTGCCGGTTGAATGGAGTCAGGCGCGGGCCGGGCTTGCCGGTATCGTGGCGGCCAATCCGCAGGATTATCATGCCCAACTCGCCTTTGCGCAGGCGCTGACATACAATACGACCACCCGTATGGAAGGACTGTCGCGGCTCAAGGACCTGCAGGGTTTCCGTAGCCAGGCCCCGGTCGAGGCCGCTGCTGCGACCCAGTCCTACCGGCAGACGCTTGGCTGGCTGCCCGTAACGCCGACCACCCAGCCGCTCATGCAGCAGTGGATTGATGCGCATCCCAACGATACCGAATTGCGCGAGCACATGGCCCATTCGTCCGGCGGGGCTCCGGACAAGGCTGGCCTTGCGCGCCAGGCAGGCTACCAGCAGCTCAATTCCGGCCGAATCTCTGCTGCCGAGCAGTCATTCCAGTCCGCATTGCAGATCAATTCCCATGATGCTGATGCCCTTGGCGGCATGGGTCTGGTCAGCATGCGGCAGGGTGATGCCGCAGAAGCGCGCCGTTATTTTCAGGAAGCGATGGCGGCCGACCCCAAGACGGCGGACCGCTGGCGTCCGGCGCTGGCAGGCATGGAAATCAGCGGTGACTATGCCGCGGTCCGCCAGCTTATTGCCGCCCATCAGTATGATGCGGCCAAGCAGCGCCTATCCTCTCTGGCACGCCGACCGGGCCAGTTTACCGGGGCCACGCTCATGCTGGCCGACCTGCAGCGTACGACAGGTCAGACCGGCAGCGCCGAGCAGGACTACCAGGCCGTGCTGTCGCGTGATCCTAACAGCCAGCTTGCCCTGATGGGCCTGGCGCGCGTGTATATGGAGCAGGGGAAAACGGCTGAAGCCCGACAGCTCCTGTCGCGTGTCGGACCGCAATACGCGACCCAGGTGGGGGAAATTCAGGTAACGGGCCTGATGACTGCCGCATCACAGACCTCGGATTCCGCGCGCAAGGTATCCATCTTGCGTGAGGCCATGGCCCAGGCCCCGCGCGACCCATGGGTGCGGATTAACCTGGCCAATGCCCTGCAGCAGCAGGGAGACATGGCGGAAGCCAGCCGTGTCATGCAGCCGATCCTGTCAAACCCCGTTACCGCGCAGGACCGGCAGGCCGGTATCCTGTTCACCTATGGCAGCGGTAATGATGCGATGACACGCCGCCTGCTTTCCGGCCTTTCACCCGATGACTATTCCCCCGCGATCCGTGCCATCGCAACGGAAATGGAAATCAAGCAGGATCTGGCCAGCCGCCTGGCCATGGTTGCCAATCCTGTTCCGCTGATCCGTGAAGCCCTGTCCCCGCCCGATCCGACGGGCGCGCGTGGTGTGGCGGTGGCCGACCTGTTCCGTCAGCGTGGTGATATGATCCATGCCCGGATGGCCTTGCGTATCGCTTCGTCCCGCACATTGGATCTTTCGCCTGACCAGCGGCTGGCTTACGCCACGGAATATATGAAGATCAGCAACCCGGTTGCCGCGGCCCGCCTGCTGGCTCCGCTGGGTGATGGCAGCGGCACGGGAGCGGGCAATGCCCTTCCGCCCGAACAGGTGCAGACCCTGCAGCAACTGCGCATGGGCATTGCCGTGGCTCAGTCCGACCTGCTCAACCAGCGTGGCGATCAGGCTCAGGCTTATGATCAGTTGGCCCCGGCCCTGCATGCCGATCCTGAAGCGACATCGCCCAAGCTGGCGCTGGCGCGGCTCTATAATGGTCAGGGTAAATCCGGCAAGGCACTGGACATCGACCTGGCCGTGCTACGGCATAACCCGCAGGATCTGGATGCGCGGCAGGCCGCCGTGCAGGCTGCCGTCAACAGCGATCGCAAAAGCCTTGCCACCCGCCTTGCAATGGATGGCGTGCAGGAAAGCCCGATGGATGCCCGCGCCTGGCTTGCGATGGCCGTGGCCGACCAGGCCGATGGCCATGGCCACCGGACCATCAGTGACCTGCGCCGGGCCTATGACCTGCGTCTGCAGCAGGTGGAGGGCACGCGGGCGAATGTCGGGGCGGGAGCGGGTGAACAGGAATCGCTCCAGCCCCCGTCAAGCAACCCGTTCCGCCATCATGGCTATGGACGGCAGACGGAGCTTGGCGCGCCGGTCACAGGCGGTTCCTACAGCATGGAAGCGACATCCCCCGAAGCGTCTGACCAGATGCTCTCCTCCATTGCCGGGCAGATCACCACGCTGCGTGAAAACCTGGCGCCTTCCATTGATGGCGGGCTGGGGTTCCGCTCGCGTTCGGGCGAGCACGGCATGGGCCGCCTGACGGAAGCGAATATTCCCATCGTAGGACGCCTGCCGCTGCAGGCGGGTGAATCCAGCCTGACCTTCTCGATCACGCCAACCATGATCTGGTCGGGCCAACTTGATACCGGTTCTGTCTATGACGTGCCCCGATATGGTACCAACATGGCGACACAGGCGCTTAACCAGTATGTCCGTTACCTGAACCATAACAACCCGAACGCAACCGGTGGTTATCATGGTGAGCGTATACAGGGCGGAGAGGGTGAAGCAGGCTTCGCGCCTGATGTCCAGTTCGGCAATAGCTGGGTGCGTGCCGATGTTGGGGCTTCCCCGATCGGATTCCCTATCACCAATGTGCTGGGTGGGGTCGAGTTTTCGCCGCGCGTCGGGCCGGTGACATTCCGTGTCAGTGCGGAACGCCGTTCGATTACGAACAGCGTCCTGTCCTACGGCGGTCTGCGTGATCCGAACTGGGAAAACAATATCGGGCGGTATTATCGGGAAATTTCCCGTCTGGCCGATAGGACTTTTGGCACTCATCTTGCTTCGGAATGGAGAGGGGAGTGGGGCGGCGTCGTCACCAACCATTTCCATGGTCAGGTCGAGGCGACACTGGGCAATACCATCCTGTACGGTGGCGGTGGCTATGCCATCCAGACCGGCAAGAACGTCAAGCAGAATAATGAGCGTGAGGCAGGGATTGGTGTCAACACGCTGGTCTGGCATAATGCCAACATGCTGGTGCGCATCGGTGTCAGCCTGACCTATTTCGGTTATGCCAAAAATCAGGATTTCTATACATATGGACAGGGTGGTTACTTCTCGCCCCAGTCCTATTACGCGGCAACCGTGCCCATCCGTTACGCCGGGCAGCACAAGCGGCTGGACTGGGATGTGACAGGAAGCGTGGGTTACCAGGTGTTCCATGAACACTCGGCCCCGTTCTTCCCCACATCATCGCTCATGCAGGCCGGTGCCGAAACAGTGGCCGCCAGTTATCTGGCCAATGCAACGCCATCGGATTATCTCTCCCAGGAGACAGTCAACAGCGCCTACTATCCGGGGGATAGTATTGCTAGTCTTACTGGCGGATTTAATGCTAGGGTCGGGTATCGATTTACCCACAATCTTCGTCTTGATCTGTCGGGGCGCTGGCAGAAGGCCGGCAACTGGACTGAAAGCGGCGCCATGATTTCCGCACACTATCTTATTATGGACCAGTAATGACAACTTTCAACGCAAAACCGGACTTTTCGCTGTTCCTGCAGGCCCTGTCCTGGGAGATTGATGATCAGGCCGGCATTGAGGTGAGGAACGACCTGCTGCGCGAGGTCGGTCGTGGCATGGCGGGTCGGCTGCAGCCGCCGCTGTGTAACACCATTCACCAGTTGCAGATCGAACTGAACGCTCTGCTGGCCATGATCAACTGGGGCTATGTGCAGCTTGAACTGCTGCCCGAAGACCAGGCCATGCGTATCGTCCATGAAGAACTGCCGCAGGTGGGCAGCGCAGGTGAGCCGGCAGGCACGTGGCTGGCGCCGGTGCTCGAAGGGCTGTATGGCCGCTGGATCACGTCGCAGCCCGGTGCGTTTGGTGATTATGTCGTTACGCGCGATGTGGATGCGGAAGATCTCAACTCCGTTCCCAGCCAGACGATCATTCTGTACATGCGCACCCGCAGCAGCGCCAGCTGACCGGACCGCGCCCCGTGTCCTGATCTGGTGCACAGACCCTGCCCGCAGGCATATCCATGCCTTGCTGGCAGGGTTTTTCGTATGGGACGCTGATTTCTGCATACAGGATTGCGCTAGATCATGCGGGCCGGGGGAGGAATGTTTCACATTGTTATCATGGTGGCGCGCCATTAGCCTGCCACATGCCGTGATGTGACTTTTGTCACAACCAAGGAGGAGCAAGCCGCATGAGACTGTCCCGCAAGATATGCCTGCTTTCCGCCGTGGCGTGGGGGCTGGGCGCTGGCGTGCCCGCTCAGGCCCGTCATGCCGCCACAGCCAGTGATCTGGCCGATGAGCAGGCGCGGCAGGTACTCGCGCATATGAGCCTGCAGGACAAGATGGCCCTGCTGTTCAGCGTGGATGGCGGCGGTTTCAATGGCAGTGTTGCCC
The DNA here is from genome assembly GCF_000182745.2 of Komagataeibacter medellinensis NBRC 3288. Lineage (NCBI taxonomy): Bacteria > Pseudomonadati > Pseudomonadota > Alphaproteobacteria > Acetobacterales > Acetobacteraceae > Komagataeibacter > Komagataeibacter medellinensis. The sequence goes on from NC_016027.1 coordinate 2,780,564, forward strand.
CTCCTGGTGGCCTGGGTTCGGCGGCTTACCTGCGCGCGCCTCCCGGTTCGGGCCTGCCGGACTTGCAGATATCGGATGCTGGGGTTGGCGTGCGCAATCCTGCGCATATCCGCCCCAATGGCGCGGCGGTCTCCCTGCCATCCGGTCTGGCCACAGCCAGTAGTTGGGATATGGACATGGCCCGGCAGGCGGGCGAGATGATCGGGCGGGAGGCATGGCGCAGCGGTTTTAACATCCTGCTGGGCGGGGGGGCGGACCTTACGCGTGACCCGCGTGGCGGCCGTAACTTTGAATATGCGGGTGAAGACCCGCTCCAGACCGGGCGCATGGTGGGCAGCACCATTGCTGGCGTGCAGTCGCAGCACGTCATTTCCACGCTCAAGCATTACGCGATGAATGATCTTGAAACATCGCGCATGACCATGAGCGCCGACATCGACCCTGTGGCGATGCGCGAGAGCGACCTGCTGGGCTTCGAGATTGCGATTGAAACCGGACACCCCGGTTCCGTCATGTGCTCGTACAACCGGGTGAATGACCTGTATGCGTGTGAAAACCCCTATCTGCTGAATACGACGCTGAAGCAGGACTGGCACTATCCCGGCTTTGTCATGTCCGACTGGGGGGCCACGCATTCTTCTGCCCGCGCGGCGCTGGCGGGGCTGGATCAGGAGTCAGCAGGGGACCATGCCGATGCGCGCCCCTATTTCACGGCCCTGCTTGCAGCAGACGTCAAGGCCGGGCGCGTGCCTGCTTCCCGTATTGATGACATGGCCCAGCGCATTGTCCGTTCCCTGTTTGCGGCAGGGCTGGTCAGCCATCCGCCCCAGCGCGGGCCACTGGATGTCGTAACCGATACCCTGGTAGCCCAGCATGATGAGGAGGAAGGCGCGGTCCTGCTGCGTAATGAAGGGGGTATCCTGCCGCTTTCGCCCACGGCGCGGATCGCGGTCATTGGCGGGCATGCCGATGCGGGCGTGATTTCGGGTGGCGGGTCCAGCCAGGTCGATCCCATCGGGGGGGAAGCGGTAAAGGGGCCGGGCAAGAAGGAATGGCCGGGTGATCCGGTCTATTTCCCCTCATCACCGCTCAAGGCCATGCGGGCCGAGGCACCTGATGCCCATATCACGTATGAGTCAGGCACCAATATTGCCGCTGCCGTGCGCGCCGCGCGGGCGGCCGACGTGGCGGTCGTGTATGCAACACAGTTCACCTTTGAGGGGATGGACGCGCCCAGTATGCATCTGGACGCCAATGCCGATGCCCTGATTACGGCCGTGGCCGCAGCCAACCCGCGTACCGTGGTGGTGATGGAAACCGGCGACCCGGTGCTCATGCCGTGGAACAGCAGCGTGGCTGGCGTGCTGGAGGCATGGTTTCCCGGTTCCGGTGGTGGCCCTGCCATTGCGCGCCTGCTGTTTGGCAAGGTCGCGCCTTCGGGGCACCTGACCATGACCTTCCCGCAGGCTGAAAGCCAGTTGGCCCACCCCGATATTGCCGGTGTCACGGCGGACAACGTGTTCGAGATGCAATTCCATACCGATCAGGAACTGGTCTATGACGAAGGCAGTGATGTGGGTTACCGCTGGTTCGACCGCAATCACCTCAAGCCGCTCTACCCGTTCGGGTATGGCCTGACCTACACCACCTTCAGCACCGATGGGCTGGCGGTGCACAAGCATCATGATACGGTCAGCGTAACCTTTAACGTGCATAATACCGGTAACCGTGCCGGTGTGGATGTGCCGCAGGTTTATGTGGGTCTGCCTGATGGCGGCGCACGCAGGCTTGCTGGCTGGCAGCGGGTGAGTCTGGCGCCAGGTGAGAGCCGTGAGGTCACGGTCCAGCTCGATCCGCGTCTGCTGGCGCATTTTGATGGCAGGAAGGACCGCTGGAGTATTCCTTCGGGTAAGTTCCGGCTGTGGCTTGCGGATTCGGCAGCCGATGAGCGCCAGCAGGTGAGCATGCACCTGCCCGGTCACACCCTGGCGCCCTGAGGCGGATCATGTGGCGCGCGACCTGTCTTGTGCTGGGGGCGGCTGTGCTGGCTGTCTCCACTCCGGTCCATGCCGTGTCCCTGCCCGATACCCCGCTCAACCGCGCACGCGCACAGATGGCCGTGCAGGAACTGGAAATTATGCTGCTGACCCACCCCAGCGCCACCCTTGCGCTGGAGGCGTGGTGCACCACCCACCACCTGGCCGATAGCCCGGTCGTGACAGCACGTAAGATGACGGTGGCCGAGCCTGACGATGCGCCCCCTGCCGTGCGCGCCAACCTGGGTGTTAGCGCCACGCAACGGGTACGACACCGACAGGTGCAGCTTGTCTGTGGCGCGCATGTGCTTTCGGTGGCCGATAACTGGTATGTGCCCGATCGGCTCCCGGCACAGATGAATGTCATATTGGAACAGACCGATACATCATTCGGTCATGTGGTGGCACCGCTGCATTTTTCACGCACCCGTCTGGAGTTCGACCGCCTGTGGTCTCCATGGCCGGGCCTGATGCCTGCGGCCAGCCTTGCCGTGCCCGCGATAATCGTGCGCCAGCGCGCGGTGCTGCATGATGAACACGGCCAGCCCTTTAGCGAAGTTGTGGAAACCTATACCGATCAGACGCTTGATTTCCTGTCCGCTGGCTAGCAGGCTGTCGGATTGGGATTTTTTACGCAACAACATTGCTTGAATTATGAAAATCATAGAATTTTCGACGTAACGAACAGGAATATGTTTTCATAAGTTATGAATAATATCCATTTTAGTTTCCAATCCGACAGCTTTTCTAGAGTATATCCTGTTTGAATGCATGTCTCCAAACAGGTGGAGATACTTTAAAAACAATAAACTAGAACATTGTTGCCAAACCGGTTTCCGGTGGAGCTGCTCTGGCGGCCTGTCTTGCGGCGTGAGGACAGTGGCGTTACGCCAGTATATGGCCCGTTACCCGAGCAAGGACAGCCCATGACAGACCTGCGAGATCCCACCACGCCCGCTGATGATGTGCGGCGCGTACTGGGTTTGCAACCTCACCCCGAAGGCGGCAGTTACCGCGAGATATGGCGTGATACGCCCGACGATGGTACGCGGGGCGCGGTCTCGACCATTACCTTCGTGCTGGCAGCAGGCGAGCGTTCGCACTGGCATCGGGTGGATGCAGCGGAAATCTGGTGCTGGCAGGGTGGTAGCCCTCTTGTGCTGGAAATTGCCATGGGAGCCGGGGCACCGGTTACGCAGGTCGTACTCGGCCCGCTACCGGAGCAGGGGCAGGTGCTGCAGGCGGTCGTGCCAGCGGGGGCATGGCAGGCAGCGGCCAGCCAGGGGGGCTGGAGCCTGATGGGGTGCCAGGTTGCGCCCGCCTTTCAGTTCAGCAGCTTTGAACTGGCTCCCCCTGACTGGTTGCCAGAAAGGGCACGCGCATGAAGACGCCCCTCGTACCGAAATGGTTGGTCTGGGCGCGTGACCTGCAGGCGCTGGCGCAGAGTGGATTGGCCTATGCCGAGAGCCCGTTCGACCGGGAACGCTATGAAAGCATAATGAAAATCGCAGCTGATATGATGGCTACAGGTAGCAATGCGGATATGGCCCGTGTGCTGGATCTGTTTGCGGGGCAGGAGGGTTATGCCACGCCCAAGGCCGTGGTGCGTGCGGCCGTGTTCGATGCGCAGGGGCGTATCCTGCTGGTGCGCGAAGTGCTGGACCAGCACCGCTGGACCCTGCCCGGCGGTTGGGCGGACGTTAATCTTACCCCCGTTGAGAACACAATCAAAGAAGTGCGGGAGGAAAGCGGCTTCGATGTCCGTGTCACCCGACTTGCTGCCGTGTGGGACCGTGACCGGCAGGGGCATCCGCCGGGTCCGTTCTCATGCTATACGCTGTGCTTCGTGTGTGAACTGACGGGTGGCACGGCTACGACCAGTGTCGAGACATCGGAGATCGGCTGGTTTGCCGAGGGTGAGATACCCGCTGACCTGTCATTGGGCCGGGTGCTGCCTGCCCAGATCGCCCGCTTGTTCGCCCACCGTCGCCATGCTGGCCTACCCACGGATTTTGACTGAGTGCGCGCGCCAAAATAACCGGTTGATGAGGAATAAAAGTTTTTGGGTGCTGCTTTTTTTTAAAAGGCGGCGTTTCCTTAAAGGCTTTTTGAAAAAAGCTTCACCAGAACGTCCGGTTCATTTACGGGGTGCTTCAAAGGCCGGATACTGGAACGGTTTGTGCATCCGGGCGCGGTGCAGGTCATTGAAAAGGCCGTAAAGATTTCCATATTCAATACAAATTGTAATTCATCGTATTTCAACAGTTACAGGAACAGTCCATGACGGAACAGACAACATCCCCTACGCCGGAAGCCACGGGCGAGCAGCATGAATTCAGTGCCGAGGTCGGTCGCCTGCTCGACCTTGTGGTGCATGCACTGTATTCCGAGCGTGAAATCTTCCTGCGCGAACTGGTCGCCAATGCGGCCGATGCTACCGACAAGCGTCGCTTCGAGGCCCTGACCGATGGCGCGTGCGCCCTGCCCGAAGATGCGAAGATACGCATCAACCCCGACAAGGACGCCCGCCTGCTGACCATTACCGATGATGGCGCGGGCATGAGCAAGGAGGAGCTTGCCCGCAATCTGGGCACTATCGCCCGCTCCGGCACCCGCGCCTTTGGCGAGGAACTTGCGAATGCCAAGCCCGAGGACAAGCCGAGCCTGATCGGGCAGTTCGGTGTCGGCTTCTATGCCGCCTTCATGGTAGCGGACAGGGTGGATGTGATTTCGCGTCGCGCGGGCAGCGATGAAGCCTGGCAGTGGTCATCTACCGGCAAGGGCAACTATACCATCAGCCCCGCCACACGTGAAAAGCCGGGTACCGACATCATCCTGCACATCAAGGACGATGCGAACGACTTCCTTGATTCATGGCAGCTTGAGAGCATCGTGCGCAAATGGGCCGACCACATTTCATGGCCCATTACCATCGTTAAGGATGGCGAGGAAACTTCGGCCAACAAGGGCACGGCGCTGTGGCGCAAGCCGCGTGGTGGCATTGAGGAAGAGCAGCTTAACGAGTTCTACCGCCACGTCAGCCACAATTTCGATACGCCGTGGGCCACACTGCACTGGCATGCCGAAGGCATGATGGAGTTCTCGGCATTGCTGTTCATTCCCGGCAGCAAGCCCTTCGAGTTTGCCGAACCGGTGCGCGAAAGCCAGATCCGCCTGCATGTTCGCCGCATGTTCATTACCGATGATGCGGGCCTGCTGCCGCCGTGGCTGCGCTTCGTGACCGGCGTGGTGGATACTGAGGACCTGCCGCTCAACGTCTCGCGCGAGATGCTGCAGGCTACACCGGTGCTGGCGCGTATCCGCAAGGCGGTGACCAACCGCGTGATCTCCGAACTCAAGACCCGCGCAAAGGACGAGGCGGATTTTGACAAGTTCTGGGACAATTTCGGCCCCACCTTCAAGGAAGGGATCTGGGATGATGCCGAGCACCGTACGGAACTGGCCACAATCGCTCGTTTCCGCTCCAGCACGCAGGAAGGCTGGACCACGTTGGATGCGTATCTGGAGCGCAGGAAGCCCGAGCAGGAAGCTATTTACTACCTGACTGGCGACCGCACGGAAATGCTGCCGTCCTCGCCGCAGCTTGAAGGTTTCCGCGCACGCGGGATCGAGGTGCTGCTGCTGTCTGATCCGGTGGATTCCTTCTGGCCTGACCGTCTGGGTGTGTACAAGGATACGCCCCTGCGTAACATCAGCCAGTTCCACACCGACCTGGAAAAGTTCGGTGCCCCGGAGGAGACGGCGGATGAAAAGGCAGCATTGGAAGTGGTCATTCCCGCGCTGAAGGAAGCGCTGGGTGATGCGGTATCGGATGTGAAGGGTACCAACCGTCTGGTTAACAGCGCCGTGGTGCTGGCAGCTCCCGAATCCGGGCCGGACCTGCAGATGATCCGCCTGATGAAGCGCAGCGGCCAGCAGGTGCCTGACACGGCGCCCGTGCTGCAGGTCAACCCGGGCCACCCGCTGATCGCAGACCTTGCGGCGCGGGTGAAAAATGGCGACCCGGTGCAGGATATTGCCCTTGTGCTGATGGATATGGCCCGCATCCAGGATGGTGAAAGCCCGAAGGATCCGACCGGATTTGCCCAGCGCCTGACCGCAATCCTGACGCGCCTGCCGCTGACGGACGGTCCCCAGGGCTGATCTGCCTGACTGCCAGTGTGATCTGCCCCGCCATGCATGCCGCATGGCGGGGCAGATCCGTTTTGAAGCGTGAAAAAATTTTTGGTGAAGCTTTTTTCAAAAAGCTTCGACGAACGCTGCCGTCCTGAAAAGAAGGGGTAATCTGGAAATTTTTATTATTTCTTCTCAATGGTTTTTGGGGCCACAAGAATAAGCATGGGGGACCGGCGCAGTGTATCTTCCAGATCAGGCCGGCCCTGCAGGATATCGGCAGGCGGGCAGGGCTTGGCTAGATGGCGGAGCCGGAAGCCACAGTCGAGAAGCGTGTTGACGTAGGTTTCCATCGTGCAGTGGTATTTGATTACCCCATCAACAAACCATGACGTGCTGCGCGCAGCCCTGCTGCAACTAGTGGTCGGGTGGCCAGTGCAGCTTGTTGCCCTCCGCATCACGCACCCACCCCACGGGGTGGGCGGTCTGGAGCGGATGCTCGACGGAAAAAATGAAGGTGCCGCCGGGTTTCAGGCTATCGAAAACGCGGCGCACCACGGCCGGATAATCCGCGATGTAGTGCAGGGCAAGGGATGAAACCACAAGGTCGAAGGCCGCCTGTGCCGTCACGCAGTCCTCGATGGAGGCGTGCAGGTAGGTAATGGCCGGATCATGGGTCAGCGCGCGTGCGGCCTCGATCATGTTTGCCGATACATCCAGCGCGGTAACCCGGTCTGCGCCCTGTGCGCGGGCATGGCGGGCAAAGTCGCCAAACCCGCATCCCAGATCGAGTACGGCCCTGCCGCGCAGGTCGGGCAGCAGGCCGCGCATGGCCGGGATCTCCAGTGCGCCGTTCAGCCCCGTGTCCTGTTCACGAAGGGTGCGGTACCCTTCAAAAAAACGCGGATCATCATAAATGTTCTGCGGTGATGGGGCGGGCGCCGTGTTATGGTTTTCGTGTGAAGTCGTCATGTGTCATGTCTCCCCTGGTGGACTCGGTCGTCATCCAGGGCGATCACGGGCGCGCACCGATCGCCCGCATGGGCCGTGCAGCCGCCAGTTCTCTTCTATCCGGACTGTAACCGTCGGCTCTGGTTTCCCACCAGATCTGCTGACTCCGGCACGCAGGGCATGCCGGGCGCTCGCGGGCTTCAGGCCGTGCGCCTGTTACCGCCGGTAGGGACTTCCACCCCGCCCTGAGAACACTGGCACCCACAATAAGGGGAGTGCTGCAATGGCAGCAAGCCTGTGGAGACATCCATGATCCGGTTGTATGATAAAGGGACGCTGCAAGGGACCAGATCTGCCGGAATTAAAGGCGCATGGTAGATCAGGGCTTGAATAACAGCCTGCCGAATGTTTCCCTACGCTCCCTTTTGTGTGTTCTGGCTTTTCAATGGCGGCAAGTATTATATGAAAATTGATAACGTCTCTTATCGCAGCGTATGGGTGGACACGGATGATGGCTGGTCGGTCCATATCTTTGACCAGACCCGTCTGCCGTGGTCGCTTGATATCCTGCGCCTGACCGGGCGTGACCAGGTGGCGCACGCCATCCGCACTATGCAGGTGCGTGGCGCACCGCTGATCGGGGCTGTTGCGGCCTACGGGCTGGCGCTGGCGCTGCGACATGACAGCAGCGATGCAGCCATGGAACGTGACGCGGCCCTGCTTGCGGCCACGCGGCCCACGGCGGTCAACCTTGGCTGGGCGATCCGACGCATGCTGACCCGCCTGCGCACCACGGCCGTCGCGGACCGTGCTGCGGCAGCGTATGACGAAGCCGGGCGCATCTGTGATGAAGACGTGATCCAGAACGAGGCCATTGGTCGGCAGGGCCTTGAACTGATCGTGGAAATCGCTGCCCGCCGTCCCGGCCCGGTCAATATTATGACCCACTGTAACGCTGGCTGGATTGCAACCGTGGATTGGGGCACCGCCCTTGCCCCGATCTACATGGCGCATGACCGGGGTATTGACGTGCATGTGTGGGTGGATGAAACCCGCCCGCGCAACCAGGGGGCCTCGCTGACGGCATGGGAACTGGGGCGCCACGGGGTTAAGCACACGGTCATTGCCGATAACGCTGGCGGCCACCTGATGCAGCATGGCCAGGTGGACATGGTGATTGTGGGTACCGACCGCGTGACCCGCACGGGAGATGTGGCCAACAAGATCGGCACCTATCTCAAGGCGCTGGCGGCGCATGACAATGGCGTGCCCTTCTGGGTGGCGCTGCCATCTACCACCATCGACTGGACCATCAGTGATGGCGTGAAGGAAATCCCGATCGAGGAACGCAGCGGGCGGGAAGTCACCCACATACAGGGCCGGGATCAAGCAGGTCATGTGACCAGCGTACAGCTTGTGCCCGATGGCAGTGCGGCCGCCAATCCGGCGTTTGACGTGACCCCCGCGCGCCTTGTGACCGGGCTGATTACCGAACGCGGCCGCTGCCCCGCTACTGCGGACGGGCTGTGCGACCTGTTCCCCGAATACGTGTAAGGTACGGCCCCGCAGGCCGGGGCTGCCACCTATAACCTTGACAGGCGCGGGTGGGATTGGCTTTGTCGCGCCTGCAACCGGGTGTGGCCCCATGGGGCGCACTCCCCCAAATCTGGTAGAATCAGGACAAGATCATGCATCCCTATCGTACCCATAGCTGTGCGGCCCTGCGGGCTGCCGACGCCGGGCAGACGGCCCGCCTTTCTGGATGGGTACATTCCAAGCGCGATCATGGCGGCCTGCTGTTCATTGATCTGCGCGACCATTTCGGCATGACGCAGATCGTGATCCCCGCAGGCTCCCCCGTGCTGGAAACGGCGGAGCGCGTGCGCGTGGAAAGCGTGCTGACGGTTACTGGAGAAGTCGTGCTGCGTGATGGTGCGACCAAGAACCCGAACCTGCCCACGGGCGAGATTGAACTGCGTGCGCGTGAGATCGCGGTCCAGTCCAGCGCCGACGTGCTGCCGCTACAGGTGGCGGGCAACGAGCACTACCCCGAGGACCTGCGCCTGACCTACCGCTACATCGACCTGCGGCGTGACAAGGTGCATCGCAACATCATGCTGCGCGCGCAGGTGATCGCCAGCCTGCGCAGGCGGATGACGGATCTGGGCTTTGTGGAATTCCAGACCCCGATCCTGACCGCGTCTTCGCCCGAAGGCGCGCGCGACTTCCTGGTGCCCGCGCGCATGCATCCAGGCAAGTTCTATGCCCTGCCGCAGGCCCCGCAGCAGTTCAAGCAGTTGGCGATGGTGGCGGGCTTTGACCGCTATTTCCAGATCGCGCCCTGCTTCCGTGACGAAGCCGCCCGCGCCGACCGCTCGCCCGGTGAGTTCTACCAGCTTGATTTTGAAATGGCGTTCGCCACACAGGAAGATGTGTTCGCAACCCTTGAGCCGGTTATGGAAGGCGTGTTTCGCGAATTCGGTGGCGGCCGCATCGTAAGTGAAGGCCCGTTCGAGCGTATTCCCTATGCCACGGCCATGGCAGTCTATGGCAGCGACAAGCCTGACCTGCGCAACCCGCTCAAACTCTCGGACGTGACCGAAGCCTTCGCCGGGTCCGGCTTTGGCCTGTTTGCGCGCATCGCGGCCGATGGCGGCCAGATCCGCGCCATCCCGGCCCCCGGCGCGGGTGACCGCCCGCGTGCGTTCTTTGACAAGCTGAACAACTGGGCGCGCGAATCCGGTGCCGGCGGCCTTGGCTACATCATTTTTGCCGAAGATGGCGGCAAGGGCCCGATCGCCAAGAACCTTGAGACCGACCGGATTGAGGCCATTCGTGCCAAGACCGGCCTGAAGGCGGGCGACGCCGTGTTCTTCGTCGCGGGCAAGGGCGATGAGATGGTCAAGTTCTCCGGTGCCGTGCGCACGCGCGTTGCAACCGAACTGGACCTGATCGAACAGAATGCCTTCCGCTTCTGCTGGATCACGGATTTCCCGATGTATGAGCGCAACGAGGAAACGGGCGAGATCGATTTCTCTCACAACCCGTTCTCCATGCCGCAGGGTGGCATGGACGCGCTGCTCAATCAGGACCCGCTGACCATCAAGGCATTCCAGTACGATATCGTGTGCAACGGCATCGAACTGTCCTCTGGCGCGATCCGTAACCACCAGCCTGATGTGATGATCCGCGCCTTTGAGATCGCAGGCTATCCGGCCAGCGAGGTCGAGGCCCGCTTTGGCGGCATGCTCAACGCCTTCCGCTACGGCGCGCCGCCGCATGGTGGCTCGGCGCCGGGCGTAGACCGCATCGTGATGCTGCTGGCCGATGAGCCGAACATCCGCGAAGTGATCCTGTTCCCGCTTAACCAGCAGGGCGAGGACCTGATGATGGGCGCGCCTGCACCGGTCGAGCCGCAGCGGCTCAAGGAACTCTCCCTTGCCCTTGACCTGCCGCGCCCTAAGCCCGGACAGGCCAAGAACTGACCTGCATGCCCGGCATGCCGCCCTTCCAGCCCGCCGCCCGTGCCGGGTGGCTGGTCCATGGCTGGGTGGCTGTGGGGGTTTCGGCTGCATGGCTGTGGGCTGGTCCTGCCGATGCAGCCCCCGCCATGGCGGCCCACCGCGCGGTCTATGACCTGACGCTGGCGGCCGTAAGCGGCGGGGATGTGGTTACGGCGGAAGGCCAGTTGACCTTCGTGCTGTCGGATATGTGTTCGGCATGGTCCACCCAGCAGCAGCTACACCTGCGCACGGTGAACCGGGAGGGGGCCGAATCGCTCAGCGATTCGGATTATGCGGTGCTGGAAGACAAGGACGGATCATCCCTTGTCTTCCGCGCCGACCAGACGGAAAACGGCCATCCCGCCCCCCGTATAGCGGGGGAGGCCCATATGGGCCGCAGGGGCGGTTCCGTGCATTACACGGCCCCCGCGCCGCATGATGTGGTGTTGCCTGCGGGCACGCTGTTCCCCGTGGGGCATACCGCCGCCATTATCGCGGCGGGGCAGGCGGGGCAGGGGGAAATTTCGCCCACCCTGTTTGATGGTACGGTGGAGACCGGCGCACTGGGCACCTATGTGTTGCTACTGGGCCATGAGGCACCGCCTGTTGCCACCACCTTCCCCGCATTGGCCAACCTGTCAGCACAGCGGGTGCATGTAGCCTACTACAACCCCGCCACACGCGACATGACGCCGCTATTCGAGACCGGTATGCGCTACTTCACCAATGGCGTGGCTGACCGGGTGGACATGGATTTCGGCCAGTTCCGTATGGCGGGCACGCTGCGCGAGTTTCGGCTGCTGCCCATGTCGGTGCACTGTCCTGCTCCGGTCAGTGCACCTGCCGCGCCCACGCTCAGGCCGCAGCACCCGCCGCCAGCGTAATGGCCAGCGGCACATGGTCCGATGGCTGTGCCTTGCCACGTTCATCACGCGCGGGGAGGGCGGTCAGCAGCCGCTCCGCAACGCGGGGGGAAAGCAGGGCATGGTCGATCCGCAGCCCGCTGTTGCGCTGCCACGCGGCGGCCTGATAATCCCAGAACGTATAGAACCGCCCGGTGGGGTGGAGTGCGCGCAGCGCATCGGTCAGCCCCAGCCAGAGCAGTCGGCGGAAGGCGGCCCGGCTTTCAGGGCGGACCAGCGCATCGGTGGGGGGCAGGGCACCTGCAGCGTAATCTTCATCGGTGGGGCAGACATTGTAGTCGCCCATCAGCACGAAATCCTGCCCCGCCTCCAGCATGCTACGGGCATGGAGGGCCAGCGCTTCCATGAAGGCGAGCTTGGAGTCGTATCCTGCACTCCCGCCGGAATTGCCGTTGGGCAGGTACAGGTTACCCACTACCAGGCGGCCCGTGCGGATCTCCACATAGCGGGCCTGTGGTGGGTCGGTTTCCCAGCCGGGCAGGCCGGTATGCGTGACTTCAAACGGCTGGCGCGACAGGATGGCTACGCCATTGTAGCTTTTCTGCCCGACCACGGTGCAGTCATACCCCGCCTGCGTGAACGTATCGGCGGGAAAGATGTCGGTAGCGCACTTGATTTCCTGTAGCGCCAGCACGTCGGGCTGTTCGCGGGTCAGGTAGTCCAGCACATGGTCACAGCGCTGGCGGATGGAATTGACGTTCCAGGTAACGAGTTTCATCATGCAACCGAGAAGCTGGTGCCACACCCGCATGATGACGCGGCATTGGGGTTGCGCACGGTAAAATGCGCGCCCATCAGACTGTCATTGAAGTCCAGTTCTGCACCCGCCAGCAGGTCAAGGCTGGCCGGGTCCACCAGCACGCGCGCGGTGCCGGCGGGGATGATGACGTCATCGGCGGCAACAGTGTTATCGAGCGCGAATTTGTACTGGAAGCCATTGCACCCCCCTGCTTCAACCGCGACCCGTAGCGCGGGTTCACCTTCGGGGGTTTGGGGCTGTTCATCCAGGATCTCGCGCAGGCGGCGCGCGGCCGATTCCGATACACGGAAGCCATCGGTGGCGGGGGCGGGGGGCTGGGACATCAGGCTTCACCATGGTCAATGCGGCGCGTGGGGCTGGATCATGTTGGCCACGGCGCGCGCGCGGGTTATGGATGGAAAGCGGCTGCATCATATGCCGTCCCATCCATGGCTGGATACTGATCTTATATGAGTACTGCACCCTATGCTGTCCAGCCCGCCACTGCCCGTGGCAGGCTTTACCCCGAGGCCGAGGCCCCGACCCGCAGCCCATGGCAGCGCGACCGGGACCGGATACTGCATTCGGCAGGCTTTCGCACGCTGCAGTACAAGACGCAGGTGTTCCTCAACCACGAAGGTGATTTTTTCCGCACGCGCCTGACCCATTCGCTGGAAGTGGCCCAGGTTGCCCGCTCCATCGCGCGCAGGCTGCAACTGGAGGAAGACCTGACCGAGGGCCTGGCTCTGGCGCACGACCTTGGTCATACCCCCTTTGGCCATGCGGGCGAGGAAGCTCTGGCGAGCGCCATGAAGCCGTGGGGCGGGTTTGACCACAACACCCAGTCCCTGCGGCTGGTCACCTTGCTGGAGCGGCGGTATTTTGCCTTTGACGGGCTGAACCTGACATGGGAGATGCTGGAGGGGCTGGCCAAGCATAATGGCCCCGTAGACCATCCCACCCCCTATGTGGCCCGTTACGCCGCCCGCCACCGGCTGGAACTGGAAAGCTATGCCTCCGCCGAGGCGCAGGTTGCCGCCCTGTCCGATGATATCGCATACCATGCCCATGACCTTGATGACGGTCTGCGCGCGGGGCTTTTACATATCGAGGAACTCGAGGCCCTGCCCGTCGTGCGCGAGGCGCTGGCCGAGGCCCGCCACGCCCAGCATGAGGCGACCCATGCAGGCGGCAATAATGACCCTCGCCTGCGCCACGAGACAATCCGCCGTGTCATCAACACGCTGGCCATGGACCTGATCCGCCAGACCCAGCGCAATCTTGAACAGCTTGCTCCCCGCAGTGCGGATGACATCCGTCACGCCGCCCGCCCGGTTGTGGCTTACAGCCCGGAAATCGGGGCGGCGAATCTGGAAATTCGCAAGTTCCTGTATGCGCGGCTTTACCGTCACTGGCGCGTCAACCGCATGGCGCGGAAGGCAAGGCTTACGGTCGAATCGATCTTTTCCATCCTGTCCGGTAACATGACCCTGCTGCCCGATGGCTGGCGCGAGGCCGCCCTTGCAGCGCAGGAGGCTGGCGATATGGCGCGTGCGTGCCGCGAGGTGGCGGATTATGTGGCCGGTATGACCGATCGCTGCGCGATGGAGGAATATCGACGGTTGACGGACCTGTCCTCGCCGGGGTGAAACACCCGCAGCACGCCTGTGCGGCGGCCCCCCTTGCGGGTGGGACGCTGCGGGCAATCCACGCCGGGCCACAGGGTCCGTTACTGTATTTTGTCGGGAAACCAAACCGCATGTCAGACTGTCTGTTCGCCCGTTACCTTACGCATGTGCGCGATGCGTTGCGCACGATCATGCCCGATCTGCCTGATGATGCGCTGGCGCGGGTTGAGGTCACGCCGACCCGTGATCCCGCTCATGGTGACCTGGCGACCAATGCGGCCCTTGTCATTTCCAAAGCTGCCCGCCGCCGTCCGGCGGATATTGCGGGCGAACTGGTCACGGCCCTTGCCACCGTGCCCGGCATTGCGCAGGCGGAGGTGGCGGGTCCCGGCTTTGTCAACATGCGGCTGACGCCTACCGTGTGGCAGGGCGTGGCCCATGCCGTGCTGGCGGCGGGCGAGGGCTATGGCACCTCCACTGCCGGTAACGGGGTGAAGGTGAACGTGGAATATGTGTCCGCCAACCCCACGGGACCGATGCATGTGGGTCACTGCCGGGGTGCCGTGGTGGGTGATGTGCTGGCCAACCTGCTGGCCAAGGCTGGCTACGCGGTCACCAAGGAATACTACATCAACGATGCTGGCGCGCAGGTGATCGCGCTGGCATGGGCTACCTACTGGCGCTATCTGCAGGCGCTGGGCACCGCCCTGAGCGAGGACGAATTCGCGCAGTCCGTGCCCGGTGGCAAGGTGCAGTATGGCGGCGACTACCTTGTGCCTGTAGGCCGGGCGCTGGCTGAAAAACATGGTGACACGCTGGCAGCCCCCGACCTGCGCCCCGCCAGTCCTGCCTTGTGGCTCGAAACCGTGAAGAAGGAAGCGGTTGATACCATGATGGGCATGATCCGCGCGGATCTTGCAGCTCTTGGCGTGCACCATGATGTTTTCACCAGCGAGGCGAAAATCCTGGCCGATGGCGAGACCGACCGCGCCATCGCAGCACTCAATGCCAGGGGCCTGATTTACGAAGGCGTGCTCGAGCCCCCCAAGGGCAAGCTGCCCGATGACTGGGAAGCCCGGCCCCAGACCCTGTTCCGCTCCACCGAATTTGGTGATGACGTGGATCGCCCGCTGCGCAAGTCCGACGGGTCGAACACCTATTTCGCCAATGATATCGGCTACCACGCCGACAAGATCCGCCGGGGTGCTGATGTGCTGGTGGATGTGTGGGGTGCCGACCATGGTGGCTATGTCACGCGCATGAAGGCGGCGGTGGCGGCCCTTGCAACGGATGGCAAGCCGGTGCTGGACGTGCTTTTGTGCCAGATCGTGCGCATTGTGCGTGACGGGCAGCCGGTGCGCATGTCCAAGCGCGCGGGCACGTTCGTTACCCTGCGCGACCTGATTGACGAGGTGGGGCTTGATGCCGTGCGCTTTACCATGCTGACCCGCAAGGCCGATGCCCAGATGGAGTTCGATCTGGATCAGGTGGTGGCGCAGAGCCGCGACAACCCGGTCTTTTACGTGCAGTACGCCCATGCGCGCTGCCGCTCGGTGCTGCGTGGCGCTGCCGAGATGGTGGAAAAGGGTGTATTCCCGGCTCCTTTCACCCCGGCCAGCCTGTGTGAGGCCGACCTGTCGGGCCTGACATCGGATGCGGAGCTTGCCCTGCTGCGGCGCATGGCGCAGTGGCCCCGCATGGTGGAGGCAGCCGCCAGCGCGCATGAGCCGCATCGCATTGCCTTTTATCTGAATGAACTGGCATCGGATTTCCACGCGCTGTGGAACCGGGGGCGTGATGACACGACCCTGCGCTTCCTGCAGGAAGATGATGTCGCCACCACCCGCACAAAGCTCGCCCTTGTCGAAGCGACGGCAACCGTGCTGCGTTCGGGTCTGAGCGTGCTCGGCGTGCAGCCGGTCGAGGAGATGCGATGAGTCCTGACGAAACGCCGCCCCCCGGCGGCACCCGTAACGGCAGGCCGGACAACCCGGTCGCCCCCGATCCCTATACTGAACGCACCATGGCGGCCCGTGAGCGCATGGGGGCGGATTCGGACCCCGACCACGAAACGCGCACGCCCATGGAGCCAGCGGATGAAAGGCCCGCCAGCAGGCCCCCACGCGGCAAGGGTGGGTTTGATATCAAGGCCCTGATGGCGCGCATGGCGGGCAGCAGCCTGCTTGGCGATGACCCGCTTACGCGCAGGCTGGTTTATGGCGCGGCAGGGCTGGGTGGCGTGCTGGTGGTGGCCATTGGTGGCTGGTCGCTGTTCGGCCACCACCAGGGTGGCATTCCCGTCCTGGGGCCGCCGCCGGGGCCAGTGCGGGTCAAGCCCGCCGATCCGGGTGGCATGCAGATACTGGGGGCCGCTGATGGCATGCCGGCCGATGGCGGTGTGATGCGCCTTTCCCCCCCGCCCGAGCAGCCCCAGCCCGATGCCATGGCCCGCCAGTATGGCCAGACGGCCACGGGTGATGATACGGGGGCGACCGCCCCGGTGGGCAGTGCGCCATCCGGCCAGCAGCCAGTTCCCGCCCAGCCCCCGGCGGACATGGCTGCTGCTCCGGCCCAGCCAGCTCCGCCCCAGCCTTCTCCGGCCCAGCCTGCCGCGCAGGAGGAAGGTACGCAGGACGACGTGCAGGACGAATCGCCCGCGGCGCCCCCTCCTGCTCCCCGTCACCTGCCTGCTCCTACGCCGCGTGCGACCAGTGGTGCCAGCCAGGGGACAGGCAGCTATGGAGTGCAGCTTGCCGCGCTTGATACGCATGAGGCGGCCCAGAAAAGCTGGAGCCATCTTGCCAGCCGGTACCCTGACCTGTTCGGGAGCTATCAGCCAAGCGTGATAGAGGTACAGAAGGGGGGCAAAACGCTCTATCGCCTGCGGGTAAAGGGCCTGGGCAAGGCCCAGGCCACGGCATTGTGCGAGAAAGCGAAGGCAAAGAGCCTGCCATGCGATCTGGTCCATTCCTGATGACCCCATGACGGAGGTTCACCCGCCACGGCAGGGGCCGGTGGGCGGGGGGGATGGACCCGGTACCACCATGGTTGCGCCGTCCTCGGCACCCATCGTGCACCTTGAGGGGTTCGATGGGCCGATGGACCTGCTGCTGGAACTCGCACGCGCGCAGAAGGTTGACCTGTGGCGTATTTCCATCCTGCAACTGGTGGAGCAGTATTTGGCCGTGGTACGGGCGGCACAGGGCATGGTCCGGCTGGAACAGGCAGCGGACTGGCTGGTCATGGCGGCATGGCTGGCCTGGCTCAAATCCCGCCTGCTCCTGCCCGAGGATGATGAAGAAGCCACTGATGCGGAGGAAGCCGCCGCCCTGCTGCATGAGCGGTTGCTGGAACTTGAGCGCATGGTCCAGCTTGGCCGCTGGCTGGGCGCACGCGACCAGTTGGGTCTTGAGGTGTTCGAGCGTGGTCAGGCGGAAAGTCTGGTGGAAGTAGACCGTTCGGGTCTGGCGGTTGAAGTGCCGCAACTCATGCGCGGCTATATGGCGGCCATGCGCAGGCGGGTGCGCAAATCCGTCTACCAGCCGCGCGTGCTGCATTTCTGGACGGTGCAGGACGCCCTGGGCCGCCTGCGGCGGATGCTGGGGGGGCATGATACGCGGGTACAGTGGTGCGGGCTGGAGCATTTCCTGCCTGAACTGCCCCCCCGGGCCGATATGACGGATACCATGGCCGAAACCGGACGTCGCGCCGCCGTGGCAGGCACGCTGCTGGCCAGTCTGGAGATGGCGCGCAACGGCGCGATCGAACTGCGGCAGGCCGAGCAGTTCGGCCGTATCCTGCTGCGTGAACGGACGGACCGGGACGTCGGTGACGAAGCACAACCCGAAGAGGATATGGCCTGATGACAGATGAGCGGCAGCCCGACCTGCTACCCGATGATATGCCCGCCCCCATAACGGTGCGCGCCTTTTCCCTGCGGCTGGTCGAAGCCCTGGTCTTTGCCCGCGCCGACCCGCTGAGCACGCGCGCCATAGCCGAGGTACTGACCGCGCAGGGGGGCATACCGCATGATGTCATGGACCGCGATGCATATGTTGCCGCGACCCTTGCCGCCCTGGGCGCGCAGTATGAAGGGGGCGGCGTGGTGCTGGTGGAGGTGGCGGGCGGCTGGCAGTTCCGCACCGCGCCCGACCTTGCGCCGCGCCTGACCCGCGTCATGCCGCGCCCGCGCAGGCTTGCGCGCTCGACCATGGAAACGCTGGCCATCATTGCCTATCACCAGCCCTGTACCCGCGCCGAGATCGAGGAAATCCGTGGTGTGAGCCTGAGCCAGCAGGTGCTGGACACCCTGCTGGAAGCAGAACTGATCCTGCCGCTGGGGCGCAAGGAAGTGCCGGGGCGACCGATCCTGTGGGGCACGTCAGCGGGCTTTTTGCGGCATTTCGGGCTGAAAGACCTGGGTGACCTGCCCCGGCGCGAGGAACTGCTGGTGGATGTGCCCGACAGTCCGGCACCCGTCGGCATGCCGGAGGCGGACACGCGGGCCGCCGAGGCACCGGACGGCCCTGGTATGCTGGACTTCGATATGCCGGACGAGGATGCACACGGCGAGGTTCCTGACCCGCCCGCGTCGTGATAGGTGTGCGGGGCGATATGGTGATATGCGGTTCTGCGGGCATGGTGGCCGCCCGCGCGGTGGGGAAGGAAACTGGTCATGTTCGATTTTGCGTGGTCTGAATTTGCCCTGATCGGGGTGGTGGGCCTGCTCCTGATCGGCCCCAAGGACATGCCTGTCGCCATCCGCACGGTAACGGGGCTGATCAAGAAGGCACGCGGACTGGCGACCGAATTCCAGTCCCATGTGGATGAAATGGTGCGCGAGGCCGATCTGGGCGAAGCCCGTGATCAGTTGGGCAAGCTCAAACGCATGAACGTGCGCGACAAGATCATGGACGCGATTGATGGTGATGGCGCATTGCGGCGCTCGCTTGATGATACGCAGCATGTCGCCAGCACCGCGCTCTCGCCCCCTGTAACACGACCCCCGCCAGTTGAGGCACTCCCCGAACAGCGTGTGCCCTCACGGCATTACATCCCGCCGCTGGTTGATCCGGTCCCGCTGGATGGGGGAGCGGCACCAGTTGACGCCCCGCCCTTCCTGCCGCCACGCGCGGCACGCCGCATTGCTGCTGAACTGCCTAGCCTGATCCCGCCCGCCTTCCTGCCGCCGGTGCGTGTTATCCATCGCGGGCAGCGCGTCAGCGTGACCGATGGCGCGCAGGGATAAAAGCACGATGGATGCAGGAGACGAGACCCTGAAGCGCGATGACATGATCAATGACCAGCCTATGCCGCTGCTCGAGCATCTGGTCGAACTGCGGCGCAGGCTACTGTGGTCCATGGCATCGTTCGTGGTGTGCTTTGCCGTCTGTTACTATTATTCGGAACAGATCTACTTCTTCCTGGCCAAGCCGCTGGGCGACATCATGCGCCAGAAGGGGGAACAGCCGCACCTGATCTATACCGCGCTGTACGAAGCCTTCTTTACCTATATGAAGGTTGCCTTCTTTGGCGCGGCCTGCCTGTCGTTCCCCATGGTGGCGGTGCAGGCGTGGATCTTCATCGCACCGGGGCTGTACCGTAGCGAGAAGCGGGCCTTCGCGCCGTTTCTGGTGGCCACCCCCATCATGTTCGCCATTGGGGCTGCGCTGGCGTACTATTTCATCTTCCCCGCCGCGTGGAAGTTCTTCCTGTCCTTCCAGACAGCGGACGGGCAGGACGGGCTACAGATCGAACTGCAGGCCAAGGTATCGGAATACCTTTCGCTGGTGATGAAGCTGATCCTGGCATTCGGCATGGCGTTCGAACTGCCGGTCGTGCTGACACTCATGGCGCGCGTGGGGCTGGTCACATCGAAGGGACTGGCGCGCGTGCGGCGCTACGCCTATGTCGGCGCGTTCGTGGCTGCCGCCATCCTGACCCCGCCCGACGTGATTACCCAGACCGGTCTGGCCGTGCCGCTGATCGGGCTGTACGAGATTTCCATCATCTGTGCCCGCCTTGTTGAGCCGCGCACCCCGCCTGAAGACACCGAGGAGACTCCCTGATGCACGACCTGCGCGCCCTTCGCGCCGATCCCGACGGTTTTGATGCTGACCTGAAGCGGCGGGGCGAACCTGCCGTGGCGCAGGCCGTGGTGCTGCTGGACCATGACCGTCGTGCTGCTGAAACCGCATTGCAGGAACTGCAGGCACGCCGGAAGCAGATTTCCAAGGAAATCGGGGTCATGCGCAAATCCGGCGCGGACAGTGCGGCCCTGGAAGCCGAAGTGACCAGCGCCAAGGCCCGGATGGAAGAACTACAGGCCCGAGTGGGGGATCTGGATGGCCAGATCCGTGGCACGCTGGAACGCCTGCCCAACCGGCTGGACGAAAGCGTACCCGCAGGGGCAGATGAAAGCGGTAACGTGCAAGTGCACCAGCATGGCACGCCGCGCGAATTCGCCTTTGCCGCGCGTGAGCATTTCGAACTGGGCGAAGCGCTGGGCATGATGGATTTTGAAACCGCATCCCGCCTGTCGGGCGCGCGGTTTGTGGTGCTGCGCGGCGCCCTTGCACGCATGGAGCGGGCGCTGGGCCAGTTCATGCTGGATCTGCATACGGGTGAAAACGGCTATACCGAGACCGCCGTGCCAGTGCTGGTCAATAACGAGGCGATGTACGGCACTGACAAGCTGCCCAAGTTTGCCGAACAGTCCTTCCGCACCGAAGATGGCCGCTGGCTGGTCCCCACGGCGGAAGTACCGCTGACCGCCAGCGTTGGGGGGCAGATCCTGCCGGGCGACGTGCTGCCGCGCCGCCTTGTCGCCCTGTCGTCATGTTTTCGAAGCGAGGCCGGGGCCGCGGGCCGGGACACGCGCGGCATGCTGCGCCAGCACCAGTTCCAGAAGGTGGAAATGGTTTCCATCACCACGCCGGAGGAGAGTGATGCCGAGCACGAGCGCATGACCCGCTGCGCGGAAATGGTGCTGGAAAAGCTGGGCCTTCCCTATCGCCGCATGCTGCTCTGCGCGGGCGATACCGGCTTTGGCGCAGCAAAGACGTTTGACCTTGAGGCATGGCTGCCGGGACAAAAGGCGTGGCGTGAGATCTCGTCGTGTTCCACCACACGCGATTTTCAGGCCCGACGCATGAATGCCCGTTACCGGGCAGCAGACGGAAAGCCTGCCTTTGTCCATACCCTCAACGGATCTGGCCTTGCCGTTGGCCGTACGCTGATTGCGGTGATGGAGAACTACCAGACCGGGGACGGCAGCATCACGGTGCCCGATGTGCTGCGGCCGTATATGGGTGGTATCGAGATCATTCGTCGCGCGTAAAAGCCTGCTTACGGCACGGCTGGGGCAGATCGTGTTTGAATGCGTGCACTCAAACAGGTGAGGATGCCCGTAAAACGATAAACCAGAACATGATTACCGAAAACCAGTTCGGTGATCATGTTCTGGAAAACCAAAGGAAGTTTTGGTGAAGCTTTTTTAAAAAAGCTTCAGGGAACACCGTCTTTTTGAAAAAAGGCGGCACCCAAATACTTCTATTCCTTATTTGATGACCTTCTTCCGGTTCAGCGCCCCTTGCGGTGGGGGCGTCTGCCCTTTGGTGGGCCGCCGCCATCACGGCCACGGCGCCCGGGCGGGTTGGCGCGGCTGTCCGGGCTGAAGGGAAAGGCACCGGGCGCGCGGGCGCGGGTGCTCTGCTGGCGCAGCACGTCCTCGATCCAGTCATTCAGGCGTGCGGTGGTGGCCTCGGCGTCCTCGCGGTTAACGTAGGCTTCAGGGAAGCGTAGCGCCAGCCACCGCCACGCCACCAGCCGCTTGTGGCGCTTTTCGGCGCGTTCCAGTTCCGTGCGCTCGGCGCGTTCGGCAGGCGGCAGACTGCCCGTGCCCGGCGGCGGCACGGCATTGCCTGCCGCATGGTCCGCCGCCCAGTGCACAAGACGCTGGATGCCGTTGTCGCGGTCATCGACCGGACACATGGCGTAAACCCAGCGCTGCGCCAGTGTCAGGTCGGCCACACCTTCCAGTGCGGTGGCAATGGCGAAGGCCTGTTCCATGTTGGCCAGACGGTAATTGGGGTCATCACGTCGCAGCACCGCGCGGCGGATGCGCACCAGCACGCCGAACAGGCTGTCGGACCCGATTTCGGCCGCGACGGCCTGCACGATGTCGGCATCGGGCTGCACCTGCGGGCGCATGTCCTCGATCGGCTGCGGGGGGGCGGCCAGCATGGCATGGATGAAGGACGGGCTGCCTACGCCTTCCAGCACGGCCACCACACCCTGTTCATGCTTGCCATAGCGCCCGGCGCGGCCGCCAATCTGCTTGACTTCCTGCGGGTTGAGGTCGCGCGTCTGGTTGCCGTCATATTTGCGCAATGCTGCAAAGACCACGCGGCGGATAGTCAGGTTCAGCCCCATGCCGATGGCGTCGGTCGCGATCAGGATGTCGGCATCGCCATTGTTGAAGCGCTGTGCCTCTGCCCGGCGCACTTCGGGGCTGAGCGCGCCATACACCACCGCCACCCGCTTGCCCTGCGCCAGCAGCAGGGCGCGCAGGTCCAGCACCTCGCGGCGCGAGAAGGCGATCAGCGCATCGTGCTTTTGCAACTCATGCAGGCTGACCGAGCGTTCAGCCGCAACCAGCGGACTTTTGCGCTCCAGCCGGATTTCATCCACCGGGTCGCCACACAGTTCGGCAATGCGCTTCACCATGGGAATGCAGTCGGGCGCGCCAAGGATGAACAGATGCCGCGCCGGTGCCCCCATGATAGCCGCCGTCCACGCGGCTCCCCGGTCGGGGTCGGTCAGCATCTGGGCTTCGTCGATGATGGCGACATCGACCGGGTTGTTCAGCGGGCACATTTCCACGGTCGCGGCCAGGTGACGGCTGCCGGGCACGTCAATGCGTTCTTCGCCCGTGGCGAGCGAGGTCGGTACGCCACGCGCAGTCAGCGATTCGCGGAACTCATGGGCCAGCAACCGTAGTGGGGCCAGCGCCAGACCGCTTTCGGCGCGTGCAAGCGCATCGAGTGCCGTGTGCGACTTGCCGCTGTTGGTCGGCCCCGTCACCAGTGTAATGCGGCGGTTGAGTGCGCGCGCGGTGCGGAAATGGGCAGCATAGCGATCAAGGGCCGCAACCTGCGCAATCACGGCATTACCAATGCGCTGGTTGCCAAGGTCCGGCGCCAGTGGTGCGCGACCCGGCCCCTGTGGCCCCTCCCTGCGCCATTGCGGCAGGTTCTGGCGCAGGGCCATGAGTTCGCCGGGATCGAACTCCCAGCGTTCCTGCCCGCCCGCCTGCGGCACGCGGCGGGCAACGGGCAGGCGATTTTCAGCAATCCAGCGCAGCGCCTCACGCTGGGAGCAGCGTAGCAGGCCGGGCACGTCGGTGAAGGGGACAAGGCTCTTTTCCCACTCGCGCAGGCGCAGCACTTCCTCGCGCCGGCGGGTGCGCGCCGTCTCCTCTATGCGCGCATCGCGGTCCTTGCGGCTGGTATCCTCGTGCTCCAGTTCGGTGGCGAAGGCTGCGGGGTCGGGCAGTGCAAACGCATCGGCCACGGCCAGGGCAAGGGTGCGGATTTCGGTGGGCGCAAGGGTGCGGCCCGTGCCGTCAAACAGGTCTGCGCGCACATTATCCATGGCCGCGCGCGCGCTGTCACCCTGCGCGCGCAGTTTCTCGCGCAGTACGGGGGTAAGTGCGGCCAGCAGGCGGGCATCATCGGGTTCGGGGTCATCGACCGTAATGGCGGCGGCTTCCGTATCCGCGCGCGTAACCCATACCTGCCCTGCACGGCGGGTCAGGTCCATCAGGCGCGACCCCCACGGCTTGCGGCGGACGGTACACAGGGCGGCGCGGAAGCCAGTATCGTCTATCCGCTCGGCGCCGGGGGGCAGCATGCGGGCGATCACGCGCTCCAGCTTGGGGCGTTCGCGGGTTTCAACATGCAGGCCGGTTGCGGCAATCGCCGCATCCAGCGCCAGCAGGGCAGGGGCGGCCCGATCGGGGAATTCAGAAGTCATGCTGTCTATGTGCGTCATCCACGCGGCGGGGACAATGGAGATCAGGGCTTGCATCCGTGCGTGGAATCATCGGATACAGGCACGCATCGTACGCATGTGACGTGACATGAGCGCCCCGGAATGGGCATTGTGCGGTGAATTCAGCTTCCCGTGGCGCGAGATATGTTTGTTTGTGCTGGAATTCCACGCTGTGGATGGCCTAGACATGCCCGCCTGAGCGATATCGTTGTGGGGCGCATGTTTCAGGAAGTCCTGGATCTGCGTCATATCCAGCCGGGAGAGTGAGAACCAGATGTCCGATACGTTGATTGTGCCAACCGCTGAGACCATGCTCACCGGCCTTGCCCCGGTCGAGGGACAGGCAGGCGTGTTCCACCTTGCCGAGCCGGGCAAGGAATATGGCCACCTGAACGCGGAGACCGTGCTGTCCGTCCATCATTGGACCGACCGGCTGTTCAGCTTCACCACTACGCGCGACCCCGCGCTGCGCTTCGAGAACGGCCAGTTCACGATGATCGGTATCGAGGTCGAGGGCAAGCCACTGCTGCGCGCCTACAGCATTGCTAGCGCGAATTACGAGGACCACCTCGAATTCCTGTCGATCGCTGTGCCCGATGGCCCGCTGACTTCGCGCCTGCGCCATGTAAAAGTGGGCGATAAGGTGCTGATCGGCCGCAAGCCCGTTGGCACCCTGCTGCTGGACAACCTGCGTCCGGGGCGCAACCTGTATTTCCTGTCCACCGGCACGGGGCTTGCGCCCTTCATGAGCCTGATCAAGGACCCGGAATGCTATGAGCGCTACGAGCATGTGATCCTGAGCCACACGGTGCGGATCTCGGGCGAGTTGGCTTATGCCAACCACATCCGCCACGAACTGCCCGAACACGAGTTCCTGGGCGAGGACGTGAAAGGCAAGCTGCTGTACTACCCCGCCGTAACGCGTGAGGAATTTGCGGTGACCGACCGCATCACCAAGCTGATCGAGACGGGCAAGATCTTTACCGACCTGAATATCCCCGCACTCGACCCCGAGCATGACCGCGTGATGATCTGCGGTTCGCCCGAAATGCTGGCCGATACGGAAAAGCTGCTGCAGGACCGTGGCTTTGACGAGGGGAACAACTCTCACCCCGGTGCCTATGTAGTGGAAAAAGCGTTCGCTGAACGCTGATCCCCAAGCCCCCCGGCCACACACCATGGCCGGGGTTTTTTTATTGGCCCCGCCCCATGTCACGGCGGGGAAAGCCGGAATGCGGCGTGCTGTCCCTCCGGCCGAGACAGGATGCACAACCGGCATGAGTCATGATTTTGATCTGTTTGTAATTGGCGCGGGTTCCGGCGGGGTGCGTTGCGCGCGCATCGCGGCCAGCCATGGTGCGCGCGTGGCGGTGGCGGAAAGTCGGCACTGGGGGGGCACCTGTGTCAACCTTGGCTGTGTGCCCAAGAAGCTGATGGTGCAGGCCAGCGATTATGGCGACTGGGTGGAGGACAGCCACGGTTTTGGCTGGAACACAAAACGCGGCCAGCATGACTGGGCCGCCCTGATCGCCGCCAAGGACCGCGAGATCGAGCGCCTTAACGGCATCTATGTCTCCATGCTGGAAAAGGCGGATGTGGCGCTATTTACCGGCCATGCCACCATTGAAGACGCGCACACCATCCGCATCGACCCCTCGCCGCTGGCCCCGCAGGTGCAACCCCGGCTCGTGACGGCCGCGCGCATTGTCATTGCCGTGGGCTCCACCCCTACCATGCCGAAGATACCGGGTGCGGAATACGCCATTTCCTCCGACCAGGCCTTTCATCTCAAGCATCGCCCGCAGCGGGTGTGCATGGTGGGTGGTGGTTATATCGGGGTGGAGTTTGCCGGAATCTTCCGCGGCTTTGGTTCGGAGGTGGATCTGGTCTACCGCCAGCCGCAGCCGCTGCGCGGATTCGATGTCGACCTGCGCCACGCCGTGCATGACGCCATCGACCTGCGTGGCATCCGCCAGCATGAAGGGGTCTCGCCGACCGAAATCGAGAAGCGTGCCGATGGCAGCTTTGCTGTCAGCCTTGATAACGGCACGCGGATTGAGACGGACTGCGTGTTCTTCGCCACCGGTCGCCACCCCAAGACCACCCATCTGGGTCTGACGCAGGTGGGTGTTGCCATGCAGGAAAACGGGCGTGTGATCGTTGATGAAAATAGCGAGACATCCGTACCCGGCATCTATGCCATTGGCGATGTGACCAACCGGCTCAACCTGACCCCTGTTGCCATTGCCGAGGGGCATAACCTGGCCGACCGCCTGTTTGGTACGGGCGCGCCACGCCAGTGGTCTTACGCCACCACACCCAAGGCCGTGTTCTTCACCCCTACCATCGCAAGTGTTGGCCTGACGGAGGTCGAGGCCGCGAAGGAAGGCGATGTGGATGTGTATGTCAGCCGCTTCCGCCCCATGCGCAATACGCTCAGTGGTCGTGCGCAGCGCACGTTCATGAAGCTGGTGGTTGATCAGGCCAGCCAGGTGGTGGTGGGCGCGCACATGCTGGGCGATGATGCGCCCGAGATCATGCAGGGGCTTGCCATTGCGGTCACGGCCCGGCTGACCAAGGCGGACTGGGATCGCACCATCGGCATTCATCCCACAGCGGCGGAAGAATTCGTAACCATGCGTACCCGCACGCGGGTTACGCCCCACAAAGTAGATTAGCGCAGGATAAAAGTTTTTGGGTGCCGCCTTGTTTCAATAAAGGCGGTGTTTCCTGAAGCTTTTTGAAAAAAACTTCTTCACAGTCTTTTAAAATAAAAAACCGTTGCCAGAACAGGTCCGGCAACGGTTTTTTTATGCATCGGGCAAGGGCAGCCTAGCGCGGTGCGACCCAGCCGTTGCCGGTGGAATCGCCAAGCTGGCCATCGCCATTGATGCCGCTGCTCTGGTAAGCAGAGCCGAATTTGGAAAGGTCGGTGCCCGTTACGGAATCACGGTGCACATGCTCCAGATGGTCGGGGTCCGGGCCATGGTTCAGTTCCATGGAGGGCGCTTCCTCATAACCGGGCGGCAGATGGTTGCGCTGGCCATGGACGGTCATCTTGTCCTCGCTCTGGCTGCTGTCATCCGTATCGCGCGGCGCGGCCATGGCTGTCACGCTGAACAGGCATAACCCGGCAGAGAAGGCGGTTAAGAGTTTCCCACGTGTGGTAGCCATGATCCGTTATCCTTTTACCTGGAGGCAGCATGCCAACCATGCGCCGCAAGGGAAAGGCGTGGTCTGGCAGGCCAACCATGTCGGTTTTACATATGGGTGAAGTCTGCTGGCAATACGACCGTAAAGTGCATGGACAGGGCAGCTTTGTGGCCCTGATGCAACATCCGCCGCGTGCGGGCAGGGCTGTCCGGGGGGCATGGGGCAGAACAGGCTTTGCCATATCGGGGTTTTTTCGACATAAAGATCGCCCTTCCGCCACGGGCGGCGGGAACTGTCTTGTATCAAGAGGGATTAGGATCCGACCCATGAGTGCGACGCACACCCACAGCAGTTCTTCCCGGCAGGCCTGGACGCCGGAGAGCTGGCGGTCGTTTCCGGTGCGGCAGATGCCGCGCTATCCCGATGAAGATGCCCTGGAGAGTGTGGAGGCGCGCCTGCGCCGCTACCCGCCGCTGGTTTTCGCGGGGGAAGCCCGCCGCCTGCGCGCCCATCTGGCCAAGGCCGCCACGGGGCAGGCTTTTGTACTGCAAGGCGGCGCGTGCGCCGAAAGCTTCAGCGAATTCACCGCCGATATCGTGCGCGATACCTTCCGCGTGCTGCTGCAGATGGCGGTGGTGCTAACGTTCGGCGCCAAGGTGCCGGTGATCAAGATCGGGCGCATGGCCGGCCAGTATGCCAAGCCGCGTTCATCCGATAACGAGACGAAGGATGGCGTGACCCTGCCATCCTATCGCGGTGACATCATCAATGGTTCGGATTTTACGCAAGCTGCGCGCATTCCCGACCCGAAGCGCATGGAAACCGGCTACTTCCAGTCGGTCGGTACCATGAACCTGCTGCGTGCGTTCGCCAGCGGCGGCTATGCCAACCTGCATGAGGTGCATCGCTGGAACCTGGGTTTTGTCGAACGCTCCCCGCTGGCGCAGCGTTACGGCCAGCTTGCCGAACGCATCGGCGAGACACTGGACTTCATGGCCGCATGCGGCCTGACGGCAAGCACCACGCCACAGATCGACGAGACCGAGTTCTATACCTCGCATGAAGCCCTGCTGCTGCCCTACGAGCAGGCGCTGACCCGTATCGATTCGACATCGGGTGAATGGTATGACTGCTCGGCCCATTTCGTATGGATCGGCGACCGCACCCGTCAGCCCGACGGTGCGCATGTCGAGTTCCTGCGTGGCGTGCGTAACCCGATTGGCATCAAGGTGGGTCCCACCACCACCATTGAGGACCTGGAGCAGTTGCTCGACATCCTCAACCCTGCTGATGAAGCCGGACGCATTTCGCTCATCTCGCGCATGGGGGCGGGCAAGGTACGTGACCATCTGCCGCCACTGCTCGAGAAAGTGATGGCCACGGGGCGGACGGTCACATGGTTGTGCGACCCTATGCATGGCAATACCAGTTCAACCGCGACAGGGGTAAAAACCCGCTCCTTCGATGCCATCCTGTCCGAGATTCACGGCTTTTTTGACGTGTTTGAGGCAGCCGGCGCCCATCCCGGCGGCGTGCATTTCGAGATGACTGGCCAGAACGTGACCGAGTGCATCGGTGGTGCCCACCGCTTGACGGAAGCCGATCTTGGCGCGCGCTATGAAACCTTCTGCGACCCGCGCCTGAATGCGGAACAGTCGCTTGAGATGGCGTTTCGCCTGTCGGAAGAACTCAAGACCCGGATGCACCGCATGGCAGGCGGGGCGCGCTAGTCCCGTCAGGGGGACATGATCGGAGGGGCCATGACCCAAGGTGAGAAGACAGTGCGTGACAAAAAGGCAGGTGCCGTGGAGCACGATGTGATCGCGGCCCGCACCGATGCGTATTTCAACCGCACACGCGCCATTGTCGAACACTTTGGGGACAGGAAGGTGACCTATGCCATCTTCCTGCGCCGCCCTGTTGTGTCGGCCCCGCGACTGATGGCGGACTGGCTGCAGGCCATTGCCGCCGAGCGCGGGATCTCTATTGAATGTGATCTCATGTTCCCCGAAGGGACATGGGTTGGGGCTGGCGAGCCACTGCTTTATGTGACGGGCTCGTTCGCGCAGCTTGCCCCGCTGGAGACGCTGCTGCTCCAGCGCCTTGGCCCTGCCTGTGTGGCGGCGCATAATGCCTACCAGATGGCCATGGCACTGCCACATGTGCGCTTCATGGCCATGGAGGCCCGGCACTGCGCGGGTTTTGGCATGCAGGAACAGATGGCTTATGCCGCCTCCGTTGGCAGCCATGCCGCCCAGAAGGAGGGTGCGCTGGGTTTTGTGGGGGGCGCCAATGATGCGACGGCGCATTATTTCGGCACCACGAAGGGGCTAGGCACCATGCCGCATGCGCTGGTGGGCTATGCCGGTTCCACCCTGAGGGCGGCCGAGATGTTCCACGAGATCTATCCCGAAATGGACCTTGTGGTGCTGGTGGACTATTTCGGGCGTGAAGTGACGGACGCGCTGGAAGTCTGCCGCCATTTTCCCGAACTGGCGGCAGTCGGGCGGCTGGCCGTGCGGCTTGATACGCATGGTGGCCGCTTTCTGGAGGGATTGGACCCACAACTGTCCTATGATGTGCTCGAACGCCACACGCCGGGCAGCATCCGCCGCTACCGTTCCGACAAGGAACTGCGCTACCTGGTGGGCACGGGGGTTTCGGCTGCCGCCATCTGGCGCATGCGTGAAGCGCTGGACGAGGCCGGATTTGCGCATGTGCGCATCATCGCTTCATCAGGCTTCAGTGTTGAAAAATGCCTGAGCATGGCCGATGCCCATGCGCCGGTCGATGTGATCGGCACAGGATCGTTCATTCCCGATCACTGGTCCGAAACCTATGCCACGGCGGATATTGTGGCCTATGACGATGTGCCCCGCGTCAAGGCGGGGCGTGAGTTCCTGCTGCGTCATAACCGCGAACGCTAGAGCAGATCCTGTTTGAATGCGGGCATTCAAACAGGTGAAGGTGCTCGTATAAAAACAATAAACCAGAGCATTTTACCGAACGGGTTTTCGGTGGGAATGCTCTGGGCCGCATGGTGGTGTTGTCGCCGTGCGACCGTTTAACGAAAGGCTTGATCTTGTCAGAAACCATTTTTGCCCCCGAAGGGGGGTGGCGCGTGCGGATACTGGACCTGTCCGGCGGGGCGGAAGACAATATTGTCGAGGAAGTAGGCGGTTTTCCCGACCTGATCCAGGCCAACGCTTTTGCCCGTGCCTATGTGCGCGACAGTATTGAACGCTGCCGCATGCCCGGCCTTTCGGCGGCTGACATCCTTAAGGCCTGGTTCTCCTTCGGTGAGGATGCGGAAGTGCTGGAAGCGGGCGATCAGGGCTGGCGTTCGGCCAATGAACTCGATGATTTCGCAGCCCATGCCGCAACCCCGATGGAACGCGACTGGCGCGCGTTTGATCCCCGCCGTGGCGGTGATGAGGATGACGAGGCGTGAGAGCGCCCTTAAATCTGTAAAAGTATAAAAGTTTTTGGGTGCCGCCTTTTTTTAAAAAGGCGGCATTCTTTATAGCCCACCTGAAAAAACTTTCTCAAAGTGCCCGGTACTGCACGGCAGGCGCATTCCGCGCCAGATTGCGCATGTGTTCTCTGGCATTCGGGGCGTAATCGCCGCATATAGGGGACATGAAACTCCGTTTTGCGCCCAGCCCGACCGGGCTGATCCATGTCGGCAATGCGCGTCAGGCCATTGCCAATGCCCTGTTCGCCCGCCGCCACAAGGCCAGCTTTCTGCTGCGCATTGATGATACTGATCGCGGTCGCTCGAAAGAGGAATATGTACAGGCCCTGCAGGATGACCTGCGCTGGCTTGGCATTGGGTGGGATGAATATGTGCGCCAGTCGGACCGGCTGGACCGTTACGCGCTGGCCATTGAACAGCTGAAGGCCAGTGGGCGGCTCTACCCGTGCTTTGAAAGTGAGCAGGAACTGGCCTCCAAGCGCGAGGCCCGTATCCGCATGCGCAAGCCGCCAGTCTATGATCGCGCCATGCTGCGCATGACGCCTCAGCAGCGCGCGCAGGCCGAAGCCAATGGCAAGGTGCCGTACTGGCGCTTCCGGCTGTCCGACCACCGCACGGTGGAGTGGAACGATCTGGTCATGGGGCCGTCGCGCGTCAAGCTGCCTGCCATTTCCGACCCCGTTCTGGTGCGCGCGGACGGGACGGTGCTGTACACGCTGGCTTCTGTTGTGGATGACATGGAACTGGGCATCACCCACATCATCCGCGGCGAGGACCACGTGACCAATACCGGCGTGCAGATCGACATTGCCGAGGCGCTGGGAGCCAGACGCAACCAGTTCACCTTCGCGCACCTGCCGCTTTTGCTGGATGAGGGCGGTGGCAAGCTGTCAAAGCGGTTCGATGGGCTGTCGATTCGCGCGCTCAGGCAGGACGGGGTCGAGCCTTCGGCCATCGTGTCCTATCTTGCGCGGCTGGGCAGTGCGGATGATCCGGCGCCACTGTCGTTTGATGAACTGGCCAAAACATATGACCTTGGGCGTGTGTCACGTTCTGCCGCGCGGTTTGACATGCGGCAGTTGTTGGGCCTGAACCGCCGCATCATGCATGCCATGCCGTTCGACGAAATCCGCACCCGCCTGCCCGAAGGTGCGACAGAAGCCTTCTGGCTGGCGGTGCGGGGCAATGTGGATATGGTAGGTGAACTGCGCCACTGGTGGGATGTCGTGTCCGGTGAGATCATCCCCCCGGTGATCGAGGAAGAGGATCGTCCCTTCCTGTTGCAGGCACTGGAGACGCTTCCTGCGGAACCGTGGGATGAAACCACATGGAAGACATGGACCACGGCTGTGAAGGACGCTACGGGCCGCACGGGCCGCGCCCTGTTCCACCCGCTGCGCCTTGCGCTGACGGGGGAGGATAGCGGGCCGGAAATGCGTGACCTGCTGCCGCTTATGGGCCGGGCACGGGTGGCGGACCGGCTACAGATCGCCGCACGCTGATATGAGAAAGGCCCGGTGTCATACCGGGCCTTTTTTAACAGTAAGAAGTTTTTGGTGAAGCTTTTTGCAAAAGCTTCAAAGAACGCCGTCTTTAAAAAAGGCAGTACCCAGACACTTTATATTCTTATTTATCGCGGTCCTGCCGTGCCTTGCGCCCACGCGACAGTTCCGTCACCACGCCATGCAGCGTGCGCAGTTCCTGTTCCGTCACCTCACCGCGCAGGAAGAAGTGCCGCAGGTTGCGTACCATGCCCGCGCGCTTTTGTTCATTGCGCAGGAAGCCGCACTCATCCAGATCAGTGATCAGGTGACGCATGAAGTTGTCCAACTCGCCACGGGTGGCGACATGCGTCTCGTTGGTCATGAGCGTGCGTGGTGGCGTATCGTCTGCCGCCATCCACCATTCATACGCCATGATCATCACCGCCTGCGCCAGGTTGAGCGACATGAAGGCAGGGTTGAGCGGGTAGCGGATCAGCGCATCGGCGCGGGCCATGTCCTCATTATCCAGCCCCGCGCGTTCAGGGCCGAACATCAGCCCGACCTTCAGCCCGCGATCCGTCATTTCACGCAGTTCGGCAGCGCCACCGCGTGCGGTCAGCACCGGCTTTACGATATGGCGCGGGCGGGGACAGGTAGCGAAGACATGGTGCAGGTCGGCCACCGCGTCATCCACCGTGTCAAACACCTGCGCGGATTCAAGGATACGGTCCGCACCGGATGCACTGCGCCATGCGCGTTCCTGGGGCCAGCCGTCACGCGGGGCAACAATCCGCATGTGGAACAGGCCGCCATTGGCCATGGCGCGCGCGGTTGTGCCGATGTTCTCGGCCATTTGGGGCCGGACAAGGATCACGACCGGGCTGTTGCCAATGGGGCCGATATCCGCCCCGCCGTCACGGCCGGTCATGCCTGCCTCCATGTCGTGCCCTGCGGGCCGTCTTCCAGTAATATGCCCTGTGCCGCGAGGTCGTTACGGATTTCATCCGCGCGGGCAAAGTCACGCGCCTTGCGCGCGGCCAGCCGTTCTGCAATCAGGCTTTCGATCCTGGCTGGGTCCACCTTCGCGCCGCCACGGAACCATGCCTCCGGTGTGTCCTGTAACAGGCCCAGCAGGTTGCCCGCTGCCTTGAGCTGTGCCGCAGCCAGGCTGTCACCCGCCATGGCGGCATCGGCCAGTGCATGCATTTCCGCCAGCGCGCGCGGCGTGTTCAGGTCGTCACATAGCACCTGTACCACGTTATCGGGTGCGGGCACGGCGTCCTGCATGGGATCAAGATTTTCCAGCGCGCGGTAGAAGCGGTCGAGCATCTGGCGGGCTTCATTCAGCCCTTCGTGTGTAAAATTCAGCACAGAACGATACTGCGCGCGCAGCAGTAGCAGGCGCAGGGCCTCGGCGGGGGTATCGCGCAGCACGTCGCGCACGGTCAGGAAGTTGCCGAGTGACTTCGACATCTTCTCCCCGTTCACCAGCAGCATGGCGTTATGCACCCAGTGATTGGCAAAGTGGCCATGCGGGTGGCAGCACATACTCTGCGCGCGTTCGTTTTCATGGTGGGGGAACAGAAGGTCCGACCCGCCGCCATGAATGTCGAAGCTTTCACCCAGGTAACGCTGAGACATGGCCGAGCACTCGATATGCCAGCCCGGACGGCCCCGGCCCCACGGGCTGTCCCATCCTGGCGTTTGGTCATCGGACGGCTTCCACAGCACGAAATCACCCGGATCACGCTTGTAGGGGGCTACTTCCACCCGCGCGCCCGCAATCAGGTCATCGGGCGTGCGGCCCGACAGCGCGCCGTAGGAGGAATAGGAAGCAACTGCGAACAGTACATGCCCCTCGGCTTCATAGGCATGGCCGGTTTCGATCAGGCGGGCGATCATGTCCTGCATCTCGCCAATATGATGGGTCGCGCGTGGCTCCACATCGGGCGGCAGGATGGAAACGGCGGCCAGGTCCTCATGAAAATCACGGATGGTGCGCGCGGTCAGGTCGGCAATGGATTCGCCATTGGCATGAGCGCGGGCGTTGATCTTGTCATCCACGTCCGTGATGTTGCGTACATAGGTCACGCGCGGGTACAGGTGGCGCAGCAGGCGCACCAGCACATCGGCCGTGAGCATGGCGCGCAGGTTGCCAATATGCGCCAGGTCATAGACCGTGGGGCCGCAGTAATAGACCCGCACATTATCGGGTGCCAGCGGGACGAAGGGAACGGTGTTGCGTGTCCTGCTGTCGTGCAGGTGCAGGCGAGGCTGTGTGTCGGACATGATGGGCCTAGATGTGACAGACAGGCGGGATTAGGCAAGACCTCATCTGCGCCTGTAATGCGGGCCAGTTACGCTGGCCCGTCCGGTCAGGCGATTTCCTGCCCGATCTGCTTGATGTCATGGAACGTAAGGTCCGGGTTGCCTTCCGCCGTGCGCTTCATCATGAACGCTGAGGAGGCAAGGAAGACCGGATCCCCGTCAATATCATCCGCCATGGCCGTGCGGTTGGCCATGCAGAAGGTCTCCAGCTTTTCACGCGGGCCGGTGACCCAGCGAGCAAGGTTGTAGGGCGTCGATTCGAAGCCGATCGCAACCCCGTATTCCCCCTTCAGCCGCGACTGCAGCACGTCAAGCTGTAGCGTGCCGACCACGCCCACGATGGGTGGCGCGCCGTCTTGCGGGCGGAACAGCTGGACTACGCCTTCTTCCGCCAGTTCGGTCAGGGCCTGCCGCAGCTTTTTGGCCTTCATCGCATCATCCAGTCGCACACGGCGCAGGATTTCGGGCGCGAAGTAGGGCACGCCCGTAAAGCGCAGGTCCTCGCCTTCCGTCAGCGTATCGCCAATGCGCAGCGTGCCGTGGTTGGGAATGCCCACCACGTCGCCTGCAAATGCTTCTTCGGCCAGTTGCCGGTCGCGCGCGAAGAAGAACTGCGGCGTATGCAGCGCGAACTGCTTGCCAATGCGCACATGCTTGAGCCGCATGCCGCGTTGCAGCTTGCCCGAACAGATACGCGCAAACGCCATGCGGTCGCGGTGGTTGGGGTCCATGTTGGCCTGGATCTTGAACACCAGCGCAGTCAGCGCGGGTTCATCGGCACGTACATTGCGGGTCTCGGTTGCCTGGTCACGCGGTGGTGGGCCGAAGGCGGCCAGTGCGTCCAGCAGGTCGGTCACGCCAATTTCCTTCATGGCACTACCGAAGAAGACCGGCGTCAGGTGGCCCGCATTGAAGCTTTCAAGGTCGAATTCCGGCAGTGCGGCTTCAACCAGTTCCAGGTCCTCGCCAAGCTGCACCATGCGCGGATCGGTCTGGTCCAGTTCTTCGGTGACGTGCAGTTCACGGTGGCGGATATCGTAGGTGCCGACAAACTTGGCAGCACGCCCCACCGGCCATGTGGCGGGTGAGGTATCGAGTGCCAGCGAGGACGAAATTTCATCGAGCAGGGCAAACGGGTCCTGCGATTCGCGGTCCATTTTGTTGATGAACGTGACGATGGGAATATCGCGCAGGCGGCAGATCTCGAACAGCTTGCGCGTCCGGGCCTCGATCCCCTTGGCCGCGTCGATCACCATCACGGCGGCGTCCACCGCCGTCAGCGTGCGGTAGGTATCTTCCGAGAAGTCTTCATGGCCTGGCGTGTCGAGCAGGTTGAAGATGCAGCCGCCATATTCGAATGTCATGACCGATGTTACGACGGAAATGCCGCGGTCGCGCTCGATCCCCATCCAGTCTGAACGCGTACGCCGCCGCTCGCCCTTGGCCCGCACGTTGCCCGCCATCTGGATCGCGCCACCGGCGCGCAGGATACGCTCGGTCAGCGTGGTCTTGCCCGCATCAGGGTGGGAGATGATGGCGAATGTGCGCCGCCGGGTAATTTCGGCGGCAAGTGGGGTATCGGCGACGGTGGCGGTCACGGTCTTGTCCATTCCTGCGGCTGGCCCGATGGACGGAAGGTGGAAGCGGGCAGGGGCCAGAAACGCGGACGCCGGACGCGGGGACAAAACCCCACGCCCGGCGTCACGCCTGCCCGGTTCCGGGACTTGATCAGCGAGAGTAGAATTCGATGACCAGGTTCGGTTCCATCTGGACCGGATAGGGAACGTCGGACAGCTTGGGGCTGCGCAGGAACGAACCCTTCATCTGGCGGTGGTCCACTTCCATGTATTCCGGCACGTCGCGTTCACCGCTCTGTGCCGCATCCAGCACGATGGCCAGTTGCTTGGACTTTTCACGCACTTCGATCACGTCGCCATCACGCACCAGGTAGGACGGGATGTTGACCTTGCGACCGTTGACCGTGATGTGGCCGTGGCTGATGAACTGACGTGCCGCGAACGGGGTGATCGCGAACTTCAGGCGGTACACGACCGCATCCAGCCGGCGCTCCAGCAGGTCGATCAGGTTTTCGGAGGTATCGCCCTTGCGACGAACGGCCTCGTCATAATACTTGCGGAACTGCTTTTCGCCGATGTTGCCGTAGTAGCCCTTCAGCTTCTGCTTGGCCATCAGCTGCACGGAGAAGTCAGAGGGCTTCTGCTTGCGGCGCTGACCATGCTGGCCGGGACCATATTCGCGCTTGTTGACCGGGGACTTGGCACGGCCCCACAGGTTTACGCCAAGGCGGCGGTTGATTTTATACTTGCTCTCAAGGCGCTTGCTCATCTGTGCGCTCTCTCTTCATTCATGTGCATGGCATGCGGTCTGGCCGCCCGCCATGTCGTTGCACCGGTAGGTCCTGTTCCGCATGAACAGGACGGGCGCGCCACGTATTACCGGCACCGGGGAGCAATCACCCATGGGCACCAGCCGTATCGTCCACGTTCCCGGCAGTCGGGCGCGTATAGAAGTACTGTCCCTGCCTGTCAATTGCCGTGCATGGGAGGAGGGGGCGCAAAAGACTGTATCATGCAAGCGCAGCACCCTGTTATGAAGCAGAAACCACGAAGAAGGCCGGAAGGCGGAAGGAGGCTACGCATGGATACACCATTTACACAGCGCTGGGGGCTGTTTGTGGGGCTGGGAGTGGTTTCTTTCGCCCTTGGTATCGTGGCGTGGGTGGATGCGCTGTCCGTGTCGCTGGCCAGCACCATCATGCTGGGTGTGCTCCTGTTTGTGGCGGGCACGGTGCAACTCGTACATGCTTTTGTGGTGCGTGAGTGGGGCGGACGGCTCATGTCCATCCTGGGCGGCGCGCTTTATATATTGGCGGGCACCATGATGATGGAGGAACCGGTCACCGGCTCCATGCTCATTACGCTGTTCATTGCCGCCTGCCTTGTGGTGTCGGGGATCGGGCGTATCATCATGGCCTTCCAGCAGCGCGGCCTGCAGGGCTGGTGGCTGATCGGGCTGGGTGGGCTGATCAGCCTGCTGGTGGGTGTCTGCCTGTATGCCACCCTGCCGTGGTCCGGGCTCTGGCTGATCGGCACGTTCGTGGCGGTTGAACTGATTGCTGCGGGCCTGGGCTGGATCCAGTTCGGTCTGGCGCTGCGGCAGGCGGCTTACATTCCGCCCGCGAACTGAGCGGCAAGGGTGCGGTTGACCGGATTGTCGGCCGCAACGCCCAGCAGGCTGCGCAGGTCGCTGGCGTTCATCTGCGCCTCGAATCCGGGCCCGCCGGGCTGGAACAGCTTTGCCGATGCAAGGCTGCCTACCATGACCGGATCAAACCCGGCGTCATGGATCAGCCACCCTGCAGTGTATAGCGCCTGCGCCGCATCACCCGCCATGGGTAAGGCAAGGCGGGAAGGCGTGCGCCAGGCCTGGGCGGCAAGGGTCGTCATGTCTTCCGAATTGAAGCACCGCACTACGGCGGCAGACGGGAAAATGGTCTGGGTGACAATGCCCGCGCCTTTCTTCAGCGCCAGCCGGCCAAGCTTGCCATCACGCCAGCCATAGGGGTTGGTGGCATCGATCAGGGGCTTGCCGCTGATGCCTGCCCCGATGGTGTGCCCGACCTGTGGCAGCGCGCCGTATGGCACGGCCAGTACCACCACATCGCCAAATTTCGCGGCTTCCTGCACCGTGCCCGTACGGGAAAGGGGATAGAGTTGGGATGCCAGCCGGTTCGCGGCTTCCATCCTTACGTCGGCAAACATGATAGTGTGGCCGGCCCGGTTCCACAGATGGCCCAGCGTGCCGCCCACATGGCCTGCGCCGATCATGCCGATACGTAGCTTCCTGCCTGCCTGGGCGCGCCCCGGTACGATCATGGGCAGCACGGTGGCAAGCAGGGCGCCCAGGCCCTGCCGGCGGGTCAGTTTCAGGACTGGCATGCATTTCTCCTGTTCTTGCGGCATGTGGTAGTATGGCACGTCATGACCTGATCTGTGGTCTGGTTCTTTGCCAGCGTGCCGGTATATGACACAGACTTGGCTGAAGCAGGAGTACAGCGTCAATGACCGATATCCCCGATCAGGACAGCACAGTCGTCGCGCAATCCGCCGTTCCCGCTGGTGTGGACCATCCGGAGCAGATACTCCATGAAGCCGTGCAGGAAGATGAGGCCGCTCATGTTGCGGCCAACAACATTCCCGATCCCGGCCCGGTGCCCGGAGCACAGGAGCAGGTGGTCACGACCGACCATGATGCCGTGGCCACGACACAGGCCGCCGCCACGGCAGCAGCCAGTGAAAACCCTGACTTCATGCCCTATCGTGAACTGTTCCAGCTTATGGGAGCCGTAGTGTTCGTGATGATCGTGCTGATGGTAGGCATCAGTGCGATGCATGATTCCGGCATCTGGCCTGAATAAGTACCGGGTTCAAGGCAGGGACAGGCGCACTGATACCGGGCAGTGATCGGACAGGTGGATCATATTTCCCTGCGTGTCCGTATGGTAAAGCATCACGCGCAGGCTTGCCGGTTGCAGCCAGTCGCGCGCCGGACCACCTGCCAGGATATGGTCAATAAAATAGCTGCCCTGTGCGCAGGGGCTTGCACGACCTGCGGTGGCCAGTGTGATGGGTCCGTTCTGGGCAAGGGCCTGTAGCGCCGGGTCATCGGGGGCAAGCTGGCGGTTGAAATCTCCCATCACGACAAAGGCTTCCCCTTCATCCTGCCGCTCCAGTATCCAGTCCTGCAGGACGGCAATCTGGCGCAGCAGCGTCCGGCAGGCCGCTTTACGGCTGCCCAGCGCCGAATCGCGACATCCCGCCTTCAGGTGTACGACCAGCACCCGCAGGCTGTCTGCTCCGGTGCCAATACTGACATCCAGCCCCGTGCGCAGGTGGCGGGGGGCCGTAGGGGGATAGACATCCAGCGCTGTGACATCCGCATGCCGCACCACGGTCAGTCCCGACCTTACGGCCAGCGCCACTTTCTGCACTACGGCATCATGGGTAACAAGAATGCGGTAGCTTGGCGGGGGAAACAGCCGGGCGGCGAGTTCCGGGCTGTCCACCTCCTCCAATGCGGCAATATCGGGTGCCAGACGTCGGGCATAAGCTGTCAGTTGATCCAGTTCCGCTGCCGTGCGGGGTGTGACATCGGCGGGTAGGGCGGGATCACCCTGCGGGCGGGTGGTCAGCCACTCCAGGTTCCAGGTTGAAAGCCGGATGTCCCCGCGCGCACAGGCGGCAGGGGGTAGGAGCAGCAGGCTGGAGAGGACGAACAGGCAGCGCCACGCCGCCTGTCCTGCTGCCCGGACTGGTTCAGGTTGAGGGTGCGGCGGCAGCCTGCTGGGCGCGCAGTTTGGCGATTGCCTCATCCACATGGATGAACGTGCGCGACGTCTCGTCCAGCACCACAACTTCCCCACTGGCGATATCATAGAACCATCCCTGCAACGTCAGAGTGCCACGGGCAAGCCCTGCCGCCACGGCGGGATGGGTGCGCAGATGCGCGATCTGGAGTTGCACGTTCTGCTCCGACAGGCTGCGCACGCTGGCAGGCCCCGCATCCGATGCTTCCAGTACGGCGCGTGCGGCTTCGGCATTGCGCAGCCAGCTTGCCACGGTGGGCATCTTGTTCAGGTTGCTGGATTCGGGGTCGAGCAGGGCCTTCATCGCGCCGCAGTTGGAATGACCGCATACGATGATGTGCGAGACCTTGAGCGCGCTGACCGCATATTCAATGGCTGATGACACGCCGCCCAGCATTTCCCCATAGGCAGGGACGATATTGCCGATGTTGCGCAGCACGAACAGGTCGCCCGGTTGGGTCTGGGTGATCATGCTGGGGTTTACCCGACTGTCAGCGCAGGCGATGAACAGCGTATCGGGTGACTGGCTGTTGGCAAGGCTGGCAAACAGTTCACGGTTCTGCGGGAAGACTTCGGTGTTGAAACGTTCAACGCCGTGCAGCAGTTCGATAAGGGTATCCCGGGCGGTATTGGTATTGACCATTGTAAAATCCTGTTACCTGAATGTCCGCACAAGGGGAAAAACCATGACCCGTGCCGGCATTGCCATGCAATTCGGTGGCGCCGGACCATCTCCCGTTTTCCTTGTAACATGAAAACACCGGTTGTTCCCAACAGTTTCTTCATGTGGCGGTATGGAAATACTATGTAATCGCAATATAATTAAGAAAACTTCATTTACTATATTGAAGTATTTTCATTCCTTTATATTGCGGCGTACAGCACAACGGCGCACCTGGGCGCGCCGTTGCATGGTGGAACCAACTGGTACGGGACCGGCGTTAACCGGCAACGCCCTGCTGTAGCGTGGTACGCACGGCCTCCAGCGCCGCATCTGCCTTGCTGATGTCCGGGCCACCGGCCTGAGCCATGTCGCGCCGACCGCCGCCACCCTTGCCATCCATGGCCGCGCTGGCCGCGCGCACCAGGGCCACGGCATCGACCTTCTCGGCCAGGTCGGGCGTGGCAGCGATGACAATGCTGCCCTTGCCATCGGCCGTGGAGATCAGCGCGATGACTCCGGAGCCGATTTCCTTGCGTAATGAATCCGCCAGTGGCTTGAGTTCCTTGGCCGGCAGTTCACCCACATTGCGGGCGTCCAGCTTTATGCCGCCCACGTCCACAATGCTGGCCGCTGCCTGGCTGCCCGATGCCAGCTTGCGCTGCAGGTCCGAAATCTGGCGTTCCATCACCTTGCGCTCTTCCAGCAGCACGGCCAGTCGCTCCGGCGCTTCCGCAGGCGGTACGCGCATCATGGCGGCCATCTGGTTCAGGCGCTCTTCAGTGGCGATGGTGGCATTCTGCGCGGACAGTCCGGTCACGGCCTCGATACGCCGCACGCCCGATGAGACGCCACTTTCAGACGTGATGCGGAACAGGCCGATATCACCCGTACGGCGCACATGGGTGCCGCCACACAGTTCGATCGACCAGCCGGCGCGGCCTTCTTCGGGGCCACCCATCGACACCACGCGGACCTCATCGCCATATTTCTCGCCAAATAAAGCCATCGCACCCTGCCCGATGGCTTCTTCCGGCGTCATGTGGCGGGTGGTGACATCCGTGTTTTCACGGATGCGGGCATTTACCTCGGCCTCGATATCCGCCAGTTCCTCGGGCGTGATGGGGCGGGGCTGGCTTACGTCAAAGCGCAGGCGATCAGGTGCGTTCAGGCTGCCTTTCTGCGTTACATGATCGCCAAGCCTGCGGCGCATGGCCTCGTGCAGCAGGTGGGTGGCGGAGTGGTGGGCACGGATGGCGCTGCGGCGCTCATGATCGACCTGTGCGGTAACCGCCATGCCCGGTTTGACCGTGCCTTCGATGACCGTACCGTAATGCACCAGCAGGTCGCCCAGCTTCTTCTGCGTATCGGTAATGGCAATATGCAGGCCGGGTGCGGTGATGGTGCCGGTATCGCCCACCTGCCCACCACTTTCGCCATAGAATGGGGTCTGGTTGAGCAGCAGGGCAACCTTGGTACCGGGGCCGGCGCTGTCCACCTGTGCATTGTCCACGATCACGGTCTGGACTTCGGCATCCGAGGTCTCTGTGGTGTAGCCAAGGAAATCGGTGGCGCCAAACGTATCGCGTGCCTCGAACCATACGGTTTCGGTCGCATTGTCGCCTGAACCGCTCCATGCCGCGCGGGCGCGCTTGCGCTGTACGTCCATGGCCTCGTTGAAGCCTTCGACATCAACGCCGTGGCTGGTGCCGCGCAGGGCGTCCTGTGTCAGGTCAAGCGGGAATCCAAATGTGTCATACAGCTTGAACGCGACAGCGCCCGGCAGGGGCGCGCCATCGCCAAGGTGTTCCGTCTCGTCTGCCAGCAGCGACAGCCCGCGGTCCAGCATGGCCTTGAAGCGTTCTTCCTCGCCCTTCATCGTCCCCTCGATCAGGGCGCGGGCGTGGACCAGTTCGGGATAGGCTTCGCCCATCTGCCGGATCAGCGCGGGGACCAGCTTGTAGAATGTCGGCTCCGTCGTGCCCATCATGTGCAGGTGGCGCATGGCGCGGCGCATGATGCGGCGCAGCACGTAACCACGCCCATCCTTGGATGGCAGCACGCCATCGGCAATCAGGAACGAGGTGGAGCGCAGATGGTCTGCCACCACACGGTGGCTGGCGTTGAACGGGCCATCCGGGTCCTGGCCCGTGACTTCGGCGGAGGCCAGGATCAGCGCGCGGAAGGTGTCCGTATCATAATTGTCGCGCTTGCCCTGCAAGATGGCGGCAAAGCGCTCAAGTCCCAGCCCGGTATCAATGGATGGGCGCGGCAGGGGTGAGCGGGTGCCAGGCGGATTCTCGAAATACTGCATGAACACGAGGTTCCAGATTTCGGTAAACCGGTCGCCGTCTTCATCAGGGGAGCCGGGCGGGCCGCCCGCCACTTCGGGGCCATGGTCGTAGAAAATTTCAGAGCATGGGCCACACGGGCCGGTATCGCCCATGCGCCAGAAATTGTCGGAAGTGGGAATGCGGATGATCCGGTCATCGGACAGCCCCGCGATCCTGCGCCACAGGCTGGCTGCTTCCTCGTCATCGGCATAGACGGTGGTCAGCAGCTTTTCCTTGGGCAGACCGAATGTACCGGTGACCAGTTTCCACGCCAGTTCAATGGCTTCCGCCTTGAAATAATCCCCGAACGAGAAATTGCCCATCATCTCGAAAAAGGTATGATGGCGGGCGGTATAGCCCACATTGTCCAGGTCGTTGTGCTTGCCGCCCGCGCGCACGACCTTCTGTGCCGTAGTGGCGCGGGAATAGGGGCGCGTTTCCTGCCCGGTGAACACGTTCTTGAACTGCACCATACCAGCATTGGTAAACAGCAGTGTCGGATCGTTGTGCGGCACCAGGGACGAGGACGGCACGATCTGATGCCCTTTCCCCGCAAAATAGTCGAGGAAGGTGGCACGAATGTCGTTTGTTGTGGGCATGGC
This sequence comes from Komagataeibacter medellinensis NBRC 3288, assembly GCF_000182745.2. Classification (NCBI taxonomy): domain Bacteria; kingdom Pseudomonadati; phylum Pseudomonadota; class Alphaproteobacteria; order Acetobacterales; family Acetobacteraceae; genus Komagataeibacter; species Komagataeibacter medellinensis. The sequence goes on from NC_016027.1 coordinate 2,823,953, forward strand.
GGGAAACAGACGATCCTGTATTGAAGGTATAGATATAAAACCGGATTCACTCACCTAGCGCACGTAGCACCGGACCGGAAGTAAGAACATGCGTGTGTCGCCCATATGTCCACCACATAGCAGGCGGGACGCACCAGCAGGAGAGAGCAACATGACACGGGAATGGATAGCCGAACAGGACTGGCCTCTGCTGACAACGGGACTTGCAGGCCGCCTGCGCCGTGACTGCATGCCACAATGGATGGCATTCGTGCGCCACCCCTTTGTTGATGGCGTGGCCGATGGCACACTATCGACCGATGCCTTCAGGAATTTCCTGATCCAGGATTATCTCTACCTGATCCAGTATGCCCGGGCCTGCGCGCTGGCTGTGTACAAGGCTGATGGAATAACCGGCATGCGCGCAGCAGTCGGACTACTGTCGGGCCTGCTTGAGACCGAGTTGTCCCTGCATGTCGGCTATTGCCGGGAGTGGGAGATAGAAGAAAGCGCGCTGGAAAAGGCCGAGGAGTCACTCGAATTACTTGCCTACAGCCGCTTTATACTTGATCGGGCACAGACCGGTGACCTGCTGGACCTGCTGGTGACCATGGCGCCCTGCCTGATCGGCTATGCGGAAGTGGGTGCGCGGCTGCATGCCAGCCTCCGTACACGCAGGGAAGGCAATCCTTACTGGTCATGGATCAGCCTGTATGGCGGTAGCGACTATACCGCGTTGGTAGAAGAGGGAATCCGCCGCCTTGACGAGGTGGGCGCGACCTGTGGCGCGGATGCGCGTTACCCCACCTTGCTGCGCGAGTTCACAACCGCCGTGCGACTAGAAACAGCATTCTGGGCCACGGCGCGTTCGGGCTGAAAGGGCACGATCTCGGCGCCATCATGTTTGGCGGTATCGGGTGCTTCCCCATGAAAGACCAGTTTGCGGCTGATATGGAAATTGGCCATCATGCCCGCCGCAGCCCCCGCCGTCAGCGCCAGGACTGGATTGGCCTTGAAAATGGGGGAAGTGTGAAACAGCATGAACACGCAGCCACGGTTGAGAAAAAACCCAAGCGAATTTCCGGCAAGAAAGCGGAGCCACTGGATCACGAAGTGATGCTGGTTGCCCACCTTGCGAAATGTCCATAGCCGGTTGATCAGCCAGTTGATCGAGGCTGCGATGAAGTAGGCGGCAATGGTCGCCGTGGTTAGCCCGATCAGTGGGCGCAGGCTATAGACAGCCGTTGTATCCCACCCTAGTCCTAGTAATCCTACAATGCCGAATTTTAGGAATTGTGTAATCTTCTCGGAAGAGAGTCTGAGCAAGGGATAATCCTTCTGCCTGTGGCAACAAGCCAGCAGGGCATATGGTCAGGAGGATAGGCCTGCCATGGGGGGGCGCGACAGACACAAAGCGTTATATTATGGCAGATACTGCACCAATAAAAGAAAAAAGGGGGCACCGAAGTACCCCCTTTTTTTGTCTTTACTGACGGCAGGTCGGGATCAGTGCAGGATGATCTCGACGCGACGGTTCTGGGGCTCACGCGTGTCGGGGCCGGTCGGCACCAGTGGGTGGGCTTCACCGTAGCCATGAATGTCGATGGCATTGGCAGGCACGCCGTCACGGATCAGTTCAGCCTTCACGCTGTCTGCACGGCGCATGGACAGGCCAAGGTTATACTGCTGACCACGCGGGCCGGGATGGGCCGCCGTGTTGTCGGTGTAACCATTGACTTCGATACGCGTGGTCTGGACGTGGGTGGAAGCCTGGGCGGCCTCTGCCACGATCTCACGCGAGCGACCGGTCAGGGCTGCGCCGTCCCAGTCGAAGAACACCAGGTAGGTGCGGGCTGCGGTCGGTGCGGGCGGCACGACGGCAGGAGCCGGCGGCGGCGGCGGCGGCGCGTTGTTGAACGCGTAGCGGACGCCTACGATGAACTGGTGGTTGAAGCGGTGGTCGAAGCTGGCATGGCCCGAAGCTTCCGGCCCGCTGGCCGTGTAGTTGCCCATAGTGAAGGAGGAGGGCTGGCCGATCATGCGGTATTCGGTGGTCATCTGCAGGCCGGGGACACCGGGGATGTCATAGGCTGCACCGACGATACCCTGATAGGCGAAGCCACCCTTGGTGCCGCTCATGCTGCGGGCGGGGGAGTTGCCCACCGTCACGTCATGCGCGTTCTGCCACAGGTAGCCAGCACCCACACCGACGAACGGCGTGACGGGCACATCAATGTTGAACAGGCGCTTCAGGTCGATGTCATACAGCACGTTGACGAAGCCGCCATAGGAGCGGTCGCTCCCCTTGTCGCCACGGCTCTTGCTGGAGATTTCAGACCAGTTGTAGTCGCCTTCGACTTCAGCACGCAGGCCGTTGCCAAAACCCCAGCCAACCGCGCCGAAGCCGGTCCAGCCGTGACGGTGGCCGAGCTTTTCGCGGCCCGGGCCGTCTTCGGTATCAGCAAAATGCCCGTGCTGGGTCTGCGTCAGGTTATAGCCGCCGCCGATATCGACATAGGGGCCGGTGATGGTCGTGGCTTTGGCTGCGAACGGTGTCGCTACCAGCAGGCTGGTTGCCAGCAGGGCAGAGCGGAGACGCATATGTTCGTCCTTCCTCATGTTATTACTTCTTTGTAAACCACATCACGCATGGGATGAGAAGATTAATCAATCCATATCCCTAAACACTGTGTGTTGCCTGGGGTTGCCTGGGCATTGATGCTGCAGGACGACATAACGGTAACACCTGGCGGGAAGAGAGCGGATCAATCTCTTTTCCTATTATAGAACAATTCTCTAAATGGAGAATGCCTTATTGGAAACAAGAGTTTTACAAAATGTTCAGAGGGTTATGTTGTAAAAATATCACAGAAAATTGGACGTATTTTAAAAAGTAAGAAATTTTTCATACTTTGAGGCGCGCATAAAAAAAGGAGCACCGAAGTGCTCCTTTTCTTTCAGTGACCGGCAGGTCGGGATCAGTGCAGGATGATCTCGACGCGACGGTTCTGGGGCTCACGCGTGTCGGGGCCGGTCGGCACCAGCGGGTGGGCTTCACCGTAGCCATGAATGTCGATGGCATTGGCGGGCACGCCGTCACGGATCAGTTCAGCCTTCACGCTGTCTGCACGGCGCATGGACAGGCCAAGGTTATACTGCTGACCACGCGGACCGGGATGGGCCGCCGTGTTGTCGGTGTAACCATTGACTTCGATACGCGTGGTCTGGACGTGGGTGGAAGCCTGGGCGGCCTCTGCCACGATCTCACGCGAGCGGCCGGTCAGGGCTGCGCCGTCCCAGTCGAAGAACACCAGGTAGGTGCGGGCTGCGGTCGGTGCGGGCGGCACGACGGCAGGAGCCGGCGGCGGCGGCGGCGGCGCGTTGTTGAACGCGTAGCGGACGCCTACGATGAACTGGTGGTTGAAGCGGTGGTCGAAGCGGGCAGCATCGCCGCCAACGGCGTGGATATTACCCATCGCAAAGTCTTCAACCTGACCAACCATACGATACTCGGTGGTCATCTGCAGACCGGATACACCCGGAATATCGTAAGCCGCACCGACGATACCCTGGTAGGCGAAGCTGCCATTGGTGCCAGCGATCTTGCCGCCTGCACCACTGATGTTGGCGTTTTCCCACAGGTAACCGGCACCGACACCGACGAACGGCGTGACAGGCACATCAATGTTGAACAGACGCTTCAGGTCAATGTCATACAGGACGTTGACGAAGCCACCGTAAGAGCGATCATGCCCCTTGGTTTTGACAGTATCAACGCTTTTGATGGCAGACCACGTGTAGGCACCTTCGACTTCGGCACGCAGGCCGTTGCCGAAGCCCCAGCCGACGTTGGCAAAGCCGGTCCAGCCATGGCCGTGACGAACATGCGCGCCATCATCCCCCTGCGGGCCGGGCTTATTCTCAGCATCACGCATATGCTGGGTCTGGGTCAGGTCGTAACCACCGCCGATGCCAACATAGGGGCCGGTGATGGTCGTGGCTTTGGCTGCGAACGGTGCCGCTGCCAGCAGGCTGGTTGCCAGTAACGCTGCGCGAAGACGCATGTTTAAGTCCTTAAACTCTGTTGTTGCAGGGCAGAGCCCTATCTTGTGGTCCGGGCAATGGATTTGCCCCGAAGACAGGGCAGCCTGAGATTACCCGCAAGCTATGATGCGGGGATTAGCCTGTCTGGGCAGGCTTGAGAATGGGCAAAATGGCGCAAGCGGATCATGTGTGGCAGAAAAAACACATATCTTTTAGGGAGCTTTAAGTAATCTTACGAAAAATCATGATTTTACAAGGGACTTTCCATACTATCTCGGATAGCCCCTTCTATTTTGCATAGGTCATTGCCGGAAATGGAGGAACTGTCTGACGACAGTCATGGCGCTGGACGATTCGATGCAAAAAGGGAGAATGCCGAGCATTCTCCCTGAATTTCCCATAAGTTTTTCGTTGCCGGGCCGGATCGCTGCCTAATGCAGGATGATCTCCACGCGGCGGTTCTGCGGCTCGCGCGTGTCGGGGCCTGTGGGCACCAGCGGGCGGGCTTCACCATAGCCCTGCACGCCAATGGCGCTGGCGGGCACGCCATCACGGATCAGTTCGGCCTTAACACTGTCCGCGCGGCGCAGGGACAGGCCAAGATTGTACTGCTGGCCACGTGGGCCAGGCTGGGCGGCTGAATTGTCAGTATAGCCGTTCACCTCGATACGGGTGGTCTGGACATGGCTGGAGGCCTGTGCCGCCTGTGCCACGATCTCACGCGCGCGGCCGGTCAGGAGCGCGCCATCCCAGTCAAAGAACACCAGGTAGGTACGGGCCATGGTCGGTGCGGGCGGCACGATGGCAGGGGCCGGCGGCGGCGGTGGTGGGGCGGTGTTGAAGGCGTAGCGGACGCCGACAATGAACTGGTGGTTGAAGCGGTGGTCGTAGCTCGGGTGGCTGTTATCGGCGCCGTAATTGGCGTTGTAGGACTGGGTGATGTTGCCCATGCTGAACGACTCCACCTGGCCGACCATGCGGTATTCGGTGGTCATCTGCAGGCCGGCGACGCCCGGTATGTCGTAAGCCGCACCTACAATGCCCTGATAGGCAAAGCTGCCATTGGTGCCATGCTGGCGCAGGTTGAGGCTGCTGTTGGAGGCAAGCACGGTGTTGCTGCTCACATTCTGCCATAGGTAACCCGCACCCACACCGACAAACGGCGTGACCGGTACGTCGATGTTGAACAGGCGCTTGAGATCAATGTCATACAGCACGTTGATGAAGCCGCCATAGGAGCGGTCGCTGCCCTGGGTCCGCCCGGTGGTGGAACCACCCCGTGGCCCACCCTGGCTGAAGGTCATGCCACTCAGGCCGGACCAGTTGTAAGCTCCTTCCACTTCTGCGCGCAGGCCGTTGCCGAAGCCCCAGCCAAAGGAGGCGAATCCGGTCCACCCGTCGCCATGGCGCACGCGTTCGCGGTAATGCATGCTGGGGCTATATGTATCGCGTACATCCGCCTGTGATGCGGTGGGCGCGTGATTGACGTAGCCTTTTTCAAGGCGGTCATTGTCGAAGTCATGAAGATGCTGGGTCTGGGTCAGGTCATAGCCACCCCCGATATCAACATAAGGGCCGGTAATGGTGGTTGCCATGGTGGCCGCAACCGGAGCCGTGGTCAGTGCAGTCGCCAGCAATGCCGTGCGAAGACGCATGTTCCCGTCCTTGATACTTGATCAGACGCCTTCTTTTCTGTGGAGATGGGGGCATTCCACACTGGCCTGATGCTTGTTGACACAATCGGCCTGTAGGGCCGTGATGGGCGTGCCGGCAGGAAGGCGGGGATGCTGGGTATCCGGCCCCGCCAACCCGTGGCGGGACCGTTGTGCGGGGCAAGGATTGAAATACGGTAAATGTCCTTGGCCAACCGTGGGGGAGGGCAGGGACTGTTGTATAAAAATCACAGCGCGGCGCAGGCGCTCAGGGCGTGCAGCCATCCGTGCGCAGGACGTCCATAACAGCCTCGCCCGGTACGTCGCGGCAGGTAAAGGCCCGGCCAATCCCGCGCACCAGCACGAAGGACAGGCGGCCGTCGCGCATCTTCTTGTCGCGCTGCATGTTGCGTACAAGCTGGCTGGCGGAGAAACTGCGCCCCGTATCACTGATCCGCAGCGGCATGGACAGGCGTTCGAGATGGCGGGTCACGCGCTCCAGGTCCTCGGTCGGGCAGTAACCCAGCTTTACCGACAGCATGAAGGCCAGCCGCAGCCCGATGGATACGGCCTCGCCATGCAACAAGCTGCCGTTGTAGCCCATCTCGGCCTCCAGCGCGTGGCCGAAGGTGTGGCCCAGGTTGAGCAGCGCGCGGCCATCGACCTTGCGTTCCTCGCGCTCATCCGCGATCACCACGCGGGCCTTGAACGCGCAGGCCATGCGGATGGCCTCGGCCTGCATGGCAGGCTCCCCTTCCAGTACCGCCGCACCGTGCCGCTCGCACCACTCGAACAGGGTGGCATCGCCCAGCAGGCCGGATTTTACGATCTCGGCATAACCTGCGCGCAGTTCGCGCACCGGCAGGGTGGCCAGGGCAGACGTATCGGCCAGCACGGCGATGGGCTGGTGGAACGCGCCGACCAGGTTCTTGCCAAAGGGGGTGTTGATGCCTGTCTTGCCGCCGACCGACGAATCCACCTGTGAAAGCAGTGTGGTCGGTACCTGCACGAAGGGCAGGCCGCGCAGGGTGGTGGCAGCACAGAATCCGGCCAGATCTCCCACCACGCCCCCGCCGAGTGCCACGACCGTGGTGCCGCGTTCCACATGCGCTTCCAGCAGGGCGTTGGTTACGCGTTCGTACTGGGCCATGCTCTTGGAACCTTCGCCGGGGGGGATGGTGATCACCTCGGCGCGGATGGCACATTCCTCCAGCCCTTCCAGCAGGCGGGGCAAGTGCAGGGCGGATACGGTCTCATCCGTCAGGATCATGACACGCTTTTGCGGCAGGACGGGTGCCAGCAGCGCGCCGGCGCGACGGATCACGTCGGGGCCGATCAGCACCTCATAGCTGGCGCGGTCCAGCCGCACGGGCACGCGCAGCGGTTGCTGGTTATGCTTGAGGGCCTGCAGCACATGGTCGGCGCTGTGTTCCACGTTGTCGTCTCCACAATCCACGATGATGTCCGCCTCCGCATAGACCGGGTGGCGGATGCGCATGAGATCCGCCAGCACCGCGTGCGGCGAAGTGTTGTTGAGTAGCGGGCGGTGCGTGCGCTCCGCCACGCGCTGCACCAGCAGCGGCAGGGGACAGCGCAGCCAGATCGAAACCGCATGCGCGCGTACGCTGGCACGCGTGCGCGGGTCCATGAAGGCGCCGCCACCGGTAGCCAGCACCACCGGCGGCCCGGACAGCAGGCGGCGGATGACCAGCCGTTCGCCGCGGCGGAATTCGGGCTCGCCATATTTCTGGAACAGGTCGGCAATCGAGCAGCCGGCCGCACGTTCGATTTCCTCATCCGAATCGACAAACGGCAGACCCAGCCTTGCGGCCAGAATCCGGCCGATGGTGGTCTTGCCTGCCCCCATCAGGCCCACCATAACAATGGTCTGCCCGCCGCCCGCCTGCCGTGGCGCGGACGGGCCGACAGCGGCGAGATCAAGCGGAATGCTGAGTAAGGGACCCTCTGGGTGGGACCGGTCGGGGGGAATCTGGCGTGACATGCCCGGCAACCTAACATACAGCATGACAGGACCGGTAGACTCTGCACCCGGGGCCTGTGTCGCGCATGGGACGTGTCTGGGCACAAGAGTGTGTAAAACCGGTATTTAAGCATATGGGAAGCGGTTGGATGGTCCGTATAGTCATTGCCTTCGCTGGCGTTCTTGTCCTGTGCGCCGTGGGGGGCTTTCTCTCGCTTGGTGCGTTTCCACCCGCGGCGGTGCAGCAGACGGTCCACAAGGACATAGCCTTCGCTCCCCCGGCCCCGCCTGCGGCTCTGCCTACGTCGGTGGGTACGCCCGCGCCGCTGCCCATGGCCCCTCTGGCTTCACACTGAGGGGCGGCAGCCGTGCAGGCGGACGGGATTGACGCCTTTCTGGAAATGCAGGCCGCCGAACGCGGCGCTGCCCTGAACACGCTGTCCGCCTACGGGCGTGACCTTGCGGACATGACGGCGGCCCTCCACGGCTGTGGGGTTACGGCCCGCACAGCGGGGGAAGCCGATCTGCGCGCCTATCTGGCGGGCCTGGCAGGGCAGGGACTGGCGCCACGCACGCAGGCGCGCAGGCTGTCATGCCTGAAGCAGTATTTCCTGTTCCTGGCGCGCGAGGGGCTGCGGCCGGACAACCCTGCCGCGCTGCTGGAAGCGCCACGGCTGGATGCGCCATTGCCGCGTTTCCTGTCGGAAGGGGAGGTCAGCGCCCTGCTGGCTGCGTGTGCGCCCGAACCCGATGCCACGCCAGCCCGCAGGCGGAGGTTGCTGGTGGCGCGCGCGGCGCTCGAGATGCTGTACGCATCGGGCCTGCGTATATCCGAACTGCTGACCCTGCCCCGGCGCGCGCTGGATGCGACGCCGGGCATGATGCTGGTGCGCGGCAAGGGCGGGCGTGAGCGCATGGTGCCGATGTCGGCGCGCGCGCGGGCCGCAGCCCGGTCGCTCATGGCCGTGGATGCCGCACGCAAAAGCCCGTTCCTGTTTCCCGGCCGGGGTGCGGCGCAGCCCATGACCCGGCAGGGATTCGACCGTATCATGCATGATGTGGCCCTGCGTGCGGGGCTGGACCCGGCACGGCTTTCACCGCATGTGCTGCGCCATTCGTTTGCGACCCACCTGCTGGCACATGGGGCCGATCTGCGCGCGCTACAGGTGCTGCTGGGTCATGCTGATATAGCAACGACACAGATCTATACCCACGTCATGCTTGATCGGTTGCGTGAGGCGGTTACCGACCATCATCCCCTGTCCCAAGATCCTCTTGCCCACTCAGGGCAGGGGGGGGCGGGATAGACAAAAAATGCATGGCGGGGTGAATTCCCCGCGTGAAAATGTTTGGCTGGCGTGCAGGCTGTGCTATCGGCAGCGCATGCGCCAGTTTCTAGATTTCGAAAAGTCGGTCGCCGAGCTTGAGAACAAGATCGACGAACTTCGCAGGATGTCCGGTCCGGATGGGATCAACATTGCGGAAGAGATCGCCCGGTTGAGCGAAAAAGCCGACCGGCAGTTGCGTACGGCTTACGCCAAGCTGACCCCGTGGCAGAAGGTGCAGGTTGCACGCCACGCCCAGCGGCCCCACACGGTGGATTACATCGGTGCGCTGATTACCGAATTCTCACCGCTGGCCGGTGATCGCCTGTTTGGCGAGGACAAGGCCATCATTGGTGGCGTCGGTCGTTTCAATGGCCAGCCGGTGGTGGTGATCGGGACCGAACGCGGTGCCGAGATCGAGACACGGCTTAAGCATAATTTCGGCATGGCGCGGCCCGAAGGCTACCGCAAGGCCCAGCGCCTGATGAAACTGGCCGGACGATTCGGTCTGCCGGTCCTGACCTTCATCGATACATCGGGCGCATGGCCCGGCATTGATGCGGAAGCGCGCGGCCAGGCAGAAGCCATTGCCCGCTCTATCGAGACCTGCCTGAACGTGCCCGTGCCGGTCATTGCCACCGTCATTGGCGAGGGCGGGTCCGGTGGCGCCGTGGCACTTGGCGCAGGTGACCGCGTGATGATGCTGGAACACGCCATATATTCCGTCATCTCGCCGGAAGCCTGTTCGTCCATCCTGTGGCGTGACCCCAAGCTGGCGAGTACGGCTGCGGATGCGCTTAAGCTGACCGCGCAGGATCTGCTCCAGCTCCGTCTGATCGATCGCATCATTCCCGAACCGCTGGGTGGCGCGCAGCGCGATCCGGCCGCTGCCATTCGCGCCGTGGGCGATGCCATTGCCGCCGAACTGCCCGGCCTGCAGGCCAAGGACCCGGCTCTGCTCAAGGCGCAGCGGCGTGACAAGTTCCTTGCCATGGGGCGTGAAGCGGTTTCCTGACCTTCACTTGCGTTTTATCGCGCCGTGCGTGCCTGCCGCAACAGGCGGCCCGCACGGCGGGGGCATCAGGCTTTAGCGGGTTCGCCGGCCTGTGGCCTGAAACCCATTTCCACAATCAGGTTGCGCACGGCCGTGGCCGCATCCTGTACTGCCTGTGTGTCCGTGCCCTTGCACAGCAGGCAGACACCGCGCTGGCTTTCATCCAGCCGGTAGGGGTAGGAGCCGATGTCAACGGTCGGGTAGCAATGCTGGATGGCTTCGAGCGATGCTGCCAGTGCCCCTTCATACAGCCCGTTCGCGTGCCATGCCTGTGATGTGACCGGCGTGCCGTGGGGTAGGGTGGGCAGCACTTCCTCGAACATCGCGCGCATGATGCGCGGCACGCCTGCCATGACATGCACGTTGCCCATGGTAAACCCTGGCGCTACCGAGACGGAATTGCGGATGGGCGTTGCCCCCTGCGGCATGGTCGCCATGCGCTGGCGGGCGGCGTTGAATGCGTCGGGGGCGAAATGCGCTTCCAGCAGGCGGAAGGTCTCGGGGTGATGCACCCAGGGCACACCGAACGATTCCGCAACACAGGCGGACGTGATATCGTCATGCGTCGGACCGATGCCGCCGGTAGTGAACACATTGTCATAGGCCGCGCGGGTCTCGGTCACGTTACGGACAATGACGGTGCGGATATCGGGAATGATCCGTACCTCGCTCAGGGTGATGCCGGTTTCTGACAGGCGGCGCGCGATATACTGCACGTTCACGTCCTGGGTACGGCCAGACAGGATTTCATTGCCAATAACAAGCAGGCAGGCGGTGGGGTTCATCATGAGATTCCACTGGTTGCGACAGGGGGCGTTCCGTTTCATGTTCACCCTACAATGCCAGACCGCCCGCCGGAAGGAGAAGCCATGAACACGGCAGCATTGCTACAACCACACTGTGTATGGGATGCCAGGGCGGAACTGGGTGAAGGCCCGGTCTGGTCCGTGCGCGAGCAGGCGCTTTATTTCGTCGATATCGTGGGGCAGGCGATCCACCGTTTCCACCCCGAAAGCGGGCAGCATGCCTCATGGTCCGCGCCACAGCGCCCTGGCTTTGTGGTGCCGGTCAGTGATGGCACGCTCATATGCGGGCTGAAGGACGGACTGTACGGGTTTGACCCGGCATCGGGCCGGTTTGACTGCATGGTGGCAGTGGAGCGCGAACTGCCGGGTAACCGCATCAATGACGGTTGTGTCGATTCGAAGGGCCGCCTGTGGTTCGGCACCATGGACGATGGCGAGGCGACTCCCAGCGGAGCACTGTATTCCGTCACCCGTGGCAAGGGTCGTACGCTGGACGTGCTGCGCCATGATGAGGGGTATGTCGTCACCAACGGTCCTGCTGTCTCGCCCGATGGCACAAAGCTGTACCATAACCATTCCCCCGCCGGGATCATTTACGTGTTTGACCTAGCCCCCGATGGCGCCCTGTCCAACCGGCGTGTCTTTGCCCGCGTAACCGATGGCTACCCGGATGGCGTGGTGGTGGACAGTGCTGGCACCCTTTGGGTGGGCGCATGGAATGGCGGGCGGGTTATGCGCTTTGCGCCGGATGGCACCGAACTGCCACCGATTGCGCTGCCTGCGGTCAATGTGACCAAGGTCGCCTTTGGCGGGCCTGACCTGCGCACGCTCTATGTCACGACCGCACGCAAGAACACGCCACCCGATGTGCTGGCCCGTTATCCGCAGGCCGGTGGGCTGTTCAGCCTGCGCGTGGATGTGCCGGGGCAGGAGCCGGTGGCCTTTCCGGTCGATGAAATGGACGCGCTGGGCGATATCGCGCTGGATTAGGCGTTAGCAGACTGTCGGTTGGGATTTTTCACGCAATAAAATTGCTTTAATTATGAATATTATAGAATTTATGACACAGAAAACAGAAATATGTTTTCATAAGTTATGAATAATATCCATTCCAGCTCCCAATCCGACAGCCTGCTAGAGCAGATCCTGGAGCAACGGGATCAGGGGGCGGTCGGCATCGGGCATGGGGTAGTCGCGCAGTTTTGCCGCCGGTACCCATTCCAGTTTCTGCCCCTCTCGCGCCGTAGGCGTATTCTTCCATCGATGGCAGACATAAACGGGCATGAGCAGGTGGAAATGCCCGTAATCATGGGAAATGAAAGTAAAGGGTGCGAGGCAGGAGCGGGCCACGTCCAGACCCAGTTCCTCATCGAGTTCGCGCACCAGCGCTTCTTCCGGTGTCTCGCCCGGTTCCACCTTGCCGCCGGGGAATTCCCATAGCCCAGCCATGGATTTGCCCTCCGGCCTGCGGGCCAGCAGGATGCGGGCATCCGAATCCACCAGCGCCACGGCGGCCACCAGTACGATCCGACGCGGACCCTCAGCCTGGGTATCGGACATGCTATCGCCCGAGAGGTCGGCATGACGCGCTTCGAACAGACGTACGGGGTATTCTCCCCCGCGTGAGACGAATTCCTGCGTGCCGGTGCCACATTCCCGGAAGCCGATCCGCTTCAGCACCGCGATGGAGGCGTGGTTGTCGTGTGCCGCAGAAGCCGTAAGCCGGTCCACCGGCAGGTTGGCCAGCGCCCAGCGCGCAAGCCGACCTGCCGCAGTACTGGCAACCTTGCGGTTCCAGTGCGCGCGCCCCACCCAGTAGCCTAGCGAGCACGAGCGGTCGGCTGCATCAAGGCGCAGGCCGATACAGCCGATCAGCGCATCGGCCTGCCCGGATTGCGGGCAGGTGATGGCGAAGTGATAGGCTTCGCCACGCCGTGACTGTTCAATGGTGGACGTGATCCAGTCTTCTGTCAGGGCCAGCGAGTACGGGAAGGGAACGCGGCTGAGCATCCGCACCACGCTCCAGTCGTTGATCAGCCTGTGCATTGTGCCCGCATCAGATGTGCGGACTTCACGCAGGCGGTATTCGCCAGCCTCCAGTAAAATTTCCGGTTCCTGTCCGCCATGCACACTCATGCGCTGGAGGTGCCTTTGGCCACGGGTGCAGGGGCGTCGCGTTCCGCAGGTAGCCCGCATTCGACCAGCAGCGAACGCAGGCTGTTGATCACGGGAAAGATTTCCTGGTTACGATCACCGCCCTGTTCGTACCAGGCGTTCTGCTCCAGTTCCACGATCTCGCGATCCTCGCGGAAGATCCGTTCGGTAAACGCAGTCAGGAACGGCCATGCCAGGTCCAGTATGCCCGGAATGCCCGGCCGCTTGATGGACAGCAGCCCGAATACCCGGTTGGTCAGTTCCGCTTCATCCTGCGGCACGTATGCGATCCACAGGTCCATGACCGGCGGATTGTCACCTGTCTGGATATGAAGGGTCTGGTAGGGGTAGGTCGTGCGGATGGTCATCACGTCGCGATGGGCGAATTTCTCGCTGTTGTCACGCTTCTGGCCAAAAATCAGGGCTTCGCCAATGGGCTGCTTGCCGCTGGTGCGGGCAAAGCTGTAGCGTGCCTCAACCAGTCCGGGTCCGCGCTCCTGGCCAAGGAAGCGGGGCTTCATCTGGCCCATCTGCCTCATGTGCATGAACTGGTGGTTCATATCCATCAGGTTCTCATGCATGAAGCTGTAATGGCAGTGCACGAGTTGGCCGAAGCGGCGGGTCTTGTAAGCCGGGTTAGCCACTTCAGCCAGGCGGGGGAAAGGAGTGGTCTCCGCCTTCGTCACATCGCCAGGAAAGATGAAGATCAGGCCATCGACTTCGCGCACGGGGTAGGTGCGCACGCCATTGGGCAGCTTGCCCTTGCCAAGATAGGGCACATCTATGCAGCGGCCCGAACGGCCATAGGCCCAGCCGTGGTAGCAGCACTGTACCGAGTCGCCTTTGACAGTACCCTTGCTGAGCGGAACCTGACGGTGGGCACAGCGGTCTTCCAGCGCAAAGACGCTGCCGCCTTCCAGCGGGCGGACCAGCGCGATGGGTTGTCCGGCATAACGGGTACCGATGGTCTTGCCGGGCTTCAGTTCCCGTGACCAGGCAACAGGATACCAGAAGTCGGGGTTGGCGCGGATTCGGCGCAGATCCCGCCCGGTGACCGGGGCGGAAGACTGCATGCTGTCAGGCGATAACGACTGATCCATTGTCTCTCTTGACTGTTTACAGGGCATGGCAGCCTGGGGTGCCACGGGCAGGACACCGGTCTACATGTAAGTTGCGAGGCATTCCCAATACTATCTTGCCGCCATGGCGATATTAAGGAAGTTTTTTAAGGACAGGGCAAATGGTTCAACGCGATCATGCTTTGTAATATGTCGTTCCGCCCCTTCCTGCCTGCATCCGGCCGCCCCGTTCCGGTCGTGGGGCGGCCACCTTACCCTTATGGCAGGATCTGCCCGGTATGATCCTTGTTATGGATCATCCTTTGGCGGAAAGTTCGGCGCTCAGGTCCTCAATGAACTGGAACGCCACCCGTCCCGACCGGCCCCCGCGCCCCAGCGACCACGCATTGGCCTGCCGTACCAGATCCGCATCCGTGATGGGCAAGGCGCGCTCTTTCGCATAGGCACGGACCATGGCCATGAAGGTATCCTGCGCACAGTTGTGAAAGCCGATCCACAGGCCGAACCGGTCGGACAGCGAGACCTTTTCCTCGGTCGCTTCGGACGTGTTGATGGCGGTCGCGCTTTCGTTCTCGATCATCTCGCGCGGCATCAGGTGGCGGCGGTTGGATGTGGCGTAGAACAGCACGTTCTGCGGGCGCCCCGCGATCCCGCCATCCAGCACGGATTTCAGTGCCTTGTAGTCCGCATCCTCGCGCTCGAATGACAGGTCGTCGCAGAACACGATGAACCGGCGCGGGCTTTCGCGCAGCAGCGCCAGCAGGTCGGGCAGGGTGGACAGGTCCTCGCGCTGGATCTCGACCAGAACCAGACGTCCCTTACCGGGGGAGGCGGGCTTGCCGCCCACAAGGTTGGCCTGCGCGTGGGCGGCCTTGACCAGTGATGACTTGCCCATGCCGCGCGCACCCCACAGCATGGCGTTGTTGGCGGGCAGGCCGGCGGCAAAATGCAGCGTGTTGTCCAGCAGCAGTTTGCGCTGGCGGTCGATGCCCTGTAGCAGCCCCATATCCACATGGGCCACATGCGCGACCGGGGTCAGGCGGCCAAGGCCGGGGTGCCAGATGAAGGCATCCGCCGCCTCCAGTCCCGCAAGGGATGGGGCAGGGGGGGAGAGCCGCTCAAGGGCGGCAGCAATGCGTTCGAGAACGGGAAGGGTCGTGCTGTCCATCGTCGGTCCTGCTTCAGCGTGGCATTTCGGTGGCGCCTGCCACCGGTGGCTCCGGAGCGCGTTGGCCAGCAATGGCAGGCGAACGCCTTGACGGGAAACAGGCGAAAACTATGGTCCGCATGGCAAACCCGCAACCCGTTCAATTCCTTCATTTGCTGGAAAGATGGCAATGTCTTCTATTTTCAATGATTTACTGACAACCCCCGCCCATGCGCAGGCGGCGGGCGGCGGCCTGCTCAGCGGGGATGGCATCATGGCTGTGCTGCCTTACGTGGCGATGTTCGTCATCTTCTATTTTCTGCTTATCCGCCCCCAGCAGGTCAAGCAGAAGCAGTTGCGCGGCCAGCTTGCCTCCCTGCGCCGGGGCGACCGGGTGCTGACGGCGGGGGGCATCATCGGCGTGGTGCAGAAAGTGCAGGCAGAATCCAATGAGGTGGAGGTCGAGATTGCGCAGGGTGTGCGCGTGACCGTGCTGCGTGACACCATCGGCTCCGTTATTACCAGTGCGTCCACCCCAGCCAATGACAGCACGGCAAAGTCGGCCGACAAGAACGCCTGACCCTACTCTTTTGTTCCGCCAGGTGGCGTGTGATGGTGAACTTCCCTCCTGTTATGCCGTTCTGGGTGTAAAGCAGGAGTGATGGTGAATGCATACGCAGCCCGGCGCGAGCCAGACCGAGCAGATCACCCGGCACAGGCCAGCCATACGGGGGCGTGCCGGACTGATCGGGGGGCTGGCCGCGCTGTCCGGTATCCTTTTCGGGCTTGATACCGGGGTCATGTCCGGCGCGCTGGACCTGATCGCGCAGGAGTTCATTCTGTCCGATTTCCAGCGCGAATCCATGGTGGCCATCATGCTGCTGGGGGCGGCGCTGGGCGTGCTGTGTGCGGCGTGGATGTCGTATGCATGGGGGCGCAAGCGCACGCTGGTGCTGACGGCGGGGCTGTTCGTGATCGGCCCGCTGCTGTGTGCCGAGGCTACATCTTTCCGCACGCTGCTCTTTGCCCGCCTGCTGCTTGGTCTGGCCACGGGGGCAACCACTTTCACCACCCCCCTCTATATTGCCGAAATAGCCGATTCGGGCCGCCGGGGCGCCATGATCCTGGGCTACCAACTCATGATTTCATGCGGGTTGCTGGCGGCTTTCGTGTCCGATGGGCTGTTCTCCTATTTCGGGGTGTGGCGGTGGATGCTGGGTATTGTCGGCTTTCCGGGTCTTGTCTTCATGATGGGGGTGCTGTTCCTGCCTCCAAGCCCGCGCTGGCTGCTCGCACAGGGGCGTGAGCGTGACGCACGCCGCGTGCTGATCGAACTGCGTGGCCTGCCGCGCATGGTCATGGCCGAACGCAATGCCATCATGGCCCGGCTTTCGGCACGGGGTGACGGGATTGGCAGCTTCATGCGCGATCCCAACTGCCGCCGCGCCATGTGGCTGGCGGTGGGGTTGCAGGTGGCGCAGCAGTTCTCGGGCATCAACGCGGTGCTGTATTACGCCCCGCGCCTGATCGGGCTTGCGGGGTATGGGCATTACGCGCAGGTGTGGGGGCCGGTGGGCGTGGGGGTGATCAACCTGCTGTCCACCTGCATTGCCACGACCTGTGTTGACCGCGTGGGGCGCAAGCCCATGCTGATTGCCGGATTTGCGCTTATGGCGGTGGCCATGGCGGGGCAGGCGCTCATGGTGGCGGGCGGCATACCGGACATGCCGGGCACGCGGCTGCTCATGGGCGGGTTCATGCTTCTGTTCGTTGGCGCGTTCGCATTCTCCGCCGGGCCACTGGCGTGGCTGCTGTGTGCCGAGATCCTGCCCCTGCGCGGGCGTGAGTTTGGCATGGCGTGTTCCACCTGCGCCAACTGGCTCGCCAACATGCTGGTCAGCGCCACGTTTCTGACGGGGCTGGAAGTGCTTGGGGCGGATACGATACTGTGGATCTATGCGGGGCTGAATGCCGCATTCCTGGTCATGGTGGTGCGGCGCGTGCCCGAAACGAAGGGCATGACGCTGGAACAGATCGAGGCGGAACTCATGCGTGGCACGCCGCTGCGTATGCTGGGGGAACATGTGCGTTCCTGATGGCTGCCGCATACAAAAAACCCGGCACATGGCCGGGTTTTTCGTGGTCTGGCCAATCTGGCCGGATCAGGCGGACTGGAGCTGTGCCTCGGCAAACTCGTAGTTCGCCAGCTTGTCCAGGTAGTTGACGATGTAGTCGGGGCGACGGTTGCGGAAATCGAGGTAGTAGGAGTGCTCCCACACATCGAGACCCAGCAGCACCTTGCCCTGGCCTTCAGCCAGCGGGTTGGAGCCGTTGGCGGTCTTGGTCACCTTCAGCTTGCCATCTGAACCCAGCACCAGCCATGCCCAGCCGGAGCCGAACTGCGATGCGGCAGCGGCCTTGAAGTCGGCCTTGAACTTCTCGATGCTGCCGAAATCCTCGACCAGCTTCTTGTTCAGCGAGTCGGGAATCGCGCCACCCGAGGGGGCCAGGTTCTGCCAGAACAGGATGTGGTTCCAATGCTGTCCCGCATTGTTGAACACGGGCGCCAGGTCAGGCTTGCCCTTGACGGTGAGGATGATTTCCTCAAGCGACTTGCCCTGAAGTTCCGGCTTGGATTCGACAAACCCGTTCAGCGCCGTCACATAGGCCTGATGGTGCTTGTCATGATGCAGCTCAAGCGTTTCCTGGCACATGCCACGGTTGGCAAGGGCATTGTAGGCGAAGGGAAGGGACGGCAATTCGAAAGCCATGAACATTCTCCTGGGAATTGCAAGGGGCGGCCAGCAGCCGCCATACCAAGATTGCTATGGGGGCGGAGCGGGTGCGTCAAGTGACAGACAGATGAACACCGCCATCCCATGCCACCCGGTTCCAACGCCATGATGGGCCGGATGGATGCATCTCAATCCGTGCCAGCCGGGCTTGCGTCCATGCAGGCGGCACGCAGGGCGGACCCCGACCGCTTCTTCTGCGCGCTGTTCCTGCCGCCTGCCGCGCGCCATGCCGCGATGGTGCTGATCGCCTTCAACCATGAATGCACGCGTGCGCTGTCCATGCCTGCATCATGGTCGGTGGCGGGGCCGATGGCGGGGCTGATCCGGCTGCAATGGTGGCGCGATGTGCTGGAAAGTGGCAACGCCCAGCGGGTCGAACTGGCGGCCAGTGTGCTTGACCTGCAGGCGACCGGTCTGGTGCGGCGTGATACGCTGGAAGCAATGGTTGAGGCACGGGAATGTGAACTCGAGGGCCTGCCTGACCGTGTGGCATGGCAGGCCGCCATGCTTGATGGCGCGGGCGGCATGCAGGTGGCCATGGCGCAGGCGGCGGGTGTGACGGATACGACAGTGCTGGCGCGCGTGCGCCTGCTGGGCGGCGTATATGGGGTGGGCGCGCTGCTGCGCTACCTGCCCGCCGTGCTGACTGCCGGGCGTTGCCCGCTGCCCGATGATGCACTGGCTGAAGCCGGACTTACGCGTGACGGGCTGCGCACGGGGCAGGCCACGCCTGCTCAGATCAGCACCCTGCGTGCCATGCTGCGCCAGCAGGGCCACGACTGGCTGGCGCAGGCGCGCATGGGGGGCCGCCTGCCACGCCCGGCACTGGCTGCCAGCCTGCCTGCGGTGCTGGGGCTGCGCGACATGCGCGAAGGCTCCGCTGCACGCCACGGCCTGCCGCGTGGCGTGGGCGACCGGATGGCGGTTATGGTGACCCTTCTGCGTGGACGGATCTAGGGGGTGTTGGCCACCAGGCTTTCCATGACGGCGAACAGGGCGGAATAATCCGCGTCCGGGTGGCGGCGACGGGTTAGTGACAGGCTCTGGGTCGCGGCCGCCATGGCGGGCAGGGGCGCGGTCTGGCGCGCGGCACTGGTCAGCAGCAGCCGCATGTCCTTCTGCATCAGGCGGGCGGGGAACTGGGGGCTGAAATCCCCGGCTTTCGCCGCCTTGAGCTTGCGCTTGTGGTGCGGTGAGATGACCGGCACCTCATCCAGTGCGTCGAACAGCATGCTACGATCAAGACCCGCTGCCAGACCGTAGGCAACACCTTCGGCCACCACCGCCAGCGTTGAACCCATGATGCCGTTTATCACCAGCTTGAGCTTCGTGCCACAGCCCGCCGGGCCAGCATGGATGGTCAGGCGGCCAATGGTGTCGAATACCTTCTGCACACGGGCTATGGCATCGGCCGTGCCACCGGCCAGCACGATCAGGTTGCCCGCTTCCGCCTCCGGTGTGCTGCCCGCCACGGGGGCGTCGATCACATGCAGGCCGCGCGCCGTGCCTTCCGTGTCCAGTGCTTCGGCGGTCTCGGGGGCGATGGTGCTGGTGTTGATCAGCACGCAGCCCGGCTTTATCCCGGCCAGCACGCCTTCGGGGCCATGGAGCGCTTTGGCCAGTGCCTCGTCATCGGGCACGGACACCAGCACGATATCGGCCTCCGCCGCCAGAGCGCGGGCGGAGGGCAGGAAGAGCGTGCTGCCATCCCCTCCCTTGCCCGAGGGCGTATAGGCCGCGATGCGGTAGCCCGCCTTGGTCAGGTTGGCCCCCATGCGGGACGCCATGGCTCCGAAGCCTACAAATCCGATCAGGGGTGCGTTGGACATGCGTATTCCTTCTGGCAGGTGTGGGCCATGGTCGGTGGCGCCATGGGCATGATGTGGATCGCAGCATGCATGAGGATACGTCCCGCTGTCACCCCGCAGGGGCGGTCCCTGTCGGGGTGGCTCGCATAAAGATGATGGCGGTAGGTTGCAGGGGGGTGTGGCATCAGGGGCAGTACGCGCTCCGTAGCGGGAAGGGGAGATGATGCGCAGCCTGCGGTTCTTTGATGATCTGGCCAAAAGCCTTGCCAACCGGCCTCCTATTGTACTGGGCGTGGTCCATCCGTGTAGCCTGCCCGCGCTGCATGCGGTGGCCGAGATTGTGCGCAGGCGGCTGGCCGTACCTGTCCTGATCGGGCCGGTGGCGGAGATCCGCGCGCTTGCGGCCTCTGCCGCGATTTTGCTGGATGGCTGCCAGATGGTGGATGTGCCCACCGCACAGGACGCGGCCCATACGGGTGTCGCCATGGCGCACGAGGGCAAGGTTGCAGCCCTGATGAAGGGGTCGCTGCATTCGCGCATCTTCCTGCACGAACTGGGTCATCATGAGGGCGGCCTGCGCACCGCGCGGCGCATGAGTCATGTCTATGTGCTGGATGCCCCGCAGGCCCCGCGTGTGCTGTTGGTCAGCGATGGGGCGGTGAACATTGCCCCGGACCTCAATACGCGCTGCGATATCGTGCAGAACAGCATCGACCTTGCGCGCATGCTGGGTATCGGGCAGCCCCGGGTGGCGCTGCTTTCCGCCGTGGAGGTGATTAATCCCGACCTGCCTTCCACGCTCGATGCCGCGGTCATCTGCAAGATGGCCGAGCGCGGCCAGATTACCGGTGGCGTGGTGGATGGCCCGTTGGCGCTGGATAACGCGATCAGCCCCGAGGCCGCGCGGTGCAAGGGCGTTGCCTCCCCCGTGGCGGGACTGGCCGACATACTGGTGGTGCCTGATCTTGAGGCAGGCAATATCCTGGCCAAGCAGATGACCTTTATCGGGCAGGCGCGCGCTGCCGGGATTGTCATGGGTATGCGTGTGCCGGTCATCCTGACCAGTCGCGCCGACCCGGTGCCAGTGCGCGTGCTATCGTGCATGGTGGCGGCGACTATGATTGGACAGGGGTATGGCGTGACCCCGGTGGCAGTACCCGCCCACGTGGATGACGCCCGGCCGGGAGCGGTGTAAGGAAAGGCGCCCCGCTCGCGGGATGTTGTTCATGTGGGCCACCACGGCCTCTGTGGCGGTGGGCGCGGTCCTGTAGTGCGGTACCAGGCGTGTGTGGCGGGGTGGCTCGCGCAGAGATGATGCCCGGCCCGGCCCCACATGGTGGCAAGGAAAGGGCTGACAGAGTGTACCGGCCCCATGGTACGTGCCATGGGGGCGGGGTGCCGGTCAGGCCGGTACCAGATCATGAACGTGCAATCAGGCCGGGTTCCCCGCGCCGCCGGGTGGCTGCCCGGTCCAGCCGATGACCAGCCACGCAGCGGGTTTCCGATGCCGATCCGGAGAATGCCATGACCTCGACTTCCTCCCCTGCCGCCGCCACTTACGATGTGGTCCTGATTGGCGGCGGAATTATGAGTGCCACGCTGGGCGCCATGCTGCGACAGCTTGAACCGGGACTGTCCATTGCCCTGTTCGGCCGACTTGATGACGTGGCGCTGGAAAGCTCCAATGGCTGGAACAACGCGGGCACCGGCCATTCCGCACTGTGCGAACTGAATTATACCCCGCTGCGCCCCGACGGGACCGTTGACATCTCCAAGGCCGTGAACGTGAACGAGGCCTTCCAGGTTTCGCGCCAGTTCTGGTCCTATTTGGTGGAGACGGGACAGATCCCCAACCCGCGTGATTTCCTGACCCCCGTGCCGCATATGAGCTTTGTGTGGGGTGCGGAAAACGTCGATTTCCTGAAGCGGCGCTATACCGCCCTCCAGCAGCACCCCCTGTTCGAGGGCATGTCCCTTTCATCGGACGAGGCGCAACTGCGCCAGTGGATGCCGCTGGTCATGCAGGACCGCGCACCGGGCCAGCAACTCGCGGCCACATGGCACCCGGCAGGGACGGACGTGAATTTTGGCGCGCTGACCCACCGCCTGATTGACCTGCTGCGTGGCAAGCCGGGTTTCGAACTTAACCTCGGGCACGAGGTGGAAGACCTCAAGCCAGCAGGCAACAACGGATGGGATGTGTCGGTCCGCGCCATGCATGGCGGGGCGGAACGCCGGGTGCGCGCGAAATTCGTGTTTGTGGGCGCGGGCGGCGGTGCGCTGCACCTGCTGCAGAAAAGCGGCATACCCGAAGTGCGCGGCATTGGCGGCTTTCCCGTAAGCGGGCAGTTCCTGCGCTGCACCAACCCCGAGATCGTGGCCCGGCATCAGGCCAAGGTTTATGGCAAGGCATCGGTGGGGGCACCGCCGATGTCGGTGCCACACCTTGATACGCGTATGATTGATGACAGGCGCGGGCTTCTGTTCGGGCCCTATGCCGGGTTCTCGACCAAGTTCCTCAAGGAAGGGTCATGGCTGGACCTGCCGCGTTCCATCCGCATGGACAATATCGGGGCCATGATGGCGGTGGGCCGCGACAACATGGCGCTGACAAAATACCTGATCCAGCAGGTGCTTCAGTCCAGCGAGGACCGGCTCAAGGCCCTGCGCGACTTCGTGCCCACCGCGCGCAAGGAAGATTGGGAACTGATTACCGCAGGCCAGCGCGTGCAGGTGATCAAGAAAGACCCCGTGCGCGGCGGCGTATTGCAGTTCGGCACGGAAGTGGTGACGGGGGCCGGTGGCTCGATCGCGGGACTGCTCGGTGCTTCCCCCGGTGCCTCCACGGCCGCCCCCATCATGCTTTCGGTGCTGCAGCGCTGCTTTGGCACCCGCCTGCCGCAGTGGGAAGCCCGCCTGCGGGAGATGATCCCCTCCTACGGTGTCAAGCTGGGACAGGATGCGGCGCTGTGCGCGCAGGTGCGTGCCCGCACCCGCGATGCCCTGCAACTGGATGGCTGAATAGGGCCATTAAAAAACCCCACCCCGCCGTAAAGGCGGGGTGGGGCTTGTGGCCGGGGCAGGATGTTTCCTGCCTTAGTCCTCGTCGTGTTCGCTCATCTGGTCGGCCGGGTGGCGCACCGGGGGGGCGGCATTGCGCTGCGGTCGGTTTTCGATATGGCGGCGCATGAAATTGGCCGAGATATCAGCCAGTTCAATGAACTGGTCAGCCTGACGGCGCAGTTCATCGCCGATCAACGGCGGCGTGGTCTTGATTGAGCCGACAACGGTTGTGCGCACGCCCTGACGCTGGACCGATTCCAGCAGGCGGCGGAAATCCGAATCACCGCTGAACAGCACCGCGTGGTCGATATGCGGCGCCATTTCCATCATGTCCACCGTCAGTTCCACATCCATATTACCCCGCACGCGGCGGCGACCATTATGGTCGATGAATTCGCGTGCATTCTTGGTGACCAGCGTATAGCCATTATAGACGAGCCAGTCTGTAAGGGGTTTGAGGGGTGAATATTCCTCGGTATCCAGTACGGCAGAGTAGTAATAGGCACGCAGGACATTTGACTTCGCGCGAAAGAATTGCAGCAGCTTGCGATAATCGACCTCAAAACCAAGGTTGCGGGAGGCGGAGTACAGGCTTGTACCATCTATAAAAAGACAGAGCCGCTCCTGAGGTTGAAAAAACATTTATGATCTGTCCCTGAAACAAGAATGTGAATATGTCATGACCGGGTTAAATTAAGGCTTGGCATGTATTTCGTAACGAGGTGTAAAGTCGTCTTGCAGCAATGATCCTTGATATGCAGAAACCCTGGCCCGGCAGGAAGTTCCCCATGGGCAGGGATTACTAGCCGACCACAGGCCGACGGAATACAGTTTTCGTATGACAATGCTGCAATATGATACCATGCCAGATGATACGATCATTGCCGTGGGCGCAAATCTGCCACGCGAAAGTGGTGAAACTGCGGCCATGACATGCCGGTGGGCGGTCCGGCAGCTTGCATGCCTGCCAGGCATGCGGGTGGTGGCGACCTCGCGCTGGTACGAAAGCGCGCCGGTGCCGCCATCGGGGCAACCGCCTTATGTGAACGGAGTCGTGCGGCTGTCAGGGCAGGTGGACCCGGCATGGCTGCTGGCACGGTTGCATGAGATCGAGGCCGAGGCCGGGCGCCGGCGCACGGTTGCAAACGCCGCCCGCCCGCTTGATCTCGACATCATCTCCATGGGTGCGTTGGTGCGCCTGGTCCCTGATCCCATCGTGCCGCATCCGCGCGCAACCGTGCGGGCTTTCGTGCTGCTGCCGCTGCGCGATGTGATGCCCGACTGGCGCGACCCGGTAAGCGGTCAGGAGCTTGCCGCCTTCCTGCCCGGTGTCGCAGGGCAGGAGATCACCCCCATGTCCGATCCGGTGCGGACGTGAAAGGCTTGCACTGGGACAGGGGAGCAGGTAACAAGGTAAATTCTGATTAACACAACCAATTAACAACCGGAGTTCAGGCCTGATGGCACGCGTCACTGTCGAGGACTGCGTTGAGCGGGTTCCCAATCGTTTTGAACTGGTACTGCTGGCAGCCCAGCGCGCACGCGCCCTGTCGCGCGGCGAGGAAATGACGATCGACCGCGACAACGACAAGAACCCCGTTGTCGCCCTGCGCGAGATTGCTGACCAGACCATAGGTCTGGAGCAGATCCGCAGCGACCTTATCCGTTCGCTGGCGCGCGCGCCCGAGCCCGAACCCGCAGATGAGGAAGTGGCCGACCTGATCCCGACCGAACACAATATTTTCGGCCTGCAGGATGTCTCGGCCGAGGAAGAGGCGCGTCATTCCGGCAACGGCATGTCTGCTGAAGAACTGGAAGCCTCTGTCGAGGCTGCGCTCAGCGGACGGGGCCGGTAATACCAGACGAAGGGGTGGAAGGTGGCTGACCCGGTCGGATCGGAAACGACATCTTCCTCCATGCCCGTGCACACCACGGGCGGCATGGCCGCAGGCGCGGCCAGCCTTCCCGCAACGGCGGGCGGAGGGGCGCGCGTGGTCTCGTGCGAGGGGTTGATCCGTCGCATCCATGCCTATGACCCTACGGCCGATGCGGACCTGATCCGCCGGGCCTTTGCCGTGGCCCAGGCAGCCCATGCCGGGCAGGCGCGCGATAACGGCGATCCTTACATTACCCACCCGCTGGCGGTCGCCAATATCCTGGCGGGTTTCCATCTCGATACCGCATCCATCATCACCGCGCTGCTGCACGATACGATCGAGGATACGGGAGTCACGCAGAAAGAACTGCGTGAACAGTTTGGCGATACCGTTGCCGAACTGGTGGATGGCGTCACCAAGCTGACACGTCTGGAATTGCAGTCGGACCGCACCAAGCAGGCGGAGAACTTCCGCAAGCTGGTGCTGGCCATGTCGCGCGATATCCGCGTGCTGCTGGTCAAGCTGGCGGACCGCCTGCACAACATGCGCACGCTGCATTACGTGCAGCGCCTGGACCGGCGCCAGCGCATCGCGCGCGAGACGATGGAGATCTACGCCCCCCTTGCCGGTCGTATCGGCATGGACAAGGTGAAGGTCGAACTCCAGAACCTGTCGTTCGCAGCGCTTGAGCCTGAGGCGATGGCGACCATCCGCGCCCGCCTGAACTACCTGCGCGGGCAGGGTGCCGACGTGATCGAGGAGATCCGCTGCGAACTTCAGGCCCTATGCACGCAGGCCGGGCTTGAGGGCGTGGAGGTGACGGGGCGGGAAAAGACGCCCTATTCCATCTGGGAAAAGATGCAGCGGCGCAATGTTGCTTTCGAGCAGTTGTCCGACATCATGGCCTTCCGTATCCTAGTGCCCTCGCGGGAAGCCTGTTATGTGGCGCTCGGTGCGGTGCATGCGGCCTATCCGGTCATTGCCGGGCGGTTCAAGGACTATATCTCCACCCCCAAGGCCAACGGTTACCAGAGCCTGCATACCGGCGTGACCCTGCGCCATCCGCGTAACCAGAAGATCGAGGTGCAGATCCGCACGCCGGAAATGCATGACGTGGCCGAAAATGGTGTGGCCTCGCACTGGCTGTACAAGCAGTTGCCCGATGCTGCGACGGGCAGGGAAGCCAAGGGCGTGGTTTCGGGCCTGCGCTGGGTGCAGGACCTGCTCGACATCCTTGAAGACTCGGCGGCACCGGACGAGTTTCTCGAGAATACCAAGCTGGAACTGTACCAGGACCAGGTTTTCTGCTTTACCCCCAAGGGGCAGTTGATTTCCCTGCCGCGTGGCGCAACGCCGGTGGATTTCGCCTATGCCGTGCACAGCCAGGTGGGTGACGCCTGCGTGGGCGCGCGCATCAACGGTCGCTTGATGCCGCTGCGCCACGAACTGCAGAACGGCGACCAGGTCGAGATCATGACCGCGCGCGGGGGGACGCCCTCGCCGTCATGGGAGCGTTTTGTCGTAACCGGCAAGGCGCGGGCGCGCATCCGCCGTCATGTGGCGTTGCAGCAGCGCGAGGCATATCTGGAAAGTGGGCGCGTGGCGCTGGCCAAAGCCTTCCGTCAGGAAGGGGTGGACGGGTCGGAAAAGGTGCTCGAAAGCCTGCTCAAGGACCTGCGCCTGCAATCGGTGCCTGACCTGTACGTGGCGGTGGGCAATGGCAACCAGTCCGCGCGTGAAGTCGTGCAACTGGCCTACCCTGAACTGCGCCGTGCGCCGCGTGCGCCACGCATGGTGCCGGGGCTGTCCATGCGCGCCCCCATGGCGGTCCCCGGCGGGGCGGCAGGGCGGCGCAAGCCTGCGGCCGGCATGGCGCTGGCCGGTGTGGGTGCGGGCATGGCGGTGCATTTTGCCGGGTGCTGCCACCCACTGCCCGGTGACCGGATCGTGGGCATCGTCTCCACCGGAAAGGGCATCACGGTGCATACGCTGGGATGCCAGACGCTGGAAACCTTTGCCGCGACCCCGGAGCGGTTCATGGACCTTGACTGGGATTATGACCTGATTGCCCGCAATGCCACCGGCACCCATACCGGGCGGCTAAGTGTTGTTACCGCCAACGAACCGGCCATGCTGGCCACATTGACCAATATCGCCGCCAAGCATGAAGGGGTGATGGTCAACCTGCGCATCGTCAACCGCCAGCTTGAATTCATGGAGATCCTTGCCGATATCGAGGTACGCGACCTGCGGCACCTGACCGCCATCATGGTGGCGCTGCGCGCGGCGCCCGGCGTGGTGCAGGTCGAGCGGGCAAGGGGTTAGGCCATGCTGATCGGTATCGGGTCCGATCTGTGTGATGTCCGGCGTATCGAGACGGTTCTTGCCCGCCATGGCGCGCGCTTTGAACAGCGTGTCTTTACTGCGCGTGAACGGGCGGCGGCGGAACGCCGGCAGGGCAACGCGCGGCTGGGCACTTACGCCAAGCGCTGGGCGGCAAAAGAAGCCTGCGCCAAGGCGCTGGGTACGGGATTCGCCCATGGCGTATTCCACCGCGATATGGGGGTGGAGAACCTGCCTGGCGGCCAGCCGGTCATGCACCTGACGGGCGGCGCGCTGGCGCGGCTGGAAAAACTGCTTCCCGTTGGGCATGAAGCCCACATTTTCCTGACCATGACCGATGAGCATCCCTATGCCTTCGCTCAGGTCATGATCATGACGCACGTGATGGGCGCTGGCTGAAGCGCATTCTGGTCCCGTGTGGCAGCGCCTGACGGGCCGGTGCTTGACAGGCGGGGTGCGCGTGGGCTTGATCCCCCTGTTATTCGTCGGGCAATGCGTGTCCGCTCGATGCCAGATCCGGATAAAAGATACAGTTATGCCCATGGACGATAACAAGACGGTTTCCGCCCCTTCCCATACCGATGCACCGCGCCGCGAAGGCGGGGGTTTTGTGGAACTTGTGCGCACGGTCGTGATTGCAGGTGTGCTTGCGCTGAGCGTGCGTACGGTATTGTTCGAGCCTTTCAACATCCCTTCCGGTTCCATGATCCCGACATTGCAGGTGGGTGATTACGTATGGGTGGCCAAATACAGTTACGGCTATTCGCATTTCTCCCTGCCCGGTTCGCCCAACCTGTTCACGGGCCGGATATGGGAGAGTACGCCCCACCGGGGTGATGTGGCGGTGTTCCGCTTCACCAAGGATACGTCGATCGACTATATCAAGCGCATCGTGGGTCTGCCGGGTGATACGATTCAGATGCGCGAGGGCAGGCTGTATATCAACAACCAGGAAATCCCACGCGAACCCGAGGGTGAATACACCGCGATAGACGAGCATCGCACCCGCATGGAAGGCGACCGTTACCGCGAGATCCTGCCTGGCAGTGCAGGGCGCGGGCCGGTGGCGCATGATATCCTCAAGCTGACCGATGAGGGCGGCAAGAACGATACGCCGGAATATGTCGTGCCGCCGGGCTATTTCTTCGCCATGGGCGATAACCGTGATGACAGCGCGGACAGCCGCTTCATGGGCGATGAACCGCAGGATCTTGGCTTCGTGCCGATGGAAAACCTGATCGGCCAGGCAAAATGGATTTTCATGTCCGTTGATGCGGCGCATCCGTTCTGGCAGGTCTGGTACTGGCCAGCCGAAATCCGGTGGGGTCGTCTGTTTATGGGGGTACGCTGACCGTGACGGAAGAGCGCGTTCCCGTAGCCGAGATCAGACGGCTGGAAACCTGCCTGGACTATCATTTCACCCGGCCTGAACTGCTGCTGCGCGCGCTGACCCACCGCTCCGCTGCCCATGAGCGCAGTGGTAACCGCCGTATGCGCCAGACCGTGGCGACCCGCGGGGCCGGGTCCAACGAGCGGCTTGAGTTCATAGGCGACCGGGTGTTGGGCCTGATTATGGCCGAATGGCTGCTTGAGCGTTTCCCCGCCGAGCAGGAAGGGGCGCTTGGCCCCCGTCATGCCCATCTCGTCTCGCGCACCGTGCTGGCGGAAGTGGCTCATGCCATGGCCCTGCAATCCGCGCTGGATGTGGCCGAGCACGAGGCGCGTGCGGGTGTGCGGGAGATGGCCAACGTGCTGGCCGATGCGGTTGAGGCCATACTGGGCGCCATTTACCTTGATGGCGGGCTGAAACCCGCGCGCGCTTTCGTGCGGCGCATGTGGCGCGGCGCCATTGTGGCCCAGGCCCGTCCGCCCAAGGACCCCAAGACCGCCCTGCAGGAATGGGTACTGGGCCGTGGCCTGCCCCTGCCGCGTTACCGCGTGGTCTCGGCGGAAGGGCCATCCCATGCCCCGCGTTTCGTCATTGCGGTGGACGCGCAGGGAAAAACCGGGCAGGGAGTGGCGGGTAGCAAGCGCGCGGCTGAAAGCGATGCCGCCGCCGACCTGCTGCGCCAGTTGGGCACAGACGGGCAGCCCGCATCTACCACTGACCGCAGGGGGCATGGACAATGACCGACCACGATCACGATACCACCACCACGCGCTGCGGCTTTGTTGCCATCGTGGGCGCGCCCAATGCGGGCAAGTCCACGCTGCTCAACCGCATGGCGGGCACCAAGTTGTCCATCGTCAGCCCCAAGGCGCAGACCACGCGCTTCAGGGTGTTGGGCATCCTCATGCGCCAGCGCACCCAGATCCTGCTGGTGGATACGCCGGGCATCTTCCAGCCCAAGCGCAAGCTCGACCGCGCCATGGTCGCTGCTGCCTGGACGGGATCGGATGATGCGGACATCACGCTGCTCATCGTCGATGCTCGGGCAGGCATGACCGATGCGCTGCGCGCCATCGCCACCCGTCTGGCCGAGCAGAAGCGCAGGCTGTGGCTGGTGCTCAACAAGACCGATCTCGTGAAGCGCGACACGTTGCTGCCGCTTACGGCCGAGCTGTCCTCCATCCTGCCCGTCGAACATGTGTTTATGGTCAGCGCGCGTTCGGGGGAAGGGGTGGATGACCTGCTTGATCGCTTGGCGGTTGCCCTGCCCACGGGACCGTACCTTTACCCCGAGGACGACCTGACCGACCTGCCTGACCGCCTGCTGGCGGCCGAACTGGTGCGTGAGCAGATCTTTTTGCAGACGCATGAGGAAGTGCCCTATGCCGCAACAGTGGAAACCGAGGCCTTTCAGGAACGCCCCGACGGGTCCGTGCGGATTGAGGTGACGATCTATGTGGCGCGTGCCTCGCACAAGGCCATCCTGATTGGCGAGCGCGGTAGCCGGATTCGCGCCATTGGCGAGAAGGCACGCCATGAACTGGGCCGCCTGCTGGGGCGGACATGTCATCTTTTCCTGAACGTGAAGGAGCGGGCAGGATGGGA
Organism: Komagataeibacter medellinensis NBRC 3288; assembly: GCF_000182745.2. NCBI lineage: Bacteria > Pseudomonadati > Pseudomonadota > Alphaproteobacteria > Acetobacterales > Acetobacteraceae > Komagataeibacter > Komagataeibacter medellinensis. The sequence goes on from NC_016027.1 coordinate 2,854,055, forward strand.
TGAGGAGCGCGCCCGCCTGCGCGCCATCGGCCTGGATGATGCGTCCTGAAACCTCAAAACACGGCGGGATCGGCTTGTGGGGGGGGGCATCCCTCTATATGACAGGGCATGGCCGGGTGGCCTGCCCGTCCCCAGTTCTGTTTGCCTGACCTGCGCCGAGGATCCATGACCCAGTCCGTCAAACCCCAAGCCCCGTCATCGTACAAGCGTGTTCTGCTCAAGGTGTCGGGTGAGGCCCTGATGGGCAGTGGATCGTATGGTATCGATCCGGCAACCGTTGATGGTATTGCCGCCGATGTGGCCGCTGTCGCCCGGACCGGCGTTGAAGTCTGCCTTGTGATCGGCGGGGGAAACATCTTTCGCGGGGTAGCGGCAGCGGCGCGCGGCATGGACCGTGCGCAGGGTGATTACGCCGGTATGCTGGCCACCGTCATCAACGCGCTGCTCATGCAGAATGCGCTGGAGCGGCACAACATCCCCACGCGCGTGATGACCGCCATCCATATGTCTTCCATTGCCGAACCTTATATCCGCCGTCGTGCTGTGCGGCATATGGAAAAAGGGCGGGTGGTGATCTTTGCCGCCGGTACCGGCAACCCGTTCTTCACCACCGATACGGGTGCGGCGCTGCGCGCCGCCGAAATGGAATGCAATGCGCTGTTCAAGGGTACGCAGGTCGATGGCGTCTATTCCGCCGACCCGCGCAAGGTGCCCGATGCACAGCGCTATGATACGCTGACCTACCGCGACGTGCTGGCCAATGACCTCAACGTCATGGATGCGGCGGCCATTAGTCTGGCGCGGGAAAACCGGCTTCCGATCGTGGTATTCAATATTCATGAGCCGAACGCCTTCTCCCGCGTCATGCAGGGGCAGGGGCGTTTTACCACCATCGTGGCGGCGGACTGAATGGTTGGCGCCAGGGCGTCCCATGGTCATGCGCCGGGGCGCGCCACATGCATGAAGAATTAGAAGGAGGGCCACAGTGTCTGTCGATCAGAAAAGTTTGCTGGCGGATCTGACCCGCCGTATGGACGGCGCGATTGAAAGCCTGCGCCGTGATTTTGCGGGCCTGCGTTCGGGCCGTGCCAGCCCGGCCCTGCTCGAACCGGTGCGGGTGGAAGCCTATGGTGGCGAAGTGCCGCTGACCCAGGTCGGCTCCATTGCCGTGCCTGAAGCCCGCATGCTCACGGTGCAGGTATGGGACCGTACGCTGGTCGGTGCGGTCGAGCGTGCGATCCGTGACGCGGGGCTGGGTCTGAACCCGGCTGCCGATGGCCAGACCGTGCGCGTGCCCATTCCGCAGTTGACCGAAGAACGCCGCAACGAACTGGCCCGCGCGGCCGGCAAGTATGCCGAAAATGGCAAGATTGCCGTGCGCGGCGTGCGCCGTGATGGCATGGATCAGTCCAAGAAGCTGGAAAAGGCCGGTGACATCAGTGAAGACGATGTCAAGACATGGAGCGATGCCATCCAGAAGCTGACGGACCAGTACGTCAAGCGCGTGGATGAACTGCTGGTGGAAAAAGAGCGCGAGATCAAGCAGGTCTGATTTGAGCGGTGCGTATCGTATCCATTCTGCTCCATCATATGTGTGACTGAGGGGGGCAGGCAGCTCTTGTCGGGGTCGGATCATCGTGCTGCAGGTCGTTACAGCCTGCCCGAGCACGTCGCCATCATCATGGACGGGAACGGGCGGTGGGCCAGCATGCGGGGCCTGCCCCTGTTGGCTGGCCACCGTGCCGGGGCCGAGGCGGTGCAGCGTACCGTCCGCGCGGCCATAAGCCGTGGGGTGGGATGGATCACGCTTTATGCCTTCTCATCTGAAAACTGGCGGCGCGCGCCGGGCGAGGTAGCGGACCTGACCGGTCTGCTGCGCTACTATCTGCGCCACAAGGTGGCTGAACTGTCGCGTGAGGGGGTGTGTCTGCGCTTCATTGGCGATCTTGCCCGCTTCCCGGCAGACATACAGGAAGAAGCCCGCCGGGCGGAGGCGGTGACCGCAGGCAATACCAGTCTGGTCCTGGTGCTTGCCCTCTCCTATGGTGGGCGGGCCGACATCGTGCAGGCCGCCACTCATCTGGCGCAGGCGGTAGCACGGGGGGAGCGGGTGGCGACCGATATTGATGAAACCGCATTCGCCGGCGCGCTGCTGACGGCGGGCATGCCTGACCCCGATCTTGTGGTGCGGACAAGCGGGGAGTGCCGTCTTTCCAACTTCCTGCTGTGGCAGTCGGCCTATGCCGAACTCGTTTTCCTTGATACGCCCTGGCCCGATTTTGACGAAACGCATTTTGATACCGTGCTGAATATCTACTCGCGGCGTGAAAGGCGATTCGGTGCCAGACCAGTCTGAAAATATTTCCCGGCCTTCGGCGCCCGTCCCATCGGGCAACTGGAAGGACCTGCGTGCCCGTGTGCTTTCGGCCGCCGTTCTGGTGCCGCTGGCCGCGCTGTGCGTATGGGTGGGTGGCCTGGTCTATGGTGCGATGATTGTGCTGGCGATGGTGGGCATGGCGGCGGAATGGGCGCGTATGTTCGGATTCGGACTGGATGCGCGGCGCGGGCAACTCTGCCTGGTATGGGCCGCGTGCACAGGCGTAGCAGCTGTGGCCGGGCACTGGGGGGGCGCGCTGCTGGTCATGGCGGCCGCCCTTGTGCTGGGACCGGCATTGTGGGCGGGGCAGGTTGCCATCGGCTGTGCGGGGCTGTCACTCCTGTGGCTGCGTTACATGAGCGAACCGGGTGCGGGGGTCGTGCTGTTCCTTGTTGCCTGCGTGGCGCTGAGTGATACCGGGGCCTATATGGCAGGCCGCCTGTTTGGCGGCCCCAAGCTTGCGCCGCGCATTTCGCCGGCCAAAACATGGTCCGGCTCCGTGGGTGGGCTGTGCTGCGCCGTGGTTGCGGGCATGCTGATCGCAGCCCTCCTGCCTGGCGCACAGCCCGGTGCCGTGTGGCGGGGGGCGGTGTTCGGCGGGCTTGTCGCCATTGCGGCACAGATGGGGGATCTGGCGGAAAGCGCGCTCAAGCGTAAGCGGGGCGTCAAGGATTCAGGTACCCTCCTGCCTGGCCATGGAGGGCTGTTGGATCGTTTTGATGGCCTGCTGGTGGCTGCCCCCATGGCGGCCCTGCTCTCTTTGGGTGCAGCGGGTGGCGCCGCTTTCTGGTATGTGGGCCTGCACTGAGGCCATGGTCCCGGCCATGGAATGTTTTGGGGAATGACATAATAATGAAGACAGTTTCCGTTCTGGGCAGCACGGGCAGCATTGGCTGTTCTACGGTGGACCTGCTGCTGCAGGCACCTGATCAGTTCCGCACTGGTGCGCTGGTCGGTGGCCGCAATGTGGCCAGGCTGGCGGAGCAGGCCCGCGCACTGGGTGCGCAGCGGGCCGTCATTGCCGATGAAGGGTTGCTGCCGGAACTGGAAACCCTGCTTGCGGGCAGCGGCGTGGAGACGGCCGGTGGCCGTGCCGCCGTGATCGAGGCGGCAGCCCTACCGGTGGACTGGACCATGGCAGCTATTACCGGTGCCACCGGGCTGGAGCCGACGCTGGCGGCGGTGCGCAATGGTACCCATGTGGCGCTGGCCAACAAGGAGGCGCTGGTCTGCGCGGGTGATGTGATGCTGCGTGCCGTGGAGGCGGCGGGGGCCACGCTGCTGCCGGTCGATTCCGAGCATAACGCCGTATTCCAGTCCATGGCCGACAAGCAGGTGGACCAGGTCGAGAAGATTATCCTGACGGCATCGGGCGGCCCGTTCCGTCGGGCAAGTCTTGAGGAAATGGAAAAGGCCCCGCTAGAAGCTGCCCTGAAACACCCGACATGGAGCATGGGGGCCAAGATCACCATCGATTCCGCCACCATGTTCAATAAGGGACTGGAACTGATCGAGGCGGCGCGCCTGTTCAACGTGACCGAAGACAGGCTGGATGTGGTCGTTCACCCGCAATCTATCGTGCACAGCATGGTGCAGTATACCGATGGTTCGGTTGTGGCCCAGCTTGGCTCGGCCGATATGCGCATTCCCATCGCCCACACGCTGGCCTGGCCGAAGCGCATGCCTACCAATTCACCCCGACTTGACCTTGCGGCGCTGTCGCGGCTGGATTTCGAGGCACCTGATGAGGTCCGCTTCCCCGCGCTGCGCCTTGCGCGCGAATCCCTGCGTGCGGGGGGTGCCATGCCTGCCATTCTGTCCGGCGCCAATGAAATTGCGGTCGAGGCGTTCCTGAAGCGTGAAATCGGGTTCCTGGATATTGCGCGTATTGTGGAGGATGTCATGCACTCCATCGGCGCGCAGCGGGCCGATACGCTGGAAGAAGTGCTGCACTGGGATGCGGAATCGCGCCGTGTCGCACGCCTCCACACGGTTGCCCGCGCGGCCTGACATGATTCTGGATGGCGTTTCGGGCCGTCGGGAGATAGCTTAGCGTTCATGCATGATCTGATACGGACCGTTCTGGCCTTCTCCCTTGTGCTCGGGGTGCTGGTTTTCATTCACGAACTGGGTCACTACCTGGCCGCGCGGTGGCGTGGTGTGCATGTGGAGGTGTTCTCGATCGGGTTCGGCCGTCCGCTCCTGCGCTGGCATGATAGCGTGGGCACGGAATGGCGGCTGTGCCCGGTGCCGCTGGGTGGCTATGTCCGGCCCCACGGGTTTGAGGGACCGGAAGACGCGACCGAGGAACAGAAGGCTGCGTGGCAGCCAGGTCGCACCTTTCATGACAAGCCCGTCCTGTCACGTGCGATCGTGATCGTGGCAGGACCGGTTTTTAATTTCCTTCTTGCCATTGTACTGTTCACGGGGCTGTTCGCTACCGTGGGTCAGCCTCATATCCTCAACCAGGTGGCGCAGGTTGTGCCCGGCAGTGCCGCCGCTGTCGCTGGCGTGCAGAAGGGCGATGTGATTGTGCGCGTGGGTGATCACACGGTGCGTGACGTGGCCGATCTGCAAGCATTTGTGGGCGGCCAGCCGGATGCACAGACCACGCTTACGGTGCATCGGGGCGAGGCCGATACGACCCTGCCCATGCACATAGGCATTGTGGCGGAGAAGGGGGGCGCGCAGCGCGGTCAGATCGGCGTCTCCTTCGCCATGGAAATGGGTCATCCTAAATCACTGCCCACGGCTTTTGTCTCGGCGGTAAAGGAAACCTGGAACGTCTCCATCCAGACCCTGCAGGGCCTGTGGCAGATGGTCACGGGTCAGCACAGCGCCAAGGACCTTGGTGGTCCGTTGCGCATTGCCCAGATGTCGGGCCAGGTTGCACAGTACGGGCTGCCCAGCCTTGTGTCATTCATGGCGCTGCTGTCGATCAATCTCGGGCTGATCAACCTGTTTCCGGTGCCGATTCTTGATGGGGGTCGGCTGGTGTTTTATATTTTTGAGGCTATTCTGGGGCGTCCGGTTTCACGGCGAGTGCAGGAGATCAGTTTCCAGGCAGGTTTCGCGCTTATTGCGGGGCTATTCCTGTTTTCAACCTTTAACGATCTGTCACATTTTGGCCTGTTTCAGTGGCTCGCTTCGCATGCGGGGCAGGGTTAAGGTGGGCAGAGTGATACAAGTGCTTGCACATGGTGGTCCATATCGGATAGGTCCGCCACAAAAGCTGATACATGACAGGAAGGGAGCCGGCCCTCCATCCGGTCTCAATGCATGGCTGATCCGCATGCCGAGTGGTGAGGAATAGCGATTTTGTCGAGTAAACGTTCAGCGCTGCTTGCGTCTGCCTGCATTATGCCGCTGTTCTGGGCAGCTGGGGCATATGCGCAGGATGAAGCGGCACAGAACACATCATTCGGTGGGAATATGGCGCCCATGCCCGGTGCGGAGCCGCAGGAGCCTGCGGTTGAAGCCATCAAGGCACCCCCGCTTGAAGATCCGATTGAAGCGGTAGACATTAAGGGCAATAGCCGGATCGAGACCAGCACCATCCTGTCTTACATGGTTGTCCAGCCGGGTGACCGCTTCAATCAGGACCTGCTCGATCGTTCGCTCAAGACCCTGTACGCGACTGGCCTGTTCCATGATGTAACACTCAAGCGCGTGGGGAACGTGCTGGAAGTACATGTTGTCGAGAGCCCGATCGTCAACCGCATCGTGTTTGAAGGCAATCACGCCGCCAAGGACGAGGACCTGACCAAGGTCATTTCGCTGCGCCCGCGCGCGGTATACTCCCCGCAGGGCATTTCAGCCGACCGGCAGAAGATCCTGGGTGTCTATGCGGAAAAGGCACGCTACGCCGCCACCGTGACACCGCAGATTATCCACCTTGCCCATAACCGCGTTGATGTGATCTTCCACATCAACGAAGCGCAGAAGACCCTGATCAAGAAGGTCTCTTTCGTCGGTAACCGGGCGTTCAGCACCGCAGCACTGGCCGGTGTCGTTTCATCAAAGGAGACGGCATGGTATCGCTTCTTTGCGTCGAGTGACCAGTACAACCCCGAGCGTATGAAATATGATGCGGAACTGCTGCATCGTTTCTACCTGAAGAACGGCTTTGTCGATTTTCAGGTCAAAAACGCGACGGGCGAACTCTCGCCTGACCGTAAGAGCTTCTACATCACCTATACGATCGAGGAAGGGCCGCGCTACCGCCTGAACAAGATGGATGTCCGCTCCTCGCTGCGCCATGTCAGCGCGGAATCCATGCGCAAGTATATCGGCCTGTTCCACAACCAGTGGTACGATGGCTCCGCCATCCAGCACAACGCCACGGACATGCAGGAGTTGTTGCAGGGCAAGGGCTATCCCTTCGCCATGGTTCACCCCGAAATTGCACGTAACCCCGAAAAGCATACCGTCAACCTGCTGTTTGACATCAGCGAGGGGCCGCGGATGTATGTCGAGCGCATCGACATCAATGGCAACACGATTACCGAAGACAAGGTGATCCGCCGCCAGTTGCCCATGGCTGAAGGCGACCCGTACACACCGCTTGACCGCAAGTATTCCAAGATGATTCTGGAAGACCTCGGGTTCTTCAAGACCGTCTCGATCGACCAGACGCCCGGTTCGGCGCCTGACAAGGTCAACATCTCGGCTGATGTTGTGGAAAAGCCGACAGGCGAGTTCTCGCTGGGCGGGGGGTATTCGACTGATGCTGGCGTACTGGGCAACCTTGGGCTCAAGCAGCACAACCTGCTGGGCACGGGTATCGACGCGGGCTTTACCGGCACTGCCGCGTATTACGAAGATCAGGCCGATATCTCTCTGACGGACCCGTATTTCCTCAACCGTAACCTTGTGGCGGGCATCGACCTGTTCGGTATCCAGAACCGCTACATGACGTACCAGAGCTATTCCGAAGCGCGTATCGGCATGACGCTGCGCATGGGGTATTCCTATAACAACCACCTGTCGCAGTCGTGGAGCTATACGCTGACCGATCGTGACATCGGTGATACATGGTCGGATTCGTCGTATTACGTGCAGGACCAGAATGGCTGGTCGCTCCTGTCGCAGCTCAGCACGACACTGACATACGATACACGTGACCGCAGGCAGCAGCCGCATAAAGGTTTCGTGGTACGTGTAGGTGGTGACTTTGCCGGTATTGGTGGTAACGAGCGTTACCTGCGTGGCAAGGTGGATACCGCCTACTACATTCCGCTTGACAGCATCATGGGCAACCATGACTGGACGGTCAGCTTCCGTGCCGGCGCGGGTGAGATCATGAACTGGGGCGGTGGTCGCAGCGACATCATCGATAACTTCTATCTTGGTGGTAACTCGCTGCGTGGCTTCATGGATGGTGGTGTCGGCCCCCGAAGCTACGCCATCCCCGCGCGTGACGGTAATCCGATGCACTCGCAGCAGGACTTCCTCGGTGGCCGGTTCATGTACACTGCATCGGCCCAGGTGGACTTCCCCATCCCGTTCGCATCGGCGATGGGGATCAAGGGGCGGTACTTTGTGGATATGGGTGGACTGGACGGCCTACGTGTCCGCCGTCGCTACACGTCCATGAAGGACTGGCCGAAATATACCCCCGTTTATGACGACACGCTTACGCCCGTGGTTTCGACCGGTGTGGGTATCGCGTGGAAAAGTCCGTTCGGTCTCGTGAACATCGATCTGGGTGTGCCGCTGCACAAGGGCACGAATGACCGGACCCAGTTGCTCCGCTTCGGCTTCGGCCAACAATTCTGAGGTGATAATGTTGCGTAAATCCGGCATCCGTCTGCTTGCCGCAACCGCTCTGATCGGGTGGGGAACCGTGATCGTGCCCGGTGCACATGCCCAGGGGGCGGGCGGCAATGCTGGCTGGTTCGTGCCCAAGGCCGTCCAGCCCCCCGCCCATGCGCCCCAGCACGAGGCCCCGGCCCCGGTGGCATTGCCCGCCGCGCCGGCGGATAGCGAGGACGCTCAGCCCCAGAATCCGCCCATCCTGCCCGTGCCGCCCGTGCCCAAAGCACCGGATGTGCCCAAGAGTGCGCCGCCGCCTGCACCCGTCATCGGTGTGATCAGCGTGCCGGAAGTAATGCGGCTGTCAACGGCGGCACAGCAGGCCGAGCGCGTGCTGGGCGCACGCCGTGACGATCTGGCGCGTGAGGCCCAGAAGGAACAGGCCGGCTGGCGTGATGAGCAGCAGAAGCTGCAGGGTCAGGCCAAGACCATGTCGTCTGACCAGATCCAGACAAGCGAGCGCAAGCTGCAGGAACGCGTGATCGCAGCCCAGAAGGACTTCCGTAACCGCAACCGCATCATCCAGGAAGCGGCACAGGTTTCGCTTGGGCAGATTGAGCGTGAACTTGTCCAGATCATCCGCCAGCTTGCGGCCAGCCGTGGCATGAATCTCGTGCTGCACCGTGAGCAGGTGGCCCTAAGCCAGGAGAGCCTTGATATTACCCAGCAGGTGGCCACCCAGCTGAATGCGGTGCTGCCCACCGTGTTCATCCCCGCAGCGAACGTGGACCCGGAAGTGCTGGCCAAATCAGGCACCATGCCCACCACGGCAGATGCCGACAAGCCTGCTCCTGCCGCGCCGGCCAAGCATTAAGGTCCATTCCATGACAGTGACGCCGGATAACGTACCGGGCGATCCACGTTTTTTTACAAGGCATGGACCCTTCGGGCTGGAGGAACTGGCGCAGCGCAGTGGTGCGGAACTGCGACCTGCAGCGGACGGTGCCACCGCAACCAGCAGCTTTGACGGTATTGCGCCGCTGCAATCCGCCATGCGCGAGCAGGTCAGCTTTCTCGATAACCGGCGCTACCTGCCCCTATTGGCGGGAACCGGTGCCGGGGCGGTCATTGTTGCCCCGGCCTTTGCCGACAAGGTGCCCCCACATGCCGCGGCCTTGGTGTCCAGAACGCCATATCAGGCCTGGGCTCGCATTGCCGCCGCGTTCTATCCGCCGCCGCCGGTCAATCCCGGTATCCATCCCTCCGCCGTGATTGGCGCGGGGTGCGAGATTGACCCCACCGCGGCTATCGGCGCCTTTGCCGTGCTGGGGGATGGGGTGCGTGTGGGTGCTGGAGTGGATATCGGCACGCATGTCAGCATCGGTCCCGGCGTGCAGATCGGGGCGCGGTGCCGCATTGGCGCGCATGTCGCGATATCGCACGCATTGCTGGGTGAACGGGTGACACTGCTGCCCGGTGCCCGGATCGGGCAGGACGGGTTTGGTTTTGCCGTAACGCCCGAAGGCTTTGAAAGCGTGCCCCAACTCGGCCTTGTCGTGCTAGAGGATGGAGTGGAAATCGGCGCCAACTCCACGGTTGACCGTGGGTCGATGCGCGATACGGTAATCGGCGCAGGCTCACGCCTCGACAATCTGGTGCAGATTGGCCATAATGCGCGGCTGGGACGGTGCTGTATTGTTGTGTCCCAGGCAGGCATTTCCGGTTCGACCGAACTGGGTGATTTTGTAACGGTCGCAGCCCAGGCCGGACTGATCGGGCATATCAAGATCGGCACCAAGGCCCGGATCGGGGCGCAGTGCGGTGTCATGTCCGATGTGGAGGCGGGGGCGGATGTCATTGGCAGTCCGGCCATGCCGTTTCGGGAGTTTTTCCGGAATGTGGCCTTCCTGCGCCGGATGGCCAAGAAAACGACGCAGGATGGAGCCGGGGAAAAGGCCAACAGGGCCTGATTGCCTGTTTCCATCAGATATTCAACCGGTAGGAGGGGCCTGTCCCGGCTGGTGGCATGCCTACACTCCTGACCGAACAAGTGGTTGGACGACGTGGATAAAGAAGTAGAGGCACTGCCAGCGGACGCAACGCCCGCAGTTCTGGAATCAATCGACATCATGCGAATCATGGAGGCGATACCCCATCGCTATCCGTTCCTGCTGATTGATCGCATGGTTGATATCACGCTGGGTCAGTCGGCCGTTGGCATCAAGAATGTCACGGTCAACGAACCGCATTTCCAGGGACATTTCCCGGCCCGTCCGGTCATGCCCGGTGTCCTGATCATTGAAGCCATGGCCCAGACCGCGGCCTGTCTGGTCGTACTGACGCTGGGTGCGGCATTCGAGGGCAAGCTGGTCTATTTCATGACCATTGATGGTGCGAAGTTCCGCCGTCCGGTCGGGCCTGGCGACCAGCTGCGCATTCATGTGGAAAAAGAACGCAGCCGCGCCAATGTATGGAAATTCAAGGGTGTGGCGCGCGTGGATGGCGTATCTGTTGCCGAGGCAACATTCAGCGCCATGATCATGGGGTGATCCTGCACGAAGTTGGTCCGGCGGCGCATGCGCCCTGGGCGCGCCCGCAGCCTGCTTCGGGTTTGCAGGCCATGGTTACTTGCGGGAAGGGAGGCTATTCTGGCAGGAAGTTCATCTGACGGTCATCAAATGGATGAACGGCGCGGAAAACCGCCGGAAATCCATCCGTCATCCATCGTTTCCAGTCATGCGCGCATTGGCTGTGGCGTGCGTATCGGCCCGTGGTGCACGGTCGGGCCGGATGTCGAGATCGGGGAAAATGTCGAACTGATCTCTCATGTGGTGATTGACGGACATACCACGCTGGGTGAAGGCGTGGTGTGCTACCCCTTCACCACCGTCGGCATGGCACCGCAAGACCTGAAATACCGGGGTGAGCCGACCGGGTGTGTTGTTGGCGCGCGGACCATCATCCGTGAAAACGTGACCATCCACCGTGGCACCGCAACCGGTACCGGCGTGACCCGTATTGGCCCGGACTGTCTGATCATGGCCAACTCCCATGTGGCGCATGACTGCACGCTGGGGCGGGGCGTCATTATCGTCAACAACGTGGTCATGGGTGGCCATGTGGTGATTGGTGACAGCGCGCGCATCATGGGTGCCGCAGCGCTGCACCAGTTCGTGCGGATTGGCCATGCGGCGCTGGTTGGTGGGGTGTGCGGGGTTGAGGCCGATGTCATTCCCTATGGCAGCGTGCTGGGCAACCGTGCCCGCCTTGTCGGGTTGCACTGGATCTGGCTGCGCCGTAACGGCGTGCAGCCAGATGAGGTCCGCCGCATGCGGCAGGCGTTCCGCGCACTGTACCCCAAGGCGGCGCACGCTACGGGCACGGTGTTCCAGGCCCGGCTTGAACATGTCCGCCAGACTTATGGCCATAACCCGCGCGTGGTCGAGATCCTGGACTTTATCGCAGCCCCAAGCCATCGCGGCCTGGTCCGTGTTCAGAGCGGGGACATGATCGAGAGCGATGGCGCCTGACCCCCGGCCTGATGGTGGCTTGCATGGTGCGTGTGTCGGTATCCTGGCAGGTGGCGGGCCGCTGCCCGGCCAGGTTGCGCGTGCGGTGGAACAGGCGGGCGGCCGCGTTTTCATAATAGGTTTTCAAGGTTTTGCCGAACCCGAGGTGATCGGCCACTGGCCACACCGCATGGTCCGGCTCGCGGCGGCGGGCGAGATCCTGTCCAGCCTGCATGCCCATGGCTGCCGTGACCTTGTACTGATCGGGCCGGTCCGGCGGCCATCCCTAGTCAGCCTGCGGCCCGATGCCACGGGTGCCCGCATCCTGACACGCATTGGCAAGGCGCTGTTCGCGGGTGATGACGGGTTGCTTGGTGCAATCGTACGCGTGCTGGGGGAAGAAGGCTTTACTATCCGGGGCGCGCATGAATTCCTGCCCGGATCGGTGGCGCGGCGCGGGCCGCTGGGTGTGGTCCCCCCTGATGCGGCAGCCCGTTCCGATATTGCCCTTGGCCGCCATGTCGTAAGGCAACTGGGCCAGCTTGATATCGGGCAGGGCTGCGTGGTGCAGGGCGGACTGGTACTGGCCGTCGAGGCGCTGGAGGGCACGGACCGGATGCTTGAGCGGGTCGCCAGCCTGCGGCAACCCGACCGTCCCGGTGGCGTTCTGGTCAAGATGGCCAAGCCGGGACAGGAGCGCCGGGCCGACCTGCCGACCATTGGCCCGCGTACTATTGCGGGTGTCATGGCAGCCGGGCTGCGTGGCATTGCCATGGAGGCAGGGGCCACACTCATTACCGATCCCGCTGCGTGTACTGCCATGGCGGACGAGGCCGGTCTTTTCCTGACCGGAATTGGCGGCGGAGATGAAAAGATAACCTGAACAGGGAAGAATGCCGAATGGGGACTTATCTGCATACGATGGTGCGCGTGCGCAACCTTGAGGCCAGCCTTGATTTCTACCGCCTGCTGGGCATGCATGAACTGCGCCGCAGGGATGTACCGGAAGGGAAATATACCCTTGTGTTCATCGGTTACGGGGATAACGCGGCCGGGCAGGCGGAAATCGAACTGACCTATAACTGGGGCCAAGATGATGGATATGAGGTTGGCACCGGTTTTGGTCATTTTGCCGTTGGCGTGCCGGATGTGACGGCGGTGGTGGAAGCCGTGCGCGAAGGTGGTGGCAAGGTCACGCGTGAGCCGGGGCCGGTCAAGTTCGGCACGACCTTCATCGCTTTTGTGGAAGACCCGGATGGTTACAAGATCGAACTGATCCAGAAGGCCTGACCCTGCCTGCGCGCATCAGGCAGCAGGGCGTGCCAGCAGGCGGCGCATGGCGCTGAGTTCCTTGGTGGCGGCATCAAGTGCCGTCAGGATATCGTGGGCGGCCTGCCGGGTTCGTTCGTCCTGACTCAGGGCCAGCGAATCCGCGCGCAGCATGGCGGGAGAGAGATGGCCACGGATGTCGTGGATGTGCCGCCGCAGCGTTTCATCGAGCGGTGTGGCAGAGTCGCTGGCGGGACTGGTCATGTAAATCATCCGGTTGTGGCGTAAAAGGGTATCGGCATTGACGTTGCCCCGAACCGGCAGTATAAGGCGCCGCTCGGGGCATCCGTATCATGCGGTGCCCGGTAAGATTTTTCCGTAACCTGTCTGTCATTGTCAATCTGGGAGTGCCGTTGTGAAGCGCACGTATCAACCCTCGAAGCTGGTCCGCAAGCGTCGCCACGGCTTCCGTTCGCGTATGGAAACCGTTGGTGGCCGTAAAGTTGTTGCAAACCGCCGCAGCAAGGGTCGCAAGCGTCTTTCTGCCTGAAGCAGGTGGCGTCTGTACGGCTCGGGCACCACGGTGCCCGGTGCCATGAATATTTTTATAACAGGGGCGGCTAAAAGTGGCCGATCAGTCCAGGCGCCTTAAAAAACGCGCCGAGTTCCTGCGGGTGGCGGCCAAGGGCCGCAAGGCGCCCGTGCCGGGCTTGGTGCTTCAGGCGCTTGAACGCGGTGACACGGCTGCCGCCCGGTACGGTTTTACCGTTACCAAAAAAGTGGGTAATTCCGTCGTGCGTAATCGGGCGCGGCGGCGTCTGCGTGAGGTGGTCCGGTTGCTGGACCGCGAAATGGCGCTCAAGGGCGTTGATATCGTGGTGATCGGTCGCTCCGGCACATGCGGGCGGCGGTTTGATGCCCTGCTGGGTGACTACCGCAAGGCCCTGCGCAAGGCAGGGGTGAGGGAAGAATCGTGACGGTGTCTTCCATAAGCCTGCCTGCCCATATGCTGCGCGCGGTTATCCGCGCGTATCAACTGGTAATCCGCCCGATATGGGGCGCGCATTGCCGATTCTCTCCTTCATGCAGTCATTACGCGCGTGACGCGATCGCCCGCCATGGGGCAATGCGGGGCAGTGTGCTGTCCGGCTGGCGCATCCTGCGCTGCAACCCGTGGAATGCGGGTGGGTACGATCCCGTGCCCGGCACGCCCTGCGGCTGTGACATGCATGACTCAATGAAAAACAGTAAAAATCTGGCGGGTCGCTGATGGATATCAAGCGTTTTATGGTGGCAACAGCACTATCTGCCGTGGTGCTGGTCGGTTTTGAATATTTCCTGCCACAGCAGAACCATAAGACGGTCGAGCAGCAGGCCCCGGCACCGGCGGCACCCGCACCCGCTGTCACCCCAGCGACAGCGGCCACGGTACCTGCGCCAGACCAGCAGGACGCGCGTGTGGCGATTGATGCCGACCGCGTGCATGGCTCGCTAGACCTGCGCGGTGCGCGGCTCGATGATCTTGTGCTCAAGAATTACCACGAGACCGTGCAGGACGGCAGCCCGCTGGTGCGCGTGCTGGAACCGCGTGGCAAGGACCAGCCCAACCTGGTGGAAGTTGGCTGGACCAACATCAGCGGCGGCCACGTGGTCGTGCCGGATGCCAACACGCTGTGGAGCGCCGACCATGACAGCCTGACCCAGGCACAGCCCGTTACCCTGAGCTGGGACAATGGGCAGGGACAGGTTTTCAGCATCACGGTCGCGATTGATCAGAACTATATGTTCTCGGTCACGCAGAAAGTGGTCAACCATGGTAGCGAGCCGGTCTCGCTCTTTCCCTTCTCCCGCGTGGAGCGTGGCTATACTCCGGTCGAGACCGGGGGGTACCTGGTGCATGAGGGGCCGATTTCCGTCATTGATCACCGGTTGGACGAAAGTTCCTACAAGTCCCTGCGCAAGGGTGCGGTGCCGCCGGGCAACATAGCCTGGACCAAGGCGGGACAGGGCGGCTGGGCCGGCATTACCGACAAGTACTGGCTGGCCGCCGTTATTCCGCAGCAGGACAGCGATGTTGCAGGCACCTATGCCTATCAGGGCACCGGTGGCGGGGAGAGGGGCATCTATGATGTCGGCTTTACCGCGCGTGCGCCGCTGGTTGTGGCGGCAGGGAGTGAGGCCAGCACCGAAAGCCACGTCTTTGCTGGTGCCAAGGAAGTACCGCTGCTGGAGAAGTATGAATCCAGCCTGCATATCCCTGATTTCTGGAAAGCGGTCGATTTTGGCTGGTTTGCGTTCCTGACCCGCCCGATCTTTACGGTGTTGGACTGGCTGAACACCATGCTTGGCAATTTTGGCCTGGCCCTGATGGCGTTCACGCTGCTGGTCAAGGCGCTGTTCTTCCCGCTGGCGACCAAGCAGTTCCATTCCATGGGCAAGATGCGCCAACTCCAGCCCAAGATCAAAGCCCTGCGTGAGCGTTATAAAGACGACCAGATGGCGCTTAACCAGCAGATGATCGGGCTGTACAAGCAGGAAGGCGTGAATCCAGCCAGTGGCTGCCTGCCCATGCTGCTGCAGATCCCGGTGTTCTGGTGCCTTTACAAGGATCTTTATGTCACCATCGAGATGCGGCATGCGCCCTTCTTTGGCTGGATCCATGACCTTTCGGCATTTGACCCAACCAACCTGTTCACCCTGTTTGGACTGATTCCGTGGAATCCGGCGGTTATCTCGCCCATGCTTCAGCTTGGGCTGTGGCCCATCGCCTTCGGCCTGACCATGTTCGCGCAGATGCGGCTTAACCCGACACCCACTGCCGATCCCGCCCAGCAGAAGATGTTCCAGTTCATGCCGATCATCTTCACTTTTTTCATGGCGCGGCAGCCATCGGGGCTGGTGATCTACTATTGCTGGAACAACCTGCTGACTATGGCGCAGCAGACCCTGATCCAGCGCCGCATGAACACGAAGGGCACGACCACCGTGCTGCCGCCTGAGAAGCCGAAGCTTCCGGCCGGGAAGAAATAACCACAGGGACGATGATGGTGGATTTTTCCTCCTCCGCACTGACGCCAGAAGAAATGGAACGCGACCGGGAGATCGGTCGCGTCCTGTTTGCCGGTGAGTTCAACTTCGTATTCGGCGCCCAGAAGCTTGGGCAATTGCCCGACCCGATCCTGCCTGAAATAGCCTTCGCCGGGCGTTCCAATGTGGGCAAGTCCAGCCTGATCAACGCGCTTACAGGGCGGCGCGCGCTGGCGCGGGCCTCATCGGAGCCAGGGCGGACCAAGCAGCTCAATTTTTTCGAGATGGCCAACCGCCTGACTCTGGTGGACATGCCCGGTTACGGTTTTGCCAAGGCCGCCAAGGCGGTAAAGGAAGACTGGCAGGGCATGATGTTCTCCTACCTGCGTGGCAGGCCGACGCTGCGCCGCGTGGTGCTGCTGCTGGACAGCCGGGTGGAGGTCAAGGCGAGCGACCAGGAGATCATGAAGATGCTGGATCGCGCGGCCGTGACCTTTCAGGTCGTGCTGACCAAATGCGACGTGCCCAAGCCGCATGCGCTGGAAGCCAAGCTGCGTGAGGTCAGTGCGATTGTGGCGGCACACGCGGCGGCCTTTCCCCATGTGCTGGCAACCAGCAGCGAGACGGGAATGGGGATCGAGGATCTGCGCGCCGAACTCGCGCGACTGGCCAATCCGCCAGCGTAGCAATCCATGCAAGCGCCCGCTCCATGCTTTGGGGCGGAATGAATGACACGTCAGGAGCGAAGGGACCGTTCGGATGACAGCAACAGGACCGGGCGACCGGGAAGCACAGGTACGGGCCGAGGTTCTGGCCAGGGCGCTGCCATACCTGCGGCGCTATGCGGGTGATACCGTGGTGGTGAAATATGGCGGCAGTGCGATGGTCGATACCACGCTCTCCACCGCGTTTGGCCATGATATAGCTCTGCTCAAGCAGGTTGGCGTGAACCCGGTGGTGGTGCATGGGGGTGGCCCGCAGATCAGCGCCATGCTCAAGCGCCTGCAGATTGAATCTACCTTCATTGATGGCCTGCGCGTGACCGATGCCGCCATGATCGACGTGATCGAGATGGTGCTGGCGGGCAAGGTGAACAAGCAGGTGGCGGGACTGATTAACCGCGCCGGTGCGCTGGCGGTTGGCATTTCCGGCCTTGATGGCGGCCTGATCACCGCGCGCCGCCTGCTGCGCCGCGCGCGTGAGAATGGGGTGGAAACGGACCGCATGCTCGATCTGGGCTTTGTGGGTGAACCCGCGCGCATTGATCCGCGCGTGATCTATGCGCTGTCCGGCTCGGGCCTGATCCCGGTGATCGCCCCGATTGGCGCGGGCGAGCAGGGCGAGACCTACAACATCAATGCCGATACTGCCGCCGGTGCGATCGCGGGGGCGGTCAATGCCAGCCGCCTGCTCATGCTGACGGATGTGCCCGGTGTGCTGGATGGTGATGGCAGGCTGATCCCGGAGCTTACGGCAGAGGATGCGCGGCGCGGCATTGCCAGCGGCATGATCTCGGGCGGCATGATCCCCAAGGTGGAAACCTGCCTTGAAGCTGTGCGCGCGGGCGCCAGGGCCGCGGTCATTCTTGATGGCCGGGTGCAGCATTCCTGCCTGCTTGAACTCTTTACCGAGGCCGGGCCGGGCACCCTGATCCGCGGCGCATAGCTGTGCCGGGCATGCGTTGACATCGGCTCCGATCCTTCGCATGGTCCGCAGGCAATCAGTACAGGCGGGGGCACCCGGCGCAGGCCGCAGGGATCCCGTCCCAGACAGGATTTTACCGATATGACCGATACATCCCTCAAGAGCCAGATTGAGGCCCTGTGGGAGCGTCGCGAGACGCTGTCCACCGCAACCACCGGCGCTGACCGTGAAGCCGTCGAGACCGCGCTGCTGGCGCTGGATTCCGGCAGGCTGCGTGTGGCAACCCCCGGTGAAGGTGGCTGGACTGTCAATGAATGGCTGAAGAAGGCGGTGTTGCTGTCATTCCGCCTGAACGACAACCGTCTGGTCGAGGGTGGTGGTGCGGGTGCACCCAGCTATGACAAGGTGCCGCTGAAATTCGCGGGCTGGGACCAGGCGGCGTTTGCTGCTGCGGGCTTCCGTGCGGTACCGGGCTCCATCGTGCGCCGTTCCGCCTTCATCGCGCCGGGTGTGGTGCTGATGCCCAGCTTCGTCAATGCCGGTGCCTATGTCGATAGCGGCACGATGGTTGATACGTGGGTCACGATCGGCAGTTGCGCCCAGATTGGCAAGAACTGCCATATCAGCGGTGGCGTGGGCATTGGTGGCGTGCTGGAACCGCTGCAGGCGGCACCTGTCATCATCGAGGATGGCTGCTTCATCGGCGCGCGTTCGGAAGTGGCCGAAGGCGTTGTGGTTGAGCGTGGCAGTGTGCTGTCCATGGGTGTATTCCTTGGCGCTTCCACCAAGATCGTAGACCGTGCGACGGGCGAGGTCTTCATGGGGCGCGTCCCGGCCTATTCCGTGGTTGTGCCCGGTACGCTGCCGCCACGTCAGGCAACCAGCACCGATGGCAAGCCGCTGCCGTCGTTGGACTGTGCGGTGATTGTCAAGCGCGTGGATGAGCGCACGCGTTCCAAGACCTCGATCAACGACCTGCTGCGCGGCTGAGCGGTATCATGGCGGATGGCGCAGTAATGGATGCGGATCAGGATCCCGGTGGGGCTGTCAGCCTTGCGCGTGATCTGATCCGCTGCCCGTCCGTAACACCGGATGATGGCTGTGCCATCAGTGCCCTGGCTAGGGTGCTGGAAGGTATTGGCTTCAGCGTGACCCTGCTGCCATTCGGGGAGGGGACGGCCCGTACCCCGAACCTGTTCGCCCGGCTGGGTACGGGGCAGCCCCATGTGTGCTTTGCCGGACATACGGATGTCGTGCCGGTGGGGAACGCGGCACAGTGGAGCCACGATCCCTTTGGCGGCGAGATCCACGATGGCATCCTGTTCGGCCGGGGCGCGTGTGACATGAAGGGGGGCATTGCCGCCTTCGTTGCCGCCGTCCGGCTGTATCTGGGGAAGGTGGGCACGCCGCAGGGATCAATCAGCCTGCTCATTACCGGTGATGAGGAAGGCCCCGCCACCAACGGCACCGTACGCGTGCTGGAATGGATGGCAGAACATGGCCAGATCCCCGGTTTCTGCCTGGTGGGGGAACCGACCAATCCCGCCGGTATGGGGGAAATGATCAAGATCGGCCGCCGGGGTAGTCTCAATGCCCGCATCGTGGTACCGGGCACGCAGGGGCATGTGGCCTATCCGCACCGGGCCGACAACCCGGTTCACCGGCTTCTGGCCCTGCTAGGGGAACTGACGGTCGCTCCGCTGGACGGGGGCAGTGACTGGTTCGATGCTTCCAGCCTGCAGGTCACCAGCCTTGACGTGGGCAACACAGCCACCAATGTCATCCCTGCACAGGCAGAAGCCCGGCTGAACATCCGCTTCAATGACCTGCATACCGGAGCCGACCTTGCGGGTTGGATTCGTACGGTGGTGGCACGCCACGCCCCCCGGGCGCGGGTGGATATATCCGTAAGCGGCGAATCCTTCCTGACCGAACCGGGCGCCCCGGTGGAGGCCTTGCGCGCCAGTGTGCGCGCCGTGACTGGGCAGGTGCCCCGGCTGGATACAGGTGGCGGCACGTCCGATGCCCGCTTCATTGCCCGTTATTGCGATGTTGCGGAGTTCGGGTTGGTGGGGGCCAGCATGCACAAGACCGACGAGCATGTTACTGTGGCGGACCTGCGACAGTTGACGGCGATCTATACCGGGTTTCTTGAAAAGGTAATGCATTGATGTCTGATCGCGGCGCATCTTCCGGCCCCAATGCAGCGGGATTTGGTGGTATCCTCAAGGGAATGCTGCTGCTGGGTCGTGGCCGGGCGGAAGGGATCGCCTATTTTGGCGGCACGCGTGACTCCGTCCTGTCGGCACTGGCGCCCCGTCTGGCACTGTGGCTGGTGCTGGGTGGGCTGACCATAGGTTATGCCCCGCAGGCCATCAGCGGTGTGAAGGTACTGTTCGCCCTGTGCCTGATCCTGTTGCCTGCGGTGGTGACACAGGCGCTGGCCCACCACTGGAAGCGCGAGGCACTGTGGCTGCGCTATATTACCGCAACATGGTGGACGGACTGGGTTACGCTGTTCGTGGGGCTGGTGGTGGCGCTGCTTATGGCGCTGGCATCGCCCCGGTTGCTGCAATCCGCCATGGGGGCCGCCATTCTCAATGGCGTGGAGTTTGCCTACAGCCTGTGGCTGACATGGTATGTGGCCCGTATTGGCCTGCTGCTGCGCCGGAGGCAGGCGGTGGTGCTGGTGCTGGCTATCCTTGGCAGTCTTGGCCTGCTGGTGCTTCTGACTGGTCTGTCCTCACCGGGACAGCGTGCATGGCATGAATTCCTGTACCCGATGCTGGTGCAGCAGGGTGCCGGGCACTAAGGTCGGTATTGGCCAATCCTAAAAGATGTTTTTGGTGAAGTCTTTTTTAAAAAGCTTCCGAAGAATACTGCCTTTTTAAAAAAAGGTGGCACCCAGAAACTTTTATTATTTTCTACTAACATATTCTTTATCGGCTGAACGGGTTTTCAAGATATCCCACACCGGTCAGGCACAGCCCCTCCGGTGGGGCGGTGGGGCCTGCCGCGCGACGGTCGCATGCAGCCAGCGCGTGTACGACCTGTTCAGGTTCCCAGCGGCCTTCTCCCACCAGTTTCAGCGTGCCCGCCATGTTGCGGACCTGATGGTGCAGGAAGGAACGCGCCCCGGCTTCAATAACCACGTATTCCCCCTCTCGCCGCACATCAAGCCGGTCTAGTGTTCGCACGGGGCTGCGTGCCTGGCAGGCTGTGGCACGGAAGGATGTGAAATCATGCCGTCCCACCAGGTGCATGGCCGCCTGTTGCATGATGTTTTCATTCAGCGGCGCACGGACATGCCATACCTGCCCGTCTTCCAGCGCGGGGCGTGCCGGACGGTTCAGGATACGGTAGCGGTACGCGCGCGAAATGGCTGAAAAACGGGCATTCCAATGTGGCAGCACCGGGCGGGCCATCAGCACCACAACCGGGTGGGGTTTCATGTAGAAGTTCAGTCCGTCGCGCACCGTGGCGCTGGACAGGGTTACATCGGCTGGAAAATCCAGGTGGGCGACCTGACCACTGGCATGTACGCCCGCATCCGTGCGGCCGGCGGTAATGCTGCGCACGTCGCGGCCATTGGTCAGGCGGAGGGCGGCACTTTCCAGCAGGCCCTGTACGGACAGCAGGTCCTGCCCTTTCTGGCGCTGCCAACCTACAAGGCCACGCCCGTCATATTCCATCAGTACCGCCCAGCGGCAGACATTGGGGGGGGCAGCGTCATCCGGGCGGGCTGTAGGCATCTCAGGCATCGGGCAGCTCCATGCCAAGGCGCGTGTCCGAGGCCATGGGCTGCCCGCGCAGGAAGTCGTCTGCCGCCATCATGCCGCGCCCGGGACGCTGCAGGCGCGTGATACGCAACAGCGTGCCCGCGCCACAGGCGACCAGAAGCCGACCATCTACCACAGTACCGGGAGGGGCCTGCGTGTGGCCCGGTGCGATTTCCGCCGCCCCGACCTTGATGACGGTGCCACCGAGCATGGTGAAGGTACCGGGCCATGGGGTCAGGGCGCGGATCTGGCGGTCGATGGTGGTTGCGGGGGCTGTCCAGTCGATGCGCCCATCCTCGCGACTCAGGCGCTGCACATAGGTCACACCTGTCTCGGGCTGCGGCGTGCCCGGATGGGCAGGCTGGCGTAGTGCTTCCACGATCAGTCGCCCGCCCATGGCGGCCAGGTCATCATGCAGGGTAGTGGCAGTGGTGTGCGGGGTCAGGGCCACATGGTCGCGCAGCAGCATCGCGCCCGTATCCAGTCCGGCATCCATCTGCATGATGGTAACACCGCTTTCGCTATCTCCCGCCAGAATGGCTGCCTGTATGGGGGCGGCACCGCGCCAGCGTGGCAGAAGGCTGGCATGGATGTTCAGGCAGCCGCGGCGTGGCGCATCGAGCATTTCCACCGGCAGGATCAGCCCGTAGGCGGCGACTACGGCGGCATCGAGCTTCAGGTCACGGAAATGGGCGTGTTCTTCCGTATTGCGCCGCAGCGAAAGCGGCGTGCGTACGGGAATGCCCAGTTCTTCCGCTGCGATCTGCACGGGAGAGGGACGCAGCTTTTTACCCCGCCCCGCAGGGCGGGGGGGCTGGCTGTAGACGGCTACGATTTCATGCCCGGCCTGATGCAGGGCGCGAAGGGCGGGCACGGCAAAATCGGGCGTGCCCATGAAGGCCAGTCGCATGGCGTGGGGCTCCGTTCAGGCTGGGCCGGACCCCATGCTGGAAAACCCAAGGTTCCGGCGGGTGTAATCCGCGCGTGCGGTCAGTGCTTCTGGCGCTGTTCCTTGGCCAGGCGGCGCATGATCATGTTACGCTTGAGCGTGGATAGGTGATCGACAAACAGGATGCCTTCCAGATGGTCGATCTCGTGTTGCAGGCAGGTGGCCAGCAGGTCATCGGCTTCGAGTTCCTGTACCTTGCCCTCCATGTCCTGGTAGCGCACGCGTACTGCCTCGGGACGGATGACTTCGGCGTACTGGTTGGGCAGCGACAGGCAGCCTTCCTCACGCGCGGCCATGCTGTCCGTCTCGGCGATCACCTCAGGGTTGATCAGCACGATCGGGTTGCGCGGTTCGTCCTTGTCGGACACGTCCACAATGGCAAAGCGCATGCCCAGCCCCACCTGCGGTGCCGCCAGGCCAATGCCGGGAGCCTGGTACATGGCGGAGAACATGCGGGGGATGATGGTGCGCAGATCGCCCATGTCCTCGGGGCGGACAAGGCGGGTTTTCTGGCGCAGGACCGCCTGGGGTGCGACCAGGATCGGCATGGGGGTCGCCTGAGCGATGACATCATGATCAATCATAGATCGCCATTTAGCGTGTCCGTACCCGTGATGCCAGTGGGGATGCAGCCAAAAAGAGGCACCTGCCGCCGATAGCGCAGGGAGCGGCCTCCCCTTGCGTATGGCTATTATTCTCCCATATCGTGAAAGAACGGAAGCGGGTGCCTGAGCGGGTTCGCTTCGCGTTTCTTGTCTCGCTCGCAGCAGAGGAGGCCGATTTGTCGGGAAGAGTTTTCGGGTCACCCATGTTCCTCGGGTTTGACCACCTTGAGCAAATGCTTGAACGGGCATCAAAAAATGCAACGGACGGCTATCCGCCCTACAATATAGAGCAGGTCAGCCCCACGACCTTGCGCATTACGCTGGCGGTGGCTGGTTTTGTGATGGAAGACCTGCACATCACGCAGGAAGATAACCAGCTTGTCATTCGCGGGCGGCAGGGTGATGACGGGCAGGGCCGCATTTTCCTGCATCGCGGCATTGCCGCCCGCCAGTTCCAGAAGGCCTTCGTGCTGGCCGAAGGAATAGAAGTTGGCGGAGCCTGGATGGATAATGGCCTGCTGCATATCGAACTGGCGCGCCCACAGCCTGAAGTGCGCGTGCGTAAGATCGAGATTACGCGCGCCCCTTCGGCCGCTACCCCATCCTCGCGCGATCGTGTTCCACCGGTGGTGGATGTGCCCATGGGGCGTAAGCAACGTGTCGTGAGGGTGATTGACGAGGAATGACAGCAGAGCCGTAATGGAACGGTCGGTATTGCGATGCGGAACCGGAGGGATGGCTGTCCCTTCATGAAGCAGGAGATGAAGCGATGAGAGTCACAACACAAAATGGCCGGGTCTTACTGCATAACGACCCGGAATCCTCAGCGGCCCCCCATCTGACCACGGGCGAGTTGCGGGGACTGGGTATGGAATCGGTAGCCTATATTCGCACGGTCGAGGTGGAGGGAGAAATCGCCTTCGCCATCCATGCCGCTGATGGCACGTCGCTTGCCGTAACCGATGACCGGGAGGCAGCGATCAACGCCATTCTCCAGCACGAAATGATGCTGGTGCCCCTGCATTGATATTCCTTCATACCTTTTTTTAGACTGATGGCCCTGTCCACATGTGTAGGCAGGGCCATTTTCTGTTTTGGAGAAGGACGATACGGCGGCCCTGCGCGTGCCGGGGTGGCCTTATGACCCCTGCCCGCACGCGCGATGGGGCTCTGCCTAGTTGCTGGCCCGGATTGAGGGATCGAGCCAGCCGATATTCCCGTCGGGGCGGCGGTAGAGCACGTTGACCGTATCGGTCCCGCTGTTGCGGAAAAGCTGGATCTGGCTATCGGCCAGGTCCAGGCGCATCACCGCCTCGCTCACGCTCAGGGTCGGGATCTCGGCGGGGCGCTCGGCAATGATGGTGGCATAGGGGCCTGCCGTGCCCAGCGCCGCGTCTTCTTCATCAGGCGGGCTGTCCTCTTCGACGGTGGCAAGGGTAGCCATGCCGGGGCGTAGGACGTAGCTGCGCCCGAATTCGGGTACCTGCTGGCGGGTTTTCATATGGCCGTGGTTGGTCGCCTTGCGGTGGTAGCGGCGCAGGCGGCGGGCAATGTGCTCGGCCGCATCGTCAAAGGCCGAATGGGCATCGGCGGCCTCGCCCTCGCCGCGCAGGGTCAACCCGCGTGTGGCATGGAGGTTGATGTCACAGGTAAAAAATGAACGGGCGCGGCTGAAAGTGACACGCGCTTCCATGGCCTGCCCGAAATACTTTTCCGAAATCCGGTCAAGATGGGCGCTTACCCGGTGTTTCAGGGCATCGGACAGGTCAATTTGCTTTCCGGCAACACTGATGTGCATAAGGGACAACTCCTTATCTGATCACAGTGCAGTTCCCTGCGGGAGACACAATACGGTCGTTCAGTTCATGGGTTCATCTATGCGGCGCCGGGCGTGCTCCCATATGGGCTGCGATGTGTGTATTGTTGTGTTGTACCAGTCGGGCACATGGTCCCGAACGGGTATATTTGGGCATGGTTGCATGCCTGCTGTCCATTCTTTATTTGCATAAGAGATGGTATGTTTTTATATAAATGAGAGCTTGCCTGTCGCCTTACCTCGCACAGGGCGAGGCGGATTGCGGGCTAGAGCGTGAATTTTTCGCCCAGATATACCCGGCGCACATCCTCGTTCGCCACGATTTCCTCCGGCCGTCCTTCGGTCAGCACCTGCCCGCTATGCATGATGTACGCCCGGTCAATGACCTCCAGCGTCTCGCGCACGTTATGGTCGGTAATCAGCACGCCGATTCCGCGATCTTTCAGATGGGCGACAAGATCACGGATTTCGCCCACTGCAATGGGGTCGATGCCGGCCAGCGGTTCGTCAAGCAGGACATAATGCGGCTGGCTGGCCAGCGCGCGGGCAATTTCCAGCCGCCGCCGCTCGCCACCCGACAGCGCCAGTGACGAGGAATGGCGCAGGCGGGTAATGCCAAACTCGCCAAGCAGGCCATCAAGCATGGTCTGCCGCCGGTCGGGGTCGGACTCCACGATCTCGAGTGCCGCCATGATGTTCTGTTCAACAGTCAGGCCGCGAAAGATGCTTGATTCCTGTGGCAGGTAGCCAATGCCCATGCGTGCGCGGCGGTACATGGGCAACTGGGTTATGTCCGCGCCATCAAGGGTGATGATGCCCATGTCGGGCCGTACCAGCCCTACGATCATGTAGAAGCTTGTGGTCTTGCCCGCACCGTTGGGGCCAAGCAGGGCCACGGCCTCGCCACGCTGCACCTGTAGCGAGACATCACGCACCACCTGTCGCTTCTTGTAGCTCTTGCCGATGCCGCTGGCGATCAGCCCGCCCGAAGGTAAGGCATCCGCCTGTCCGCTGGTGGCTGGCCCATCTGCGGTCTGTTCCGGGAGCGTCGTGTTCATCGTGCGGATCCCTTGTCACCCTTGCCTGCCTGGTTCGGAATGACCAGGCCGCTCACACGTGAGCCGGGGTTGTCGGTCAGCGTTGCGATATCGGTGTGCATGTTCACGATGGCTGACGTGCCGCTGACCTGATTTTCCCCACGGGTGATATGCACGTTGCCCACCAGTCGGGCAATGCCTGTATCGGGTACATACACGCCACGGTCTCCCGTTACGGTTTCGGTACGGGTGCGGATCACGATATGGCCGAAGGCATCCACATGGTCGATCGTGCCCGCGCCGGGGGCGGGCCGGTCATCGGCGGTGCCGACCGGGGTGTCCTTCTTGCCGTTCGGATGGGTGTCATTCCATTCGCGCCGGGGGTGGCTGCGCTGGTCCTTGGGTCGGTCATAGCCCACCAGCACGTCGGCGCGCAGTTGCCGCCCGTCATCGGTTGTCATGGTTGCGTTGCCGCGGGCAACGGACATGTGTTCATGTGAATGGTATTCCAGTACGTCACGCGCGGTCAGGATATCCTGCGGAGTGGTCATCTTGAGATGCTGGCCGGTCATGACCAGGATCGCCTGGTCCACGTCATACACCGCATGGTCGCCCCATGCCTGATCGCTGGTGGTGAAGGCATGCACATGGCCCAGTGCTTCAAGCCTGTACACTTCGCTCGCACCGCCGGGGCCATTGCTGTCGCCCGATGCATCGCTGGACGGGGCACCCGTGGCGGGGCCGCCGGGTACGCCTGTCGGGGGCGGCCGGTCGGGTGTGGGCATATCCTGCGGCAGAGTGTCGGATGTAGTGGTGAGGCTTGTATCAACATCAGGGTCGTTGGGCAGGACGGGTGTGGGCGGCGGTATGGTGGCGGGTGCGGTGGGGGGCGCGCCATCATCAGTGATGTGGGGGCGCCGGGTCTCCAGCGGGGGGGCAACGCCCAGATGGTCGGCTAGCGGGGCTTTTGCATCCGGGGGCTGTGCTGCTGCTACGGGTGCCTTGCCTGCCTGTGCGCCGGGCGTGGTAGCGGCGGTGGCTGCCTTTTTGCGGTAGAAGGCCACCAGCCGGTCGGCGCGTACGGTCATGTCCCCCCTTATGGCCTGGGCGCGGTCATAGGCGGTTACGGTCTGGGCATTCTGGTCCCAGTTGAAGCCGCCCGCGGCGGTTACGTTGATCTGCTGGCCATGCGACATGTCCAGTCCCTGCGCCATAACCGGCGTGGCCGCGACCAGCCCGAGCAGGATGCCCCCCACAGGCAGGGGGGAGAGGAGGCGCGCCATCAGTTGGATCTTTCCGCTGCATTGAGGATCATGCGGCCCGGCCCGCGAAACATCATGATGCCGCCATGGATGTCTAGCATGCCGCCTTGCACGTCCATCACGCCCACCGGGCCTTCGCCATGGATCCAGCTGTCGGTTACGATGATGTTGTGACGCATGTCGATATCGGCGGTGGGGGTGAGCATGAGGGTTCCGTCATTGCGATAGAGCGTGACCGCATGTGTCAGGTCCAGCATTTGCGCGTGCTGGATATAGACACCTTCATTCGCGGTCACGTACAGCCAGTTTCCGTTGTCCATCAGGGTATCGGCGGCGGCGTTGGTCAGGTCAATGCGTTCGGATGAGACCTGCCGCGCCTCATCGGCGGTAATCATGTAGGGATGGCCATGCTCGTCCAGCCCGCGATAGGTCGGGTTGAGCATGCTGCCGCTTTTCACGCGCACATGGTTCATCTGCGCCATGGTGCCGGTATGCATGATTACGGCGCGTTCGACAGCGGGCCACGCGGCAATGGACCCAAGCAGGATAAGGGCCAGCAGCGGCAGCATCCACTTGGCCGAGCGCATGATGGTCTGCCGGCGCGCAAGGTCGGCGGCATTGGGCAGCAGCCGCGTGCGGGTGGACAGGTCGAATATGCTGCGCTGGCGCTCTACATCGTCGGCGCTGCGGGTATAGTCCTCGCGCTCGATGCGCTCGGGTATGCTCCCGCCGTCCGTATCGTCAGGCCGGTCCGTCATGCAATGCCAGCACGCAGCAGGTCGTGCAGATGGACGATGCCGACAGGCTGGTTCGTATCATCCAGCACGAAAATGCTGGAAATGGGGCGCGGGCGGTCGTTCATGATCCGCAGCGCTTCCGCTGCCAGCACGTCCGGCCCCAGGGTCTGGGGGCGGGTGTTCATGATATCGGCGGCATGGGTGTGATCAAGGTCCAGATCCAGCGCAAGGCGCAGGTCGCGGTCGGTGATCAGCCCAACCAGGCGGTTGTCCGCATCCACCACGCCCATGCAGCCAAAGGCCTTGCGGGTCATTTCCACGATCACCTGACGCAGCGACATGTCCGGTGCGCCAAGCGGCATGCTGGAACCCAGGTGCATGAGTTCACGCACCCGGCGCAACTGCGTGCCCAGTCGGCCGCCGGGGTGGAAGATGCCGAAATCGCTGGCGCTGAACCCGCGACGCTGCAGCAGCACGATGGCCAGCGCATCGCCCAATGCCAGTTGCATGGTGGAACTTGTTGTGGGGGCCAGGCCGTTTGGGCAGGCTTCCGGCGCGCGGGGCAGCAGCAGCACGATATCGGCCGTGCGGGCCAGTGTGGAATCGGCGCACGATGTCATGGCGATGAGCAGCATGCCAAAGCGCCGGGTGTGGGAAATGATATCGGCCATCTCCGACGTCTCGCCCGAATTGGAGATGGCCAGCACGGCATCTCCCTTCTGCAGCATGCCCAGATCCCCGTGCGAGGCCTCGGCAGGGTGGACGAAGATGGCGGGCGTGCCGGTAGAGGCCAGGGTGGCCTGTATCTTGCGCCCGATATGCCCCGACTTGCCAATGCCGGTCACGACCACGCGCATGTTGTCCGACAGGATGCGTGTGATGGCCTGGATGAAGGCCTGCCCCAGCCCCCCCCCATCTGGCGTGGGGGGGGCGTCCAGTGCCGCGATCATGGCGTGCAGGCCTGCGGATTCGGTACGCAGCACATTGCAGGCATCAAGCAGGATGCGCGCCTGTGGCGTGCGTGTGCTTTCGCTGGAAGCGGAGGCGGGGAAGGGGGAAAGGCTGCTGTTCATGCCCGATCTGTGTTGTTGCGACAGGCTGCCGGTAGAACCGGGAGCGGTGTCAGGCGGCCCGGTGCGCGAAAATGTCCGGGTCCTGATAACCCAGTATATCAAGCCGTGCACGCGTGGGCATGAAATCAAAGCAGGCCTGCGCCATCGCGCGTCGGCCTTCACGGTGAAGCAGCACGTCCAGTTTTGCCCACAATGCATGCAGGTAAAGTACGTCAGATGCCGCGTAGCACAACTGTTCGCGCGTAAGGTCCGGCGCGCCCCAGTCCGAACTCTGCTGCTGCTTGCTCAGTTCCACCCCCAGCAGTTCCCGGCACAGATTGGCCAGACCATGGCGGTCGGTATAGGTACGCACCAGCTTGGAGGCGATCTTGGTGCAGATGGAGGGAGCAACGGTAATGCCAAACGTGTGCTGGAGGATCGCCACATCAAAGCGGGCGAAATGCATGAGCTTGGTTATATGACCATCGGTCAGCACGCGGATAAGGTTGGGGTAGTCCGCCGCCGTGGCGCCCTGTGTCACCTGCACCAGGTGGGCCTGCCCGTCCCCTGCTGAAAGCTGGACCAGACACAGCCGGTCCCGGTGTGGGTTCAGCCCCATCGTTTCGGTATCGACCGCCACCATGCCCGTAAAGACCACATCGGCGGGCAGGTCGCCGCGATGGAAATGGATGGTATCGGGTGCAGGGCTTGCAGCCATGTTGAAAACGCTCCGTCACGATATCGCCTTCACGGTGGCAGGTCTGGAACGCAACCGCAAGCAATGCCATCCGTTGGGTTGCAGACCGTGCCGGGCCGGGACCGTACTGGCTGGCGGCCCCGTGCGTAAAGGATGGGTTCGTGGGCGGTTTACACCAATTTGCACGGGGGAACAGGCAAAAAGATAAGGGGACAGACCCAAAGGGGCTGCCCTGTCCGCCCCCGGAGGGGAGTAATATCCAGTTTTGAAGAGATATGGTGCCCAGAAGAAGACTCGAACTTCCACGACCTTGCGGCCACAGGTACCTGAAACCTGCGCGTCTACCAATTCCGCCATCTGGGCTCAGAGGCTCCCCAGCGGAGGCCGCCGGGGTGGTGTGAGCGCTGTTTAGTCCGGCAGGGGGGAGCGGTCAACAGGCTAAATGCTTTTTTTTTGAAATCAGGCGTATTTTTTCTCCACCCCGTGCGGGCGGGGCCGGATGCGCGGGCAGAATTGACTGTGCCACCATGGGGTCGCATGCAAAAAATGGCGGACAGCGCAATCATGCGCCATGCGCGGGAGCAGTTCATGACACGTAAGGTGGCAACGGTTTTTGGCGGATCGGGATTCGTGGGCCGCTCCGTCGTGGGGCGTCTGGCGCGGGCGGGATATGTGGTGCGCGTGGCCGGGCGCACCGCGCGCGACGCCGCCTGCATGCGCATGCAGGGTGATGTGGGGCAGGTGGTGCCGGTTGTCGCCTCCATTACCGATGAAGCCGGGTGCGTCGCGGCACTGGAAGGATGTGACCTTGCCATCAATCTGGTGGGGATCCTCTCGCCGCACGGGCGTACGACTTTCGAGGCGATCCATGTGGAGGGAGCAGGGCGTGTCGCCCGCCTGGCCGCATGCGCGGGGGTGGGGCGACTGATCCATGTCTCGGCCATCGGAGCCGCGCTCGACAGTCCTTCCGCCTATGCGCGCAGCAAGGCGGAAGGGGAATGTGTCGTGACCCGTGCCATGCCCGAGGCTGTCATTATCCGGCCCTCGCTCATATTCGGGGTGGATGGTGCGTTCCCTGCCATGTTCGCGCGCATGGCGCGGCTCATGCCGGTGATGCCGGTATTCGGGGCGGCCACCCGGTTCCAGCCGGTCTGGGTAGGAGATGTGGCCGAGGGCATGCTGCGGATCGCAACCGGGGAGTCCGTGGCGGGCGCCGTGTTTGAATTTGGCGGCCCAAAAATCATGACCATGCGCCAGATCGTGGCATGGGCGGCGCAGTGGTCGGGCCACCCGCGCCCGTTGTTCGAGGTGCCGCGCTGGCTGGCTAATGCGCAGGCCAGCGTGCTTGAGCACCTGCCGGGCAGGATGCTGACGCGCGACCAGGTCCGCCTGCTGTACGTCGATAATGTCGTAGCACCCGGCTCCCGCACCATCGCAATGCTGGGTATTACACCTGCCCCGATGGACCTGATCCTGGGTTGAGGAAAGAAAACCGGGGGAATTTGCCGTTTTTCCATCATTTAGTCAGTACTGCTGTCTTTTCTTTTCGCAAGGGGGTGCGTAGGTCTGTCCCTCGACCATGGCGCGCAGGCGTGGCCGTGGCATCCTTACCTTTATCCGTCACACCCCGGGGGCAGACCGATGGCCGAGCGCATGCTGAAATTCGTCTCTGTGGCGCAGGAGCAGCCGGACAAGCGGGCTGCCGAGGCGCGCCGCAACGATTTCAATGAAATCTATGCTGAATTCGTGCCCGCAAAGGCCGAGGCGCAGGCCTCGCGCTGCTCGCAGTGTGGCGTGCCGTTCTGCTCGGTGCACTGCCCGCTGGGTAACAACATCCCCGACTGGCTGATGATGACGGCGGCAGGGCGGATGGAGGAGGCATATGAACTGTCATCCGCCACCAACACCTTCCCGGAAATCTGTGGCCGCATCTGCCCGCAGGACCGTCTGTGTGAAGGCAACTGTGTGATCGAGGAAGGCTTCGAGAGTGTCACGATCGGCGCGGTCGAACGCTACATTACCGATACCGCGTTTGATAACGGCTGGGTGAAGCCAGTGAAGCCGGTGGCCGAACGTGACGGGAGCGTTGCCATCATCGGTGCCGGTCCCGGTGGCCTTGCCGCGGCGGTCCAGTTGCGCGAGCAGGGCTATCAGGTCCATGTCTATGACCGCTACGACCGCATTGGTGGCCTGCTGATGTATGGCATCCCCGGCTTCAAGCTGGAAAAGGACATTGTCCTGCGCCGCCATAAGCTGCTGGTGGAATCAGGCATCCAGTTCCATCTGGGCAAGGGCATTGGCGATGCGGATGGCGCGGACAGCATCGCGTTTTCCACCCTGCGCGCACGGCATGATGGTGTGCTGATCGCAACGGGTGTGTACAGGTCGCGTGATATTGGCGGTCCCGGCGCGGGGCTGGGTGGTATCGTGCGCGCGCTGGATTACCTGACCGCGTCCAATCGCGTCTCGCTGGGCGATAAGGTTGCGCAATATGACAATGGCGAACTGAATGCCGCGGGCAAGTCGGTCGTGGTGATCGGTGGTGGCGATACGGCCATGGACTGCGTGCGCACCGCCATCCGTCAGGGTGCGAAATCGGTGAAGTGCCTGTACCGCCGTGACCGTGCGAACATGCCTGGTTCCGTGCGTGAGGTGAAGAACGCCGAGGAAGAGGGTGTCGAGTTCGTGTGGCTGGCCGCTCCCCAGGCGTTCGAGGGCGAAGGCCACGTGACCGGCGTACGCGCCATCCGCATGAAGCTGGGCCTGCCCGATGCGTCGGGCCGCCAGTCGGTCGAGCCGGTGGAAAACAGCGCGTACACGCTGGAAGCCGACATGGTGGTCAAGGCGCTGGGTTTCGACCCCGAACCGCTACCCACACTGTGGGGGCAGCCGGAACTGGAGGTGTCGCGCTGGGGCACGCTCATGGTGGATCGCAAGACGTTCATGACCAGCCTGCCCGGCGTGTTTGCCGCAGGCGATATCGTGCGCGGGGCCAGCCTGGTGGTGTGGGCCATCCGCGACGGGCGGGATGCCGCAGCGCAGATGCACGCATGGCTTGAGGAATTGACGGCCGCACAGGCCGAGGTGGCGGAGTAAGCATGATGGATCAGTTTGAAAACCAGCCCACCGATTTCGTTCAGGAATGGCAGGACAATGCACAGGCTATTTCTGGCCTGTACACCCCTGCCGATGAACATGACGCCTGTGGCGTGGGCATGGTCGCAGCCCTTGATGGCAAGCCGCGCCGCGACGTGGTGGAGGCCGGTATTGCGGCGCTGAAGGCCGTATGGCACCGAGGCGCTGTCGATGCCGATGGCAAGACCGGCGATGGTGCTGGCATCCATGTCGAGATCCCGCAGGACTTCTTTGCCGATGCAATCCATGCCGGCGGTGCGGAAAGCGGTGTGGACAGCCAGATCGCGGTGGGCATGATCTTCCTGCCCAAGACCGATATCGCGGCACAGGAACGCTGCCGCCAGATCATCGAAAGCGAGATTCTCGCCTTCGGTTACAGCATCTATGGCTGGCGCCAGGTGCCCATCAATACTGACTGTATTGGTGAGAAGGCCAATGCCACCCGTCCCGAAATCGAGCAGATCCTGATCCGCAACCTGCCCGGCAGTGACGAGGCCGAGTTCGAGCGCGACCTGTATGTGATCCGTCGCAAGATCGAGAAAAGTGCCATCGCCAATCAGGTGGACCTGTATGTCTGTTCGCTGTCGTGCCGGTCGCTAATCTACAAGGGCATGTTCCTGGCCGAACACCTGACGGAATTCTATCCCGACCTGCTCGACCCGCGTTTTGTCAGTCGCTTCGCCATCTATCACCAGCGGTACTCGACCAACACCTTCCCCACATGGAAGCTGGCGCAGCCCTTCCGCAGGCTGGCCCATAATGGTGAGATCAACACCATTTCCGGCAACGTCAACTGGATGAAAAGCCACGAGACCCGTCTGGCCGATCCCATCCTTGACCCGTACATGGATGACCTCAAGCCCGTGGTGCAGGCACAGGGATCGGATACGGCATGTTTTGACAACGTGTTCGAATTGCTGACCTTCGCCGGTCGTGATGCGCCCATGGCGCGCTGCCTGATGGTGCCGGCCAGCATGGGCGGCAATTCCGCCATGCCGCAGCGGCACAAGGACATGTATTCTTACTGCAACGCCGTGATGGAACCGTGGGATGGCCCGGCCGCCATCTGCGCGACCGACGGACGGTGGATGGTTGCGGGTCTTGACCGCAGTGGCCTGCGCCCGCTGCGCTATACCGTGACCGGTAGCGGCCTGCTAATCGTGGGGTCCGAGACGGGCATGGTGAAGGTGCCCGAAGCCGATATCGTCAGCCGTGGCCGCCTTGGGCCGGGGCAGTCGCTTGCACTCGACCTGAAAACCGCGAAGCTGTACAGCAACGAGGAACTGCTCGATGAACTGTCGGGTCGGCAGGACTTCTCGGCCTGGGTCAAGCATACGCAGGAAATTTCCTCCATTGTCCGCCCCGATGGCAGCGAACCCGTGCTGTATGATGCCGAGATGCTGCGCCGCCGGCAGTTGGCCGTTGGCCTGACGCTGGAAGACCTTGAAACCATCCTGCAGCCGATGGTGGAAACCGCGTCTGAAGCCATCGGGTCGATGGGCGATGACACACCGCTTGCGGTGCTGTCCAGCCGCTACCGGGGGCTTGCACATTACTTCCGCCAGGCGTTCAGCCAGGTCACCAACCCGCCCATCGACAGCCTGCGCGAGACGCGGGTGATGAGCCTCGTGACCCGCCTTGGCAACCTTGGCAACATTCTTGAGGAAAGCGAGAGCCAGTGCGATCTGCTCCAGCTTCCCTCTCCGGTGCTGACCACGGGTGAGTTCCAGGCGCTGGTCGAGTTCTGTGGCAAGAACGCCTGTATCATCGACTGCACCTTCCCCGCTGCCGAAGGCGAGGCCGGGCTGCGCGCCGCCATCGCGCGCATCCGCGCCGAGGCCGAGGACCGCGTGCGCCAGGGCTGCACCCATGTGTTCCTGACAGATGAGCACCAGTCGGGCGAGCGCGCCTACATCCCCATGATTCTGGCCACGGCGGCGGTGCATACGCATCTTGTACGCCAGTCTCTGCGGACGTTCACTTCGCTCAATGTCCGTTCCGCCGGTGCGTTGGATGTGCATGCGATCGCGGTGACGATCGGGGTGGGGGCGACTACGGTCAACCCGTACCTTGCACAGGAAAGCATTGCCGACCGCCACCGCCGCGGCCTGTTCGGCAAGCTGACGCTGAGCGAGTCGGTGGAGCGCTACCGCAAGGCGGTGAACAAAGGCTTGCTGAAGATCATGTCCAAGATGGGCATTTCCATCGTGGCGTCGTACCGTGGCGGCTACAATTTTGAGGCTATCGGGCTTTCGCGTGCGCTGACGGCGGAATTTTTTCCCGGCATGCCCTCGCGCATTTCCGGTATCGGCCTGACCGGTATCGCGCGTAATGTGCTGAGCTTCCACCACAAGGCGTGGAACAGACAGGTGGAGACGCTTTCCGTCGGTGGGCGCTACAAATTGCGTCGCAGCGGTGAAGTGCATGCGTTTGACGGCAACCTGATCCACATGCTGCAGACAGCGGTGGGCACCGGCAGCTTTTCCATCTACCAGCGTTATGCCGATGCCGTGCGCCGCCTGCCGCCGGTGGCCCTGCGTGACCTGCTGGACTTCCGTGGCGGGCGCACACCCATCCCCGTAGAATCGGTCGAAAGCATTACCGAACTGCGCAAACGTCTGATCGCGCCGGGCATTTCGCTGGGCGCGCTCAGCCCCGAAGCGCATGAAACGCTGTCGATTGCGATGAACCGCATTGGCGCCAAGTCCGATTCGGGTGAGGGTGGTGAAGACCCGGCACGCGCCAAGCCCCGCCCCAATGGGGATAATGCCTCGTCTGCCATCAAGCAGATCGCGTCGGGTCGTTTTGGCGTGACCGCGCAGTACCTTAATGACTGCCGCGAGATCGAGATCAAGATGGCGCAGGGTGCCAAGCCCGGCGAGGGTGGGCAGTTGCCCGGTTTCAAGGTGACCGGCCTGATCGCGAAGCTGCGCCATGCGACCGAAGGCGTGACCCTGATCTCGCCGCCGCCGCATCACGACATCTACTCGATCGAGGATCTGGCGCAGCTCATCTACGATCTCAAGCAGATCAACCCCGAGGCTACCGTGACCGTGAAACTGGTTGCGCGTTCGGGCATCGGCACGATTGCCGCAGGTGTGGCCAAGGCCAAGGCGGATGCGATCCTGATTTCGGGGCATTCCGGTGGCACGGGCGCAAGCCCGCAGTCTTCGGTCAAGTATGCGGGCATGCCGTGGGAACTGGGGCTGGCGGAGGCACATCAGGTACTGATGCTCAACCGTCTGCGCCATCGGGTGAAGCTGCGCACCGATGGCGGCCTGAAAACCGGCCGTGACGTGGTGATCGCCGCCATGCTGGGGGCAGAAGAGTTCGGTATCGGCACGGCCAGCCTCGTGGCTATGGGCTGCATCATGGTGCGTCAGTGCCACTCCAACACCTGCCCCGTGGGCGTGTGCGTGCAGGACGAGGAACTGCGCAAGAAGTTCGAGGGTACACCGGAGAAGGTGATCAACCTGTTCTCCTTCATTGCCGAGGACGTGCGCAATATCCTTGCCTCGCTGGGCTTCACCACGCTTAACGAGATCATCGGTCGCACCGACCTGCTGCATCAGGTGCTGCGCGGGGCGGATTATCTGGATGACCTTGACCTCAATTCGCTGTTGGCCCAGGCCGATCCCGGCCCCTATGGCCGCTACTGCACACGCGAAGGCCGCAACGAGGTGCCCGAGACGCTGGATGCGCAGATGATCGCTGATGCGCGCCCGCTGTTCGATCACGGCGAGAAGATGCAGTTGCAGTACAACGTGCAGAACACGCATCGCGCCATCGGCACGCGCATTTCTTCGCTGATCGTGCGGCAGTTCGGCATGAGCACACTCGCGCCGGGGCACCTGACAGTGCGGTTGCGTGGTTCGGCGGGGCAGTCGCTGGGTGCATTCGCGGTGCAGGGCCTCAAGCTTGAAGTGCTGGGCGATGCGAACGACTATGTGGGCAAGGGTCTTTCGGGGGCGACCATCGTGGTCCGTACCTCGCCGTCTTCCAGCCTTGTGTCGAACGAGAACGCGATTGTCGGCAACACGGTGCTGTATGGCGCGACAGCAGGCGCGCTGTATGCGGCGGGACAGGCGGGTGAGCGCTTTGCGGTGCGTAACTCGGGTGCTACCGCGGTGGTCGAGGGGTGTGGCTCCAACGGCTGTGAATACATGACCGGCGGCACAGTGGTGATCCTGGGGGAAATTGGCGACAATTTCGGCGCGGGCTTCACCGGTGGCATGGCCTTCGTCTATGATGTCAGCGGCACCTTTGCCGAACGGGTCAACCCCGATACGGTCATGTGGTGCCGCGTGCAGGATCCGAAATGGGAAGCCGTACTGCGCGAGCAGGTGGAGATCCATGCGCGCGAAACCGGCAGTCGTTATGCCGAACTGCTGCTGCATAACTGGGACAGGACCCTGCCGCGTTTCTGGCATGTCGTACCCACGGAATATGCGCGCGTGATCGGTTTCGAGGCCCCGGCCATGGCCCGTGGCGCGTAAACCGTAACGGTTTTTTGCATACAGGAAACAGTGTGGGAGCCGGGCAGCGATGCCCGGCTCCTTTTGTATGCGGGGCAGAATATTGGCCAGCGGGGTCGCATAGGCTTGTCGGACGCATTAGGTTTGACCACATGGGAATCGCAGGACTGGCGCATGGGTGCCGGGTCTGCCTGATGTGATGGTTGGTGGTCGATCTATGTCCAAAGCGTATTTTTCCGCTCCCGTGTCCGGCGCGCCCGGCCTTTCCCCCCTGCTGGAGGAATCCGGCCAGCCTTCTGGCGGCGCACCCGCTCTATCGGGGCCGCCGCGATGGGATCTGTCGGACCTGTATGCAAACCCGCAGGACCCGCAGCTTACTATCGACCTTGACCAGGCGGATGAGGATTCGCAGGCGTTTGCCCGCGTGTGGCAAGGCCGTCTGGCTGGCGTGTCCGGTGCCGAACTGGCGCAGGCCATTGCCGAATACCAGCGTATTGATGAGGTGCTTGGCCGGGCGGGGTCATATGCCCAGCTCCTGTTTGCGGCCAATACGTCGGATTCGGATGTTGCGCGCTTTGCCCAGTCGATCAATGAGCGGCTGACCGCCATCTCCACCCACCTGCTGTTCTTCACGCTCGAGATCAACCGCATCCCTGATGAAGGGCTGGCAGCCCAGATGAGTGACCCGGCACTGGCGCACTGGGCCCCCTTCCTACGCGATCTGCGTGTTTTCCGCCCCTACCAGCTTTCTGATGAGGTTGAGGCGGTGCTGCACGAAAAATCGGTCACTGGTTCCGCCGCGTGGAACCGCCTGTTTGACGAGACGATGGCCGGCCTGCGTGTGCGTGTGGGGGGAGAAAATACCACGCTGGGCAATGCGCTTGATACCATGTCCAGCCCCGACCGCAGCGTGCGCGCCGGTGCCGCGCGCGCCATCGGGGATGAGCTGGGCCGCAACGTGAAGCTGTTCTCGCTGATTACCAACACGTTGGCCAAGGACAAGGCGATCATGGACGGGCTGCGCCATTACCCGCGCCCGACCTCGGCGCGCAACTGCGCCAACATGGTCGAGGATGAAGTGGTCGATGCGCTGGTGCAGGCCGTGACCGAAGCCTATCCCCGCCTGTCACACCGTTATTATGCGTTGAAGACAAAGTGGCTGGGGCTGGAAAAGCTGGAATACTGGGACCGCAATGCACCGCTGACCACGCAGGATGAACCGCTGATCCCGTGGGCGGATGCAACAAGACAGGTCATGGCCGCGTATGAAGGTTTTGATCCGCGCATGGGCAAGGTTGCGAAGCAGTTCTTTGACCATGCATGGATTGATGCGCCCCCCGTGCCGGGCAAGGCGTCAGGCGCGTTTGCGCACCCGACCGTGCCGTCGGCGCACCCCTACCTGCTGCTGAATTACCGTGGCCGCACGCGCGATGTGATGACACTGGCGCATGAACTGGGCCATGGCGTGCATCAGGTTCTGGCGGGCAGGCAGGGCTACCTCATGTCCAGCACGCCGCTGACACTGGCGGAAACCGCCAGCGTGTTTGGCGAGATGCTGACCTTCCGTGCATTGCTCGATGCTCAGACCGATCCTGTTCGTCGCAGGCTGATGCTGGCGGCCAAGGTGGAGGACATGCTCAACACCGTGGTGCGACAGGTCGCCTTCTACCGTTTCGAGACACTGGTGCATGAAGAACGCCGCAAGGGTGAATTGCTGCCTGCGCGCATTGGTGAAATCTGGCGCCAGACACAGGCTGAAAGTCTTGGCCCGGCCTTCAACTTCACGCCAGATTATGATGTGTACTGGACCTATGTCCCCCATTTCATCCATTCACCGTTCTATGTGTATGCCTATGCTTTTGGCGATTGCCTGGTAAACGCGCTATATGGGGTGTTCCGCTCCGGGCATCCGGGGTTTCAGGACAAGTACCTCGATATGCTTGAGGCTGGCGGGACAAAGCGGCATCGTGAACTGCTGGCCCCCTTCGGGCTGGATGCGGCAGATCCCGGTTTCTGGCAGAAGGGACTGGATGTGATCGCCGGATTTATTGATGAACTGGAGCGTGTCTGACGTGGCGGATGAACGGAATATCGACAATACCGGCCTGTTTGGTGAATTCCGCCGCATGGTGCGCACGTCCGGCACGGTCGGCGGCATTGCCGCGCGCATTGCCGGGCATAAAATGGGCTTCCGCTCCAACCAGTCCATTCATGCCGAGGATCTGAAAAGCGTGCTGGGCGGGCTGAAGGGCCCGCTCATGAAGGGCGCGCAGCTTCTCTCCACCATTCCCGGCGCGATCCCTGAGGAATATGCCAAGGAACTGGCGCAGCTTCAGGCCAATGCGCCGCCCATGGGGTGGAACTTTGTCCGCCGCCGCATGTCTGCCGAACTGGGGCCGAACTGGGAGCGTAATTTTCGCTCCTTCAACCGCGAAGCCTCGGCTGCGGCCAGTCTGGGACAGGTGCATCGCGCGGTGCTGCCCGATGGGCGGGAGGTTGCGTGCAAGCTGCAGTACCCGGACATGAAATCCACGGTCGAATCTGACCTGCGCCAGTTCCGCATGGCGGTGGGCCTGTTCTATAAACTCGACAGCACGATCTGCCAGGATGACGTGCTGGATGAATTGCAGGACCGGCTGTACGAGGAGCTGGATTACCAGCGCGAGGCCGCGAATATGCGGCTCTACCACCTGATGCTGGCTGAATTCCCGGATGTAACCGTTCCCCAGCCGATTGATAGCCTGTGCACCCAGCGCCTGCTGACCATGGAATGGGTCAATGGGCGCGGCATCCAGAAAGTACTGGATACCAACCCCACGCAGGAAGAGCGCAACCGCATGGCGCGTGCCCTGTTCCGCGCGTGGTATGCGCCACTGTACCGCTATGGTGTCATTCATGGCGACCCGCATATGGGTAACTTCACCGTGCGCGATGATTACGGCATCAACCTGCTGGATTTCGGCGCCATCCGGATTTTCCCCTCACGTTTCGTGCAGGGCATCATCGACCTGCACAAAGCGATTGAGACGGATGATGAAGATCTGGCGATGCATGCCTACGCGGCATGGGGCTTTGTCAACCTGTCACGCGATACGGTGCGCGTGCTCAATGAATGGGCGCGCTTCATCTATGGTCCACTGCTGGATGACCGTGAGCGCTTCATTCAGGAAGACAATGACCCGCAATATGGTCGCGCCGTGGCGGAACGGGTCTATAACGGCCTCAAGCGCACCGGTGGCGTGCAGCCACCGCGTGAATTCGTGCTGGTGGACCGCTCCGCCGTGGGGCTTGGCAGCGTGTTCCTGCGGTTGAAGGCCAAGGTGAACTGGCACCAGTTGTTTCAGGAAGTGGCAGCGGACTTCAACGAAGCAGCACTGGCTCACCGGCAGGTCGATGCCCTGCGTGAAGCCCGCGTGCCGCAGCCACTGGGCGCACGGGTGTAAGTGCGGATGGGGATGCGATCACGCTATGCAGCTCTTGCGCAGCGGCGACCGCATCCCCACTGTGTCTAGTTATGGCAACAGCATCACGTAACAGGAAAAAGAAGACCACCGACATCGACCCGGCGGATATGCCTGTCCTGTTCCAGCCGGAGCGGCAGGCGGCCAAGCCCAAAGTCAATAAATTCAAGGTCCATTCCCCGTATGCCCCTGCGGGTGATCAGCCCACGGCCATTGCTGAACTGGTCAGCGGCGTGGAAGGGGGGGAGCGCGACCAGGTGCTTCTGGGCGTAACCGGGTCGGGCAAGACCTTCACCATGGCCAAGATCATCGAGGCAACGCAGAAGCCAACCCTGGTCCTGGCCCCTAACAAAACACTCGCAGCCCAGCTTTACGCGGAAATGAAGCAGTTTTTTCCCGATAATGCGGTTGAGTATTTTGTCAGCTACTACGATTATTACCAGCCCGAGGCCTATGTGCCCCGGTCGGATACGTATATCGAAAAAGATAGCCAGATTAACGAACAGATTGACCGCATGCGCCATGCCGCGACACAGGCGCTGCTGGAACGTAACGATGTGATTATCGTGGCCTCGGTCTCGTGCATCTACGGTATCGGCTCGGTCGAGACCTATTCGCGCATGGTGGTCAAGCTGGAGGTCGGTGGCGAAATCGACCGCGACAAGCTGATCAAGGGACTGGTCGAATTGCAGTACCGCCGCAATGATACCGCTTTCCAGCGTGGTACCTTCCGCGTGCGGGGCGAGACGATTGATGTCTTTCCCGTGCAGAACGAGGACCGGGCCTGGCGCATCAGCCTGTTTGGCGACGAGATTGACGAGATTAGCGAATTCGACCCGCTGACGGGCGAAAAGACCGGCGACCTCGAATCTGTCAGCATTTACGCCAACAGCCATTACGTAACCCCCAGGCCTACGCTGACGCAGGCCATGACGGGCATGAAACAGGAACTGCGCGAGACGCTGGCCCGCTTCAATGCGGAAGGCAAGCTGCTGGAAGCCGAGCGCCTGCAACAGCGTACCACATTTGACCTCGAGATGATCGAGA
Organism: Komagataeibacter medellinensis NBRC 3288; assembly: GCF_000182745.2. Classification (NCBI taxonomy): domain Bacteria; kingdom Pseudomonadati; phylum Pseudomonadota; class Alphaproteobacteria; order Acetobacterales; family Acetobacteraceae; genus Komagataeibacter; species Komagataeibacter medellinensis. The sequence continues at coordinate 2,895,687 of NC_016027.1, forward strand.
CCACGGGCGTGTGCAAGGGAATCGAGAACTATTCACGCTACCTGTCGGGCCGCGCGCCGGGCGAACCGCCACCGACCCTGTTTGAATACCTGCCCGAGGACGCACTGCTGATCGTGGATGAAAGCCACGTGACCGTGCCGCAGATTGGCGGCATGGAACGTGGGGACCATGCGCGTAAATCCGTGCTGGCGGAATTCGGTTTCCGCCTGCCGTCGTGCCTTGATAACCGGCCGCTCACCTTTGCCGAATGGGATGCGTATCGCCCCCAGACCGTGTTCGTCAGCGCCACTCCCGGCCCGTGGGAAATGCGCCGGACGGCGGGCGTGTTTGCCGAACAGGTGATCCGCCCCACTGGCCTGATCGATCCCGTCACTATTGTCCGCCCCGTTGAGCATCAGGTGGATGACCTGCTGGCGGAATGCCGCCTTACCATCGCCGATGGCGGCCGCGTTCTGGTCACCACCCTGACCAAGCGCATGGCCGAGGACCTGACGGAATACATGAACGAGGCAGGCATCCGCGTGCGCTACCTGCATTCGGATGTGGACACGCTGGAGCGTATCGAGATCATCCGCGACCTGCGGCTTGGCGCGTTTGACGTGCTGATCGGCATCAACCTTCTGCGTGAGGGGCTGGATATTCCCGAATGCTCGCTGGTTGCCATCCTCGATGCCGACAAGGAAGGCTTCCTGCGCTCGCGCACCTCGCTTATCCAGACCATTGGCCGCGCGGCGCGTAACGTGGACGGGCGTGTGCTGCTCTATGCCGACAAGATGACCGACAGCCTTGCCTACGCCATAGAGGAAACCGCGCGTCGGCGCGAAAAGCAGAACCTGTGGAACGAGGAACACGGCGTAACACCCCAGTCCGTGCGCAAGCATATTGGCGATGCCCTGTCCTCGGTCTTCGAGCAGGATTACGTGACCGTGACCCCCACGGCCGATGGCAGCGTGCGCGAAATGGTGGGCAAGGACTACAAGGCCGCCATTGCCGAACTGGATAAGAAGATGCGCGCGGCATCGGCGGAACTGGAATTCGAGACCGCAGCCCGCCTGCGCGACGAGATCCGCAGGCTGGAAGCGCTGGAGCTGGGCATGGAACCACCCCCCTTACCCCAATCGAGCGCTGGCATGCCCGGTACCAGCCCCAAGGCCGTGGCCCGGCGTAACCGTGGCCCGGTTCCGCTAGAGCCTGCTGCCGGGCGGCCTGATCCGCAACAGGCAAAAGGCAGGGGCAGACGACGTGGATGAGGGAAGGGCAACACCCGCGCCCTGCGCGGGGCAGCGGGAACGAAGCCTCTCGCCCACGCTGGAACTGCGGGCGGGCAATGCCATACTTGGCCTGCTGCCCGATGTGGGGGGCAGCATCGCATTCTGGCACAACAGTGAGATGGAATTCCTCCACCCCGTAACCGATCCTCACCTTGTTGCACAGCATGGCAGGGCGGTGGCGGGCTATCCACTCATCCCGTTTTCCAACCGGGTGGCGGGGGACCGTTTCCGCTTTGAAGGGGTGGATTACCATCTGGCCCCCAGCTTTGCGGGGGAAGACTGCGCCATCCATGGCAACGGGTGGCAGCGCCGGTGGCGAATCGACATGCTGTCCGACAGCAGTGCTACGCTGGTACTGGAACATGTGGCCACGCGCGACCTTGCCCTGCAGTGGCCGTTCAGTTACCGCGCCCAGTTGCGCTACGACCTGCGTGAGGCCGGGCTTTCCATTGGCCTGCTGCTGGAAAATACCGATACCCGTAGCCAGCCCGTAGGCATGGGGTTCCACCCCTACTTTCCCCGCCATGACGGGCTGAAGCTCGGTTTTGCGGCCAGCAGTGTATGGACCAACGGGCCGGATCATGCGCCCGCCCTGCGGGTCCCGGCGGAAGGGGCATGGTCATTTGCCCATATGCGTGACGCGGGTGAGAGCGCCATTGACAACTGTTACGCCGGATGGTCCGGCAGCGCCTTCCTGCGCTGGCCGCGCAGGGAATATGCCCTGACGGTGGAAGCCGGTGCGGCGCTGCGTCATCTCGTGCTGTTTACGCCACCACAGCACCCCTATATCGGACTGGAACCGGTCAGCAACATGAATGACGGCTTCAACCACCCCGACATAGCCGATAACGGGGTGCGCGTGCTGGCCCCGGGCGAGAAGATGGAAGGCCATATCCGCATGACACTGTCACGATGCTGAAGAATCCTGCGGCGTCCGGTCCCAAAGCTGGCGGTCCGGCTCCGGGCGGGCTGTCCTGTTACATCACGCCAGCAGGCATTGCGGCCATGCGGGGCGAACTCACGACGCTGCTGCGCGACGAGCGGCCCAAGATTGTCGAGATCGTTTCCTGGGCGGCAGGGAATGGCGACCGTTCCGAAAACGGGGATTACCAGTACGGCAAGCGGCGCCTGCGTGAGATTGACCGCCGCATTCGTTTCCTGACCAAGCGCATCGACAACGCCATCATTGTTGATCCAGCGGCCCAGCCCCAGCGCAACCGGGTGTTTTTTGGCGCAACCGTGACCTACGCCACGGAACACGATGAGGAACGGACGGTTACCATACTCGGCGTGGATGAGGCTGACATGGCGGCGGGGCAGGTGAGCCTTGTCTCGCCCGTGGCGCGTGCGCTCATGCGCGCAGGCATAGGCGATGAGGTCCGCCTGGCCACCCCACGTGGCGAGGAGATGATAGAGGTTCTGGCCATTTCCTATCCTGCTGCGCCGTAACAAGGGGGCTGGCAGTGCGGCCCAAGGCATATTATGACATTTGTCGCAGACAGTTTCAGTCCATGACTGTCTGTTGAACCGGTTCTGTCCCGTGTGGAGAAAACAGTTACATGTCACGCCCGCTCAAGGTTGCCGTCCAGATGGACCCGCTTGGTGGTATCGACATCAATGGCGATTCAACCTTTGCCATGATGCTGGAGGCGCAGGCCCGGGGGTATGAACTGTTTGTCTATCAGGTCGAGGCGCTGAGCCTGAGCGAGGGACGCGCCACCCCGCACGGCACTGGCCGCATGGACCGTGTGACCGCCTGTGCCCGCCCGGTTACGGTGCAGCGCAGGACAGGTGACCACGCGGCCTTCGGCCCCGAGCAGGTGATCGACCTTGCCAGCATGGACGTGGTGCTGATGCGTCAGGACCCGCCATTCGACATGGCCTACATCACGGCTACCCATATTCTTGAACATATCCACGGCACGGGGCCCGGTCGGGCGCTGGTGGTCAACAACCCCGCCGCCGTGCGCAATGCACCTGAAAAGATACTGGTCACGCATTACCCCGACCTCATGCCGCCAACACTGGTGACGTGGGATGTGAAGGCAATACAGGAATTCCGTGCAAAGTGGCGTGACATCATCGTCAAGCCCCTGTTCGGCAACGGGGGGGCTGGCGTGTTCCGCATCCGTGAGGATGACCCCAACCTCAACGCCCTGCTGGAAATGCACTTCGCTCGCTCGCGCGAGCCGTTGATGATCCAGCGCTACGAACCTGCCGTGCGCAGGGGGGACAAGCGCATCATCTTGGTGGATGGCGTGCCGGTGGGTGCGATTGACCGCATCCCGGCAGATGGTGAGACACGGTCGAACATGCATGTGGGCGGTCGGCCCGTGCGTGCGGAACTGACCGCGCGCGACCGCGAGATCTGTGACACCATCGGCCCTATGCTGCGCGACGAGGGGCTTATTTTTGTTGGAATCGATGTGATCGGTGAATGGTTGACCGAGATCAATGTCACCTCGCCGACCGGTCTGCAGGAAATTGATCGTTTTAACGGCATCAATACGGCCGGCCTGATATGGGACGCGATCGAGGCCCGCCTGTCAGCCGCGACTCCGGGCACTTAAGGATGTGAGGAACGATGTTCATGGCAGGCACGGTGGTCGTGGCTGCCGCGCCATGGGGCATGGCATCGGATATGGATTACAGGCGGTTATGTGGGCCGGTTGGCGCGCAGGCATGTCAGGTGGAATTGCAATGCAGCAGAACGGGACGGATTTGATCATGGCGGGTGCAGCACAGGAGCGGGCCGGGTGTGCCATCTTCCATGGCCAGGGCATGGGAGCAGCCTGATGAGTGACGTCCTGCATGACGAGACCGCCGAGAAAGTAGTGGAAATTCCTTCTCCCAAATCCGCGATGGACGCGGCGGCGGTCAAGGCCGCCTACCGGCGCTGGGCCGGTGTGTATGATGCGCTGTTCGGCAGTGTTTCCGCCTTCGGGCGTAAGCGCGCGGTGGAGGCGGTCAATGCGCTGCCCGGCACGCGCGTGCTGGAAGTGGGTGTGGGCACCGGCCTTGCGCTGCCCTATTACCGCGCCGACAAGCATATTACTGGTATCGACCTGTCTGGTGACATGCTGGAGCGCGCACGCCAGCGTGTGCGTCGTCTTAAACTGTCCAATGTGGACAACCTGCTGGAAATGGACGCCGAGGCCACCCAGTTCGAGGACGGTGCCTTCGACATAGCAGTGGCCATGTTCGTAGCTTCTGTCGTGCCGCATCCGCGCGCCCTGTTGGCCGAACTCAAGCGCGTGGTCAGGCCGGGCGGCCATATCCTGTTCGTCAACCATTTCCTCGCGCAGGGCGGCGTGCGGCTGGCGGTTGAGCGTGGCATGGCGCGCGCCTCGCATTCGCTGGGATGGCACCCGGATTTTGCCATCGAATCTCTTCTGCCGCCGGCCGACCTGCGGCGCGCGACGTTACAGTCCGTGCCGCCAGCCGGGCTGTTCACGCTCGTGACGCTTGAGCGTGAAGCCGACATCACCGCCAATCCCATGGTGGCCTGATTTCAGGACTGACCATCCCGCCAGCCCTGTCCCTGCGGCAGGGCTGAAATGACATTTGCGCGACTGCTGGGACGGCCTGCAGGGTCGTTTTTGCGTACCGGTCGCTGTATATAGATGAAAACATGGTAACGATTGGCCATGCCGGGAACCGGTGCATGGCAGCAGGGAGTACACCGAATGCCCACAGGCACACAGTTCGGGGCAGAGGCCGTGCGGGGAACAGCCCCGTCCTGTAACTACAGGACGGTAGGCATGCTGTATCTTGTCTTGGCGATCGTGTCGGGCATGACCGGGGGCCTGCTGGCCGTGGGCCTGCAGGCTGGCCTGCTGCCACATGGACTGCTGGAGGCCTGGGCAGGTGGCGATGCGGCTGGCGCGGCGGAGCGTATCGCCCGGCGCCATGGCATGATGATGGTATTTTTCTGCGCCCTGCCTGCCCTGTGTGGCGGGTTTGGCAACTGGTTTGTGCCGTTACTGCTGCGCGCCCGCGCCCTGGCCTTCCCGCGCATGGCGCTGGCGGGGTGGGCGCTGGTGGCCATGGGGTTTGTGGGGGTTCTGGCCGGGCTGTCGCCCGCCGTGGCACCGCAGGTCTCGGTTTTTGCCCTGCTTGCCTGGTGTCTTGGCATGCTGCTGCAGGCCATTAACATGGTGGCTACCATCCTTAACATGGGCCCGGTGGAACAGCGCCTGCGTGACCTGCCGATGTTTGTCTGGGCGCAGGGGCTTACGGCCATGATGGCTGTTATGGTCATGCCGGTTCTGGCGGGGGGGCTTACGCGGATCGTGCTGTCGGGGGCCGATATGGCACCACGGATTGATGCGCTGTTGCATGTCTTTGCCGGCCCCGAGATCGCGCTGCTGCTGCTGCCCTCGATCGGGATCGTATCGCAGGTTATCGAGACATTCTCCAACGCACCCCTGCAGATGCCGCGCGTGGTGCTGGGGGCGCTGACTGTCATGTCGATTGGTGGGGCATCGGTCTGGGTGCATGACCTGCTGCACGGCGGGCTGGAACACATGGTGGCTCCTGCCGCCGTGCTGCAACTCGCACTGATCGTGCTACCGGTGCTGGCCGTGCTGGCCGCGTGGGGGCAGACGGTGCGTGTGGGGCGGGTTCGCGCTTCGGTCCCGATGGAATGGGCGGCGGGTTTTGTGGCCCTTGTGCTGGCGGGTTCGGTTATGTCGCTGCGGGCCGGCGGGATGGCTGACGTGCATGCCGCCACGCTTTATGCGGCGGTTTTCGCGCTGTTCACCGGTTTCTATTACTGGATTGGCAAGATGGTGGGCCATGTCGCCCCGGCTGGTGCCAGCCGTTTGCATTTTGGCCTGACGGTTGGTGGCACCGTGCTGTCACTGCTGGCGTTCCATGGCATGGCGGGCATGCTGGGGGCGGTTCTGATGGGGCTGTCGATCCTCGTCTTTGCGGGTATCGTCGTGCAGGCGGGGCTACGCCCGGCTGAAACGCTGCCGACCAATTACTGGGGGCCCGGTGCCCGTACGCCGGAATGGCAGACCCCCGTATCCACTCATGGGGATGCATGAGCATGAGCGGTTCCGCAACACTGCCGGATGCTGCACAGGGCACGGTCCTGACTTTTGATGCCAGCCGCGTCGGTACCGATGCACGCGACTGGCTGGCACTACTCAAGCCGCGCGTCATTTCGCTGGTTGTGTTCACGGGCGCTGCGGGGCTGTACATGGCACCGGGGCCGATCAACCCGCTGGTGGCGGTTGTCAGTATCCTGTGCATATGCATGGCATCAGGTGCAGCGGGCGCCATCAACATGTGGTATGATCGTGATATTGATGCGGTCATGAAGCGTACCGTAACCCGTCCTATCCCCGATGGGCGGATCAGGCCGGCAGCAGCGCTGGGTTACGGGATTGGTCTGTCGGTTGCCTCCGTCATCCTGATGTGGCTGGCCACCAATGCGCTGGCGGCGGGCATACTCGCATTTTCCATTTTCTTTTACGCCGTAATCTACACGATGTGGCTCAAGCGCTCCACGCCGCAGAACATCGTGATTGGTGGGGCAGCGGGTGCCTTTCCGCCCATGATCGGCTGGGCAGCGGCCACGGGGTCCATGGCCGTGATGCCGGTTGTGATGTTTGGCATCATCTTTTTATGGACACCGCCGCATTTCTGGTCGCTGTCGCTCTATGCGTGCAAGGATTACGGACGGGCGGGCATTCCCATGCTGCCGGTTGTCCGGGGCGCACGGCATACACGCTGGCAGATCCTGTGGTACACCATCATCCTGACTGTCGTATCGCTGGTGCCGTCCTTCCTGCATCTGGCGGGCTGGCTCTACACGGGTGTTGCCGGTGTGCTGGGGGCAGGGTTCATCTACTGTGCCATCAAGGTGCTGCGTGACAGGCAGGACGCCAATGGTGTCAGCCTGACGGGGGATGGCGCGGCGCGGCGGTCCTTCCGCTACTCACTGGCCTACCTGTTTCTCCTATTCTGCGGTCTGCTGGCCGATCACGCCTTCATTGCCCACTGACGGACGGGTATTTTCTGACTCAATAGGGAGATCGGGCTGATGGACCAGGCAACAGCGGTTGAAGTAACACCAGAGATGGAAGCGCAGGAGGCAGCGCGTCGGCACAGGGGGCGTATCCGGGGGGTAGCGATCACGCTCTCGGCGCTGGCGGTTATCCTGTATGCGCTTAGTCTGGCGCATATCTGAAAAAACTGTTCCTGAAGTATAAATTGACAAAAAACAAAAATTTTTTGAGTGTCGCCTTCTTTTAAAATGTGACACTTCATGCAGTTTTTTGGGAAAACACATCACCAAAAACTTTTATGATTGTGCATGAAAAAAGGCCCGCATCATGTGATGCGGGCCTTTTGTCGTCTAGTTTCAGGTTATCGTGCCGGTCAGCGGCGCGTCTGCTGGATGGCGGAGAGCAGCCACGTGCCCGTCCCGGCTGAGCGCACGAAGGTCCACAGTTCGCTTACGGTGGTGCGGTTGGACGGATCACCATCAATCACGCGGCCCGTCATGTCCGTGGTGATGTCGATCAGGGAATACTGCATGGCTACCGTTGCGTAATCCATGCCGTTTTCACGCCAGCTTTCCACCAGGTCACCACGCTCGAAGCGCACGTCGGATACCACATTGCGTGCACCACGGCTGGCAAGATCGCTCAACTGGTTGTTGAAGTAGGAGACCATCTCCGGCGTGGCCATATGCTGCATGGCGGCCACGTTCTGCTGGCTCCATGCGGTCTGGATATTGATCAGCGCTTGCTGGAAGGCCTGATAGTCGGCCGCCGTAATGGCTACACCCACCGGCTGCGTGCTCCCCTGCGGGACCGGGCCACCCGTCGGGCCTGCGCCACCGGATGCAAACGGGTTGAGCGTGCCGCCGCCCGTGCCGCTACCGCTGAAGCGGCGGATTGCCCAGCGCACGAGAAAGAAGACCAGCGCCAACTGGATCAGCAGTCCCAGAAAGCCGCTGCCTCCCATGCCCGAACCGAACATGCCATGGCCGAACACCATGCCGAACAACCCGGCACCGATCAGCCCACCCATGAACCCGCTCATGAACGGGTGGCGGGGCCGGGCCATTGCCATGCTGCCTGCACCAGCACCAAAGGGCGCACGCGCGCCATAGCCCGCGTCGGGCTGGCGGGGTGTCATGGTACGCTGGAAGGGCATGGCCCCCATCGGCGCGGTCGCAGATGGCGCAGGCGCACTGTAGGTGCGCGAGCCACGGCTGCCCATGGACATGCCACCGCCTGCACGGGCATCGGCATCATGCGGATGGGCCAGCAGTGGCAGCATGGTCAGGGCCGCGCTGGCGGCGAGGACGATGCTTTTACGCGGCATCAGGCGCGAAGGATCTTTTTTCATCTGGGTCAGGCTATCTGCAATCCTGTGTCGGAACCATCTTTATCCATGCGGCCAGCATCATCTGGCCGCCTGTCATGCATATAAGCAGGCCCGCACCCCGAAAACAGGGGCAACGGGCCTGTAGAAACATGAAATCACGGAAAGGGTAACGATCAGGCGCCCGCGATCACCATGTCATCAATACGGATGGTGGGGGCATTGGTGGCCATGCGGAAGGTCAGGTCACTGGCCGGAACCAGGCGGGCGAACATGTCATTGAGGTTACCCGCCACGGTCAGTTCCGCCACGGGTTCGGCCAGCACGCCACCGCGGATCATGAAACCTGACGCTCCCCGGCTGTAGTCACCGGTAATGCCGTTGATGGCGGACCCCATCAGTTCGGTCACGTAGATGCCCTCGTCAATATCGGCCATCAGTTCCGCAGGGGTCAGGTGGCCGGGCTGCATGTGCATGTTGCCAAGCGACGGCGCGGGCGGCCCGGATGTGCCCCTACTGGCGCAACCCGTAGGTTCAAGCCCAAGTTGGCGGGCGGAGCGGGAGTCCAGCGCCCATGTCTTCAGCACGCCATCTTCCACCAGCGTGCGGGTATGGGTCAGCATGCCTTCGCCATCAAACGGGCGGGCACCGGGGCCACGCACGCGGCGCGGGTCGTCGATGATGGTGATACCGGCCGGCATGATGCGTGCCCCCATCTTCTCCTTGAGGAAGGAGGTGCCGCGCGCAATGGCAATGCCGTTGATTGCCCCTGAAAGATGGCTGAGCATGCTGGTTGAGATACGCGGGTCCAGCACAATGGGCAGCCTGCCGGTGCGTGGGCGCACGGGGTTGAGGCGGGCGATCGTGCGCTCACCCGCGCGCAGGCCGATCCTTGCCGCATCTTCCAGGTCAGACAGGTGGACGGCGGAATGGTAATCGTAGTCCCGCTCCATCTTCGTACCACTGCCCGCTACCGCGCTGGCCGAGACGGAATGGCTGGTGCGCGCATAGCGGCCCGAAAAGCCCGCCGATGTCATGAGGATGATGTCAGACAGGCCAAAACTGGCCGAAGCCCCGTTGCTGTTGGAAATGCCAGCGACCGACAGCGCCGCATCTTCCGCCGTACGGGCACGCGCCACCAGATCGGCGGTACTGGGGGTTGCAGGGTCAAACAGATCCAGGCCCGTTGCGTCCACAAAGCCTTTTTCCGCAGCATCGCACAGACCGGCAAAACGGTCCTCGGGCACTACGCGTGCCATGGCTACGGCGCGTTCAGCCAGCGTGTCGAAGCGCGTAGGGTCAAGGGCTGTAGCCGAGACGATGGCCGCGCGCTGCCCCACGAATACCCGCAAGCCAAGGTCGCAGGTCTCCGAGCGTTCAAGGTCCTCGGTGCGGCCATTGCGCACCTGCGCGCCATGGGCCGTGCGATTGACATATATGGCGTCCGCCGCATCGGCACCGGCGGCGCGGGCGCGGGAAATCAGGGTCGCAATCAGGTCGAGCGGTTCGGAACTCATGCCGCCAGCGCCCCGGCAATGCTGTCGAGCGAGGGAACATGGCTGATCGGCCCTAGCGATGCCAGCGTCGGCCTGCCGCTGAAGATGCGGGTAGCGACGCGCTGCACGTCTTCAATCGTGACGGCGTCGATCCTGCGCACGGTCTCGGCGGTGGGGATCAGGCGGTCAAAGATCTGGAGCTGGCGGGCAAGCTGTTCGCATCGGCTGCCTGTGCTTTCCAGCGACATGAGCAGCGAGGATTTGAGCTGTGCCCGTGCGCGCCCCAGTTCGGCCGCATTGACCGTATGGCGCACCTTGCGCAGTTCTTCCAGCGTTACGGGCACCAGATCGGCTACCTGTGCCTCGCCCGTGCCAGCATAGATGCCGAACAGCCCGCCCTGACGGAAGGGGGCGTTGAAGGAATAGACCGAATAGACCAGCCCGCGCTTTTCACGGATTTCCTGGAACAGGCGCGACGACATGCCCCCCCCCAGCAGCGTGGACAGCAGCAGGGCCGGGTAATAGTCCGCATCGCCATAGGGCATGGAGGGAAAGCCGAGCACGATATGGGCCTGATCCAGATCCCGCTCGCGTGTGAACGCACCACCCACGTAGTTCACGGCAGGCTGCGGCGGCACGGTTGCGGTGGGTAGGTCGGCAAAGTGTCGCTGCACAAGGTCCACCACGCGGGCATGCTCAAGGTTGCCGGCGGCGGCGATGATGGTGTTGCCGGCCGTATAGTGGGTGCCCATGTAGTTGACCAGCGTTGCGCGCGACATGGTCTGGATACCCGCTTCGGTGCCCAGCGTGGGGCGGCCCATCGCCTGGTCGGGGAAGGCGGTTTCCTGGAAATGGTCGAACACGATGTCGTCCGGCGTGTCGTTGGCCTGCCCGATTTCCTGCAGGATCACGCCGCGTTCGCGCTCAAGCTCCTCGGGGGCCAGGCTGCTGTGGGTCAGGATATCGCCAATGATGTCAGCGCCCAGGTCAAGGTTTTCCTTGAGCAGCTTGACATAATAGGCCGTGTGCTCGCGCGCGGTGTAGGCGTTGATGTGGCCGCCCACATTCTCGATTTCCTCCGCAATGCCGACGGCGGTGCGGGTGCCCGTGCCTTTGAATGCCATATGTTCCAGAAAATGGGAGACCCCGTTTTCGGGCGTGGTTTCATTGCAGGTGCCCGCGGCGACATACGCCCCAAGCGAGACGGTCTCCACCCTGTCCATCCGTTCGGTCACGATGGTCAGGCCGGAGTCCAGTCGGGTCACATTGATCAGGTCGGTCATGCTGGTCCTGCGGGCGGTACGGGTGCTCTATGCACCCATGCCGCCCCTTGTTTGCTTGAAAGGATGGTAGAAGGACTGGTTCAGTCGGCAGGCGTGTTGGACAGGACGGCAGCGCGTACCCTGTCCTCGATCACGCCCAGATTGGCGGGTACCACGCTGTAACGCTCGGGACGGTCATACAGGTCAGCCAAGGCGGCAGGCAGGGCAGGGCGGATGCCGGTTGCCTGTGCCATGGCATCGGGGAACTTGGCGGGGTGGGCCGTGGACATGGCGACCATGGGAATCCCGGCCTCACGGAAAGCGCGCCCCGCCGCTATGCCGATGGCCGTGTGCGGGTCAGCCAGGTAGTGGCTGCGGGTGTTGAGCATGCGGATTTCCGCCTCTGTTGCTCCATCATCCAGCGACAGGCCGTGGAACAGCGCATTGGCCCGGTCCCATACCGGGGTGGAGACCTTCATCACGCCGGTCTTGCGGAAATCGGTCATGATGCGCGCGCATTCGCCCGCATTGCGGTCCAGCAGTTCGAACAGCAGGCGCTCGAAGTTGGATGAGACCTGAATATCCATCGAAGGCGACAGGCTGGGCACCACGCCGTGGATGCTCATGTCGTTTTCATTGAGGAAGCGCGAGAGGATGTCGTTCCGGTTGGAGCCGACGCACAGCGCGCGGATGGGCAGACCCATGCGGCGCGCCACCCATGCGGCCAGCACGTTGCCGAAATTGCCGGTGGGCACGGCAAACGAGACTTCGCGATCCGGTGCGCCCAGTGCAAGTGCGGCATAGACATAGTAAGGCACCTGCGCTGCAATGCGCGCCCAGTTGATGGAATTGACCGCCGAGAGATGCATGTCGGTGCGGAAGGGCAGGTCGGCAAACATGGCCTTGACCAGATCCTGGCAGTCATCGAATGTGCCCTGCACGGCCAGGTTGGTTACGTTGGGTTCCAGCACGGTGGTCATCTGTCGGCGCTGCACTTCTGACGTGCGGCCTTCGGGGTGCAGGATCACCACGTTCAGCCGCGCGCGGCCCCGGCATGCCTCAATCGCGGCCGATCCGGTATCACCCGATGTGGCACCCACGATCGTGACCTTCTCGTCACGCTCGGTCAGCACATGGTCAAACAGGCGGCCAAGCAACTGCATGGCCATGTCCTTGAAGGCCAGCGTGGGGCCGTGGAACAGTTCCTGCACGAAAAGCCCGTCTTCCACCTGTGTCAGCGGCACGATCGCGGGGTGGTCGAATCGGCTGTAGGCTTCACGGCACAGCTTGAGCAGCACATCATGTGTGATCGACCCTTCGGCAAAGGGCGCGATGATGCGGGCGGCAAGCTCCGGGTAGGGCAGGCCGCGCAGGTCACGCCACTGGGGGAGCGTGAGTTCGGGCCAGCTTTCGGGCAGGTACAGGCCACCGTCCTCTGCCAGCCCCGCCAGCAGAACGGACGAAAAGTCGCGGACGGGGGCATTCCCCCGGGTAGAAATATAGCGCATTGCACCACCATAATCCCAACCGTCCCGCGCGCGAAGGGGGCGCATGCGCCGGCATGCGCAATTCCGCGCGTGGCGTGTCAGAATTTGGGGGGAGGCAGCACACCTACATTGATGCGGTAGATATGTACCGGCCACTGTATGGCGTTGATACCGCCATTGAGCGGGGCCGTGCGGTCAAGCTGGGCAGCGGGGACGTATAGCTGCCCATCCTTTGTGGCGAACGAACCGCCGGGCCAGTGCAGGCGCGGGTCGGTCACGATTTTCTGGTACACACGGTCAGGCATCAGGCGGAAGATGCTGCCGGTAGAGACATCATTGAAATACAGCGTGCCGTCCAGCCCTGCGGTAATACCGCCCAGCGGGGGCGTTTTATACCACAGGGTCGGGCCTTCCTCCAGTTCGATGGGGGTGACCTTGGGGTCTACCAGCAGGTCGGTATCGAGCTTGTAGACCGGGCCACAGAGCGGCTCGAAATACAGCCACTGCCCATCGGCGCTGATGTCCATCTGGCTGATGTTGACAATGGCGGTGTGCCCTGCGGGATTGGTGGCAATTTTGCCATCTACCGTAATGGGCTGGTGGGCGGTCAGTGCTGGCGTGTGTTCCATCAGGCGGCGCTGGGTGTTGGTGTCCAGTTTCACCACGATCATGGCCGGAATGCCGGCATCACCCACAAAGGCATGGCCACGTGCCACCCGCATGGTGGCGGCGTAACTGCCCACGCGTAGCATGTCGGGATTGAGCGGCCAGGTCTGCAATACCCGCTGGCCATGCGTATCCAGCTTCACGATCTTGGGCCCCCCTTCAACCGGCTTGCCGGCAGGGTCGGGCTGGCCGCTATCAAGCACCCACAGCGTACCATCGGGCTGGAGCTGCATGTCGGCCGGTGCCACGAAGCGCGAGGATGGCGGGGCGGACGGGTCGTTCCATGTGGCATCAGGGTAAGGTTGGGGGGTGCCATTTGCGTCCAGCACCGCAATAGCTGGCCCTTTATTGCCCGCCCAGCGCGGCAGTTCGACCAGCAGCCGACCATCGGGCAGCACGACTACCCGGTCCCATGCGCTGGTGGATGAGGCGGCGATTTCCTCAAGTGCTGCGGGTGGGTTGAGCGGCGGGGCGGGCTTGGCGGCATGTGCGGCAGGCAGCATGCCCAGCAGGCCGGTGCCGCAGGCAAGGAGAAAGCCCGCATGGCGCAGGCAGCGGAGGGCGGGAAGGGATTTTGCGTACATCGCGCGATATCTCGTCACGAACCGGCGCGAATGGCAAGGGGATGATATGGCATGCCCGCCCTGCCAGTTCGCCCCCGATCATGAAGGGGGAGCGTGATTGTCTGGTTACGCCATGACTCACGGTTGCGATGTGGCGGCATGTGCAGGGAATATCCGGCAATCATAAGGAAGTTTTTGGTGAATATTTTAAAAAACTCAGAAGAAAACAGAATTTTTTAAAAATGGTGGCACCCAGAAACTTCCATGATTTTTTATCAGGGATTTATTCTACACCTGCGCACAGTAACGCTGGCGCAGATGGCGCAGGTATGGTCCCGTATTGGGCACCGCCCCCGTGGCGTCGCGTACGATTTCTACCGTTGTGGCCCCGCTGCCGCGCGCATGGATGCGCGGGCGCAGCCAGTCCAGCAGTGGTGTGAAATCGCCATTGCCAATGGCGGGCATGATGGCCGGGTTGTCCCGCTCGGCTGCTGCGCGCAACTGGGCGGCGATGATCGCGCCCAGCGTATAGGTGGGGAAATACCCCCATGATCCCGATGGCCAGTGAATGTCCTGCAGGCAGCCCAACCGGTCCTCGGGCACTTTCAGGCCCAGCAGGTCATGGATGCGGGTGTTGAAGGCTTCGGGCAGGTCAGCCAGCTTCATCTTTCCCGCAATCAGCGCGGTCTCCATCTCGTAACGCACCAGGATATGGGCAGGATAGGTGACTTCATCCGCATCCACCCGGATGAAGCCAGGGCGCACGCGGGTTACAAGTCTGTGCAGGTTATCAGGCGTCCATGCGCTGTCGGTTGCACTGCCGCCAAAGGTTGCGCGCAGGCGCGGTGCCATCCAGTTCATGAAGGGGCGCGAGCGGCACACCTGCATTTCCATCAGCAGGGACTGGCTTTCATGCAGGCTCATGCCGCGTGCCTCGCCTGCCGGCTGGGCGCGCCATGCCCTGGGCAATCCCTGTTCGTACAGCGCATGCCCGGTTTCATGCACCACGCCCATCAGGGCGTTAAGGCAATCATCACGTTCATAACGGGTGGTGATGCGCACATCATCCTCCGCCCCGCCACAGAAGGGGTGCAGGCTGACATCAAGCCGCCCGCGCTGCATGTCGAATCCAAGGGCGCGCATGGTGTCACGCCCCAGCCTTTCCTGCGCGGGCACTTCAAACGGGCCGGGCAGGGGCAGGGGGGTGGCCTGGTCTTTCTGGTGCGCCAGCGCGGTGGCAATCAGGTCAGGCAGTTCGCTGGACAGTTCGGCAAAGACAGGGTCGATATCGGCCTGTCTTGTGCCCGGATCATATTGGTCCAGCAGCGCGTCATAAGGAGAAAGGCCAAGAGCCTCGGCCTTGGCTGCGGCAATTTCGCGCGTGTAGGAAAGCACGCTCTGCAATTCTGGCAGCAGGGAGGCAAAGTCGTTGTTCTGGCGCGCGGTGCGCCATGCCATCTCGCAGCGCGAGGCGGCGCGCGATGACGCTTCCACCAGATCGGAGGGGATAGCCGCGGCGTGGGCGTGCTTGCGGCGCATTTCGTGCAGGTTGGCGCGCGCCATGGCATCATCGGGGGCCTGCGCGCGCTCCAGCAGGGCGGGCATGTCGGGTGCGGTCATAAGTTCGTGCGAGAGCACGGCAAGGGCCGCAATGCTTTCGGCGCGGCTGTCGGCAGCCCCGACGGGCATCATGGTGTCCTTGTCCCAGCCCAGGATGCCCAGCGCGTTGCGGATCTGGCCCATGCGGGCAAAGCGCTGCCGCAGCGTTTCATAAGCCTGCTGGCTGGTGGTGCCGGACTGGATGTTCATGCGGGCTCCTGACTGAAAATCTTAATATTTCGTCGCGTATGAATGACACGGCGAGTGTGCGGGAGCACGCCACGCCATGCAAGGGAGTCCACGCGATGATGAAGGCCCGACAGGACAGGTCGCACCTGCTGGCATGCGGCCAGGCGGCACTGCACGCAGGCGATGTGGCCGGGGCACGTACCCATTTTGCCGCCCTGCGTACCATATGTCCTGATGACCCCGATGCCCTGCACGGCCTGGCCTGCGTGGCGCTGGCGGCCGGCCGGGCGGATATCGCCATAGCTCTTGCCGGTCGCGCGTTGCAGGTTGCGCCGGAAGGTGCGTTTCATGAAGTACTGGCCCGTGCCCTGCTGGCGCAGGGGCATGGACAGGCTGCGTGTGCCGCCATTCGCCTTGCCTGTCTGCGTCGGCCCGGTCATGCGCCCACATGGCTGGTCCGTGCCGAGATAATGGAAGCTACGGGAGCCGTGCGAGATGCCGCGCGGGCATTTGGCCATGCGGCCCGCCTGCCGGGCAGGGAGAACGGACACGCCCGCAGGCTTTATGCCCGTTTTTTGTGGCGGCGTGGACAGCGGGCGGCGGCCATAACCCAAATGCGCCATATCGTGCGACACGCAACATTGGCATCGGGTTGCGCGCATGAACTGGCCGACATGCTTCTGGCCCATCACGACCGGGATGGGGCGGAGGGTGTGCTGCGGGCCTGCCTTGTCACTGATCCATCCGATGTTCGTGCCCTGTCGGGGCTGGGCGCACTTGTCCTTGCGCGCGGGCAGATGGACGAGGCTGCCCGCCTGCTGCGCCGTGCCGTGGCGCAAAGGCCGGAGGCGGAAAGCTGCAATAACCTCGGTCTTGCCCTAATGGCGCTGGGAGATATGGCCGGTGCCGATACTGCCTTGCATCAGGCCATGGATCTTGCACCCGATGATGCGCGCATCGCCCTAAACCACGCAACCGGCCTGTTTGAAGGCGGGGCGGTCCGTGCGGCCTGCGCTTGTTACGTGGCCTTACTGGCCCGTAACCCCGCGCTGGATGAGGCAACCCGTGCCCGGACCCGCTTCAACATGGGCGTCGGCCTGCTGGCGCAGGGTGATCTGGCGCAAGGCTGGGCGTTGTGGGAATCCCGCCTGGCCTTCACGCCGCCTCACCCAGCTACACACCGGTTGCCCCAATGGAACGGGCAGGGGCTGCCTACGGGGCGCAGGTTGCTGGTGCATATGGCGCAAGGGCTGGGTGATGGGGTGCATTTCCTGCGCTATGTGCAGCTTGCCGCGTGCAGGGTACCGGTTGTGCTGCGCGTGCCTGCCGCGATGGCCCGACTGGCGGCCACGCTGGATGATGCGCGTGGGCATGCCATAGAAATTATCACACATGATATATATGATAAAATGCACGTCGCAGCCCAGTGCGACCTGTTCAGTCTGCCGTACCTGCTGGGTGCACATGATGTACCCGCCTTTACCCCTTATTTGGGTGAAATGCCGTGGCGACCGCACGCAGGGCGCACGACGCCCTTGCGTGTTGGCCTGTGCCATGCGGGGAATGCGGCCTATCGCTTTGATGCGCGGCGCTCGGTTGCGGTGGCCGATCTGGCGCCGCTTGCCTGTATTGGTGGGGTAGAATTTATATCCCTGCGGCCGGGTGATGCGGATGCGGGAGGATTACCCTTCATCAGGCATGAACTGCCGGCTGGTGCGGATATGCTGGATACGGCACGGCTTATGGCTACGCTGGATCTGGTGATTAGCGTGGATACGCTTGTGGCGCATCTGGCGGGTGCCATGGGGTGCCCGGTGTGGCTGCTCAGCCGTTTTGGGGGGGATTGGCGCTGGGCGGCGGCGTTTGACGCGCCGCCGGAGCGTGCCGGGACAGGTGTGCTGCCCGAAGGTGCGCCTGCCAGCCAGTGGTACCCCACGCTGCGGCAGTTCCGGCAGCAGGAACTGCTGCCGCCTGCGCAGGCATGGGATCAGGTCGTGGCGCAGTTGTGCGCCGCCCTGCAGGATATGGTGCGGGTGACCTTTGCGGTCAGATCGTGATTGATTCCAGTTCGGACGAGCGGCGCTGGGCTGCCGCTTCCGCTTCCTGCAGTCCGGCAAGCAGGGTGGTGCGCACGCGGTCAAGACGTTCCTTGTCCGTGATTTTCAGTCCGAACAGGTCCTTTACATAAAAAACATCGACCGCGCGCACGCCATAGGTGGTGATGTGGGCGGAGGCAATCTGCAGTTTCTGCTCGCTCAGCGCTGCCGTGACATCATGCAGCAGGCCGGGGCGGTCGCGGCCGTTGATCTCCACCACCGTGCAGGTGTTGGACGCGCGGTTGTCGATCACCACGCGCGGTGGCACATGGATCGCGCGCATGCGCCGCCCACTCAGCCTGCGGCCGCACTGGGCAATCTCGCGGTTGATGTTGAGGTGGCCGGTCAGCGCCTGCTCGATCAGTAGTGACAGGCGGCCAAGCTGCTGCGGTTCCTCAAAGGCAGCGCCGCCCGCATCCTGGATCCACAGCGTATCAAGCGCCATGCCGTTGGTCATGGTATGGATGCGCGCATCCACGATCGAGGCCCCGGCAATGGCCACAGCGCCAGCAATCTTGGAAAACAGCCCCGGATGGTCGGCGGCATAGATCGTGACTTCCGTCACTCCGCGCGCGGGCAGGGGCTGGGTCTCGACCGTAAGGGGGGAATGCTGGCGTTCGGATTCGCCAATCAGCAGGGCATGACGGGCATGGGTGTCGTGATCGAACGACAGCCAGTAACTGCCATAGCCCAATCCCATGAAGTGCCGGACATCGGCCTCGTTCATCCCGTCTTCCACCAGCCACTGTGCGGTGGCGGTCTTAGCGCGCTCCACGCGCACGTCGCGTTCAGTGGTGGCAAGGCTGCCTTCCAGCACTTCGGCCACGCGCATGTAAAGTTCGTTCAGCAGCGTCGCCTTCCATGCATTCCACACGCGTGGTCCCACCGCCCGCATGTCCACGATGGTCAGCAAAAGCAGCAGGCGCAGGCGTTCGGGCGACTGGATGATGTCGGCCAGGTCAAGGATGGTCTTGGGGTCGTCAATATCGCGCTGGAACGCGGTGTGGCTGAGTAGCAGGTGATGCAGCACCAGCCACGAAACCGTTTCCGTCTCCTCGCTGTCCATACCCAGTTCGGGGCAGACATAGAGTGCGATCTGCGAGCCGATTTCCGAATGGTCGCCACCACGCCCCTTGGCAATGTCATGCAGCATGACCGCCACATACAGCGCCCGGCGCGAATGCAGGTTGCGCGCAAGGTCGTAGGCGACGGGGATCTCATCGGCCATCTGGCCATGTTCCACCCGGCCCAGTATGCGCAGCGCGTCGATGATGTGCTCGTCAACCGTGAACACATGGTAGGTGTCGAACTGCATCTGCCCCACAACGCGCGACCAGTCGGGCAGCAGGCGGCCCATCAGTCCGGTCTCGTTAAGGATATGCAGCCAGTAGGCATTGCCCTTGCGCCGCCCCTCATCCATCAGGTGGAAGCTGGGTGAGGCATCCGGTGCATCCGCAGCTTCCCCCGTGCGGGAAGCACGGGTCGTGCGTTCTGGCGGATCACCGCACATGAGGTCCAGGAAGATGCGTGCGGTTTCCGGGTCACCGCGCAGGCTGGCGGCCTTGCGCTCCCAGCGGATCAACTGGTGCATGGCCATGGGGTGGATGGGTAGCTTGCGCTTCTTGGCCCAGTCCAGCAGGCGCATCATCTGGATCGGTTCATCCGCGAACGACGTGCCGCGCTGGGGCAGGATGCGGCCATCGAGCACGGTAAAGCCCGCGTCACGCATCTGGCTGTCGGCTTCGGGCGCATTGGCCACGGGGCCAAGCGCCTGGCGCAGCACGGCGGGTTCCAGCACCAGTGTGAGGCGCATGACCTCGCGCACGGTCAGGAAGTAGTGGCGCATGAAGCGCTCCACGCCTACCTGGCGCCCATGGCGCGTATAGCCCATGCGGCCACCCACTACGGGCTGCACGTCGAATGTCAGGCGTTCTTCCGCCCGACCTGACACGTAATGCAGGTGGAAACGCACCCGCCACAGGAAGTCCCATGCCCGGCGCGCGCGCTTGGCTTCGGGTTCGGTCAGCAGGCCGAGTTCGCTAAAGCCGGGGGCCAGCAGGTCGGACACATGGCGGGTGCCGAAGGTGTAGCGGCACATCCAGTACAGCGTCTGCAGGTCACGCAGGCCACCGCGACCTTCCTTCACGTTTGGTTCGACCAGGTACGGGCTGTCACCAAAGCGCTGGTGCCGCGCCGCGCGTTCCTTGCGTTTATCGCTGATGAAGCGGTCCGCGCCCGCGCGCACGCAGGCCACGATGTAGCGGGCCTGGAACATCTCGAAAAGCGACTCGCTGCCCGTCAGGATGCGGGCATCGAGCAGCGTGGTGCGCACCGTGGTGTCGGCCTCGGCCTCGGCAATGCATTCATTGATAGTGCGGGTCGCGTGCCCGACCTTCAGCCCCAGATCCCATAGGAAATACAGGATGTATTCCACGCAGGTGCGTATGTTTTCCACCTTCGTCTCGGGGGTGAGGAACAAAAGGTCGATGTCACTGAAAGGGGCCAGCAACCCGCGCCCGTACCCGCCGGTAGCGGCGATGGTGAAGGGGGCTTCGGGATGCGAGTCGATTCCTGTCTGCCGCATGGCGAAGGCGGCGAGCACGCGGATCATTCCGTCCGTATAGGCTGCCAGCAGCTTGCCCGCTTCAGCCCCACCCAGCCTGTGATGCTCGAATTCCTCACGCACATGGGCCTGGTAGCGCGACAGGTGGCGGCGGACCAGGCCGATGGCTTCCTCACGCGGCAGGGCGGGTTCGTCTCCACTGCTGCCGGGAGGGAACAGGGCCGCATGCAGGGCGTCTGTCATCACATCGACTGGGGAGGCGGAAGGGGGGGCTGCGTTGGGCATTGTGGCCAGATGGCGTCCTGATAGGTGGCGACGAAAAAAACACTGTGCAGCCCTTGGTGGGTTCAGGTCCAGAGCCGTATCAGGGTTTCAGCAGTTTTTTGAGTTTATAGAGCATTTCCAGTGCCGTGCGTGGACTGAGTGCATCAGGGTCCAGTTCTTCCAGCAGGGCCTGCGCCGCGGGGGGCACGGCAGGGGCGGGCGGTTCCGCTTCCGGTGCGGGCGCGTGCTGTTCGAACAGCGGCAGGGGAGGCGCCTGCCGGCCACGTTCCTTTTCCAGCATGGACAAAAGCCGGCCCGCGCGCCGTACCACCGGTTCGGGCACGCCCGCCAGGCGGGCAACATGCACGCCCCAACTGCGTCGGGCAGAGCCGGGTACGACCTCGTGCTGGAAAATGACCTGTCCCTTCCATTCCCGCACGCTCATGGTGTGGGGGGTCAGGCGGGGCATGCTGTCCGACAGTTCGGCCAGTTCGTGGAAATGTGTGGCAAAGATGGCTCGGCAGCGCAGGGTGGAATGCAGCGTCTCCAGCACCGCCCAGGCAATGGCCAGTCCGTCGAGCGTGGAGGTGCCGCGCCCGATCTCGTCCACCACCACCAGCGAACGTGGCCCGGCCTGGTTAAGGATGGCTGCCGTCTCGGTCATTTCCACCATGAAGGTTGAGCGCCCGCGCGCCAGGTCATCCGCCGCCCCGACGCGTGAGAAAAGCCGGTCCACCACCCCGATACGCATGGATGCAGCCGCCACCGGCAGCCCGGCCTGCGCCAGAATGACGGCCAGCGCCGTCTGACGCAGGAAGGTGGACTTGCCCGCCATGTTCGGCCCCGTCAGCAGCATGATGCGGTGGTCGGGCTCAAGGTCGCAGTCATTGGGGGTAAAGCGGGCGTTGCGCGGCAGGGCCGCCTCGACCACCGGGTGGCGGCCCGCACGGATGGTGAAGGACGTGTCATCCACTACGGTGGGGCAGCACCATGTGCCGCCCCCCGCCAGCAGCGCGCAGGACTGCAAGATGTCGATGCACGCCAGTGCCGAGGCGATTTCAGGCAGCGCTGTTTCGTCCAGTATCTGACAGACAACCTGCGTGAACAGGTGCCGCTCACGCAGGGCCGCGTTCTCGGCCGCCTGGGCAATCTGCTGGTCCAGTGCAATCAGCCGTTCGGTAGAAAAGCGACTGGCGCTGGCGGTGCCCTGGCGCATGATCAGGTCATCACGCCCGCGCAGGCGGCTGGCGGCGACGGCTGGCACCTCGATCACGTAGCCAAGCTGGGCATGGTGGCGGATCTTGAGGTTGGGGATACCGAGGCTTTCGGCATATTCCTGCTGCAAGCCCGCAATTACCCGCCGGCTGCCATCGCGCAGTTCGCGCTGGGCATCAAGTTCGCTGTCAAAACCGCTGGCGATGGTGCCGCCATCATCCATGCGGGCAGGCGGGTTTTCGCTCAGTGCGCGGCCCAGCAGGGCTTCGAGTTCATGCGCACGATCCAGATGGCCCATGACCCCGGCCATGATGGGGGGCAGTTCCGGCTGTGCGCCCAGTATGCGCCGGATCGCGCGCGCTACTTCCAGCGCCAGCCTTATGGCCACGGCATCACGTGGCTGCCCGCGCCCCAGCGAGAGGCGGCCCAGCGCGCGCGCCATGTCCGGGGCGGCGCGTAGTGCCGTACGCACGTCGTCGCGTATGCCGGGTTTGTCCAGCAGCCACGTCCAGCCTGCCTGCCGGTGCGCGATGCGGGCGGGGTCGGTCAGCGGCGCAGCAATCCAGTCCGCAAGCATGCGGCTGCCTGCTGCGGTCACGGTCCGGCTTACGGCAGTGAACAGGGTGTGTTCCGTCGTGCCATCACGCGTGCGCAGCAGGTCCAGGCTGGCGCGGGTTGCGGGGTCAAGGCCCAGCACGTCCTGGCTGTCGCTGGGGCGGGGGTGCGACAGGCGGGGCAACTGGCCCGCCTGGCTGCGGCGGATGTAGTCGATGGCGGTTGCCGCGGCCAGCGCCTCCGTATCGCTGAAGGTGCCAAAGGCATCAAGGCTGGCCACCCCGAAAGCCTCCGCCATGCGCGCGCGTGCCGCATCCGCGCTGGCGGGGTGAACGACAGGGGTGCGGCGTGGGGCGAAATCCCCCAGTTCAACATTGTCCGCGCACAGGATTTCCGCCGGGTCAAGCCGACCAAGCTGGTCGTGCAGGCTGCCTGTCGGCACGGTTGTGGTCTCGAATAGTCCGGTTGAGATGTCGATCCAGGCCAGCCCCGGCGCGCCGCCGTCACGTCCGCCCGGGTAGATGATGGCGGCCAGCAGGTTCTGCCGCCCGGCTTCGAGCAGTTCGTCCTCGGTCAGGGTGCCCGGCGTGATCAGGCGCACGACCGCGCGCCGCAGTGGCCCCTTGGAGGCAGGGCGTCCCTTGCGCGGCTGCTCGGTCTGTTCGGCCACCGCCACCCGGAAGCCGCGCCGGATCAGTCGCGCCAGATAGGCCTGCGCCGCATGTACCGGTACGCCGCACATGGCAATGGGTTCCCCCCCATGGGTGCCGCGTGCGGTCAGCGATATGTCGAGTGCTGCGGCCGCAGCCTCGGCATCATTGAAGAAGAGCTCGTAGAAATCCCCCATCCTGAAGAACAGCAGGGCATCGGGATGTTCGGCTTTGAGCGCAAACCACTGCGCCATGGCGGGGGTGGCGCCTTCGGGGGATGGGAATGTCATCCCCGTTGTCTAGCGATGGGGTGGAGGATTCGCCAGTCTGGATTTGGCACGGGGCCTAGCCGGAGCGGCCCCGGCCCAGCCGCCGCCTGACCGCACCCACGGCCTGCCCCACATCGGCAACGCCCAGCAGGTGCAGCGCACCTAGGTAAAGCCCGATGCCCAGCGTGATAAGCGCGCCCACATCCACTACCCGCATGATCGCACTGGCCTGCATGGCGTCTCCCAGCGCGGTATAGCCCAGCAGCCACAGCCCGGCGGCCATCAGGCCCGCGCAGGCTGCCATGCCCGCAAGCTGGCGGATCAGGCGCGGGTCGGGCAACAAGGCGCCGCGCCGTATGAGTAGCCACGCCAGCACGCCCGCATTGACCATGGCGGCAAGGCTGCTGGCCAGTGGCGGCCCGATATGCGCAAGCCAGTGCATAAAGCTGATGTTGAGCACGAAATTGAGCACGAGCGTGCCCATGCCCACCAGCACCGGCGTGCGGGTATCGCCGCGTGCGAAGAAGCCGGGCGAGAGCACCTTGACCAGCACGAAAGCGGGCAGTCCCACCGCATAAGCCCGTAGCGACTGGGCCGCCAGAACGGCGTCATGCGCCGTGAATTGCCCATGCCCGAACAGCGCCATCATAACCGGGGCCGCCACCACCAAAAGTCCCGCCGCTGCCGGCAGTGTCAGGATCAGGGCATAGGATATGGCCCTGTTCTGCGTGGTGTGGGCACTGGTGGTGTCGCCTGCCGCCAGGTGGCGGGTCAGTACGGGCAGCAGCGTCGTGCCTGCCGCCGCCCCCAGTACGCCCAGTGGCAACTGGTTTACCCGGTCGGCAAAATACATGAGCGACACGCTGCCTTCGGGCAACAGGGTGGCGATGATGGTATCGACCAGAAAGTTGATCTGGGTAATGCCGCTGCCCACCAGTCCCACGCCCATGCGTGCCAGCAGGGTGCGGATCTGTGGCGTGATCCATGGTACGACCAGCCGCAGGCGCATGCCGGCTCGCCGGGCGGCGTAAAGCAGGATGCCGAACTGGATCACGCCCGAGGCACTGACCCCCCACGCGGCCGCGTGCGCCACATCGCCGGTAAGGGGTGGCAGGAAGAGAATGGCCGCGATCCCCACCACGTTGAAGCTGACATAAGCCGCCGCCGCCACGCCAAAATGGTGCATCCCGTTCAGCACGCCCGAAACCAGCGCCGCCCCGCAGATCATGAGCAGGTAGGGGAATGTGACGCGGCTGAGCGATATGGCCAGCGAATCGCGTACATCCCCGTGGGTGAAGCCCGGTGCGATCAGGCGCAGCACGCCGGGCATGAAGATCTCGCCCAGAACGGTCAGCAGCAGCAGCCATGACAGCAGCACGCTCATCGTCTCACTGGCGAAGCGCTGGGCGGTATCGCGGCCCTCGCGTTCCAGCAGGGAGGAAAACAGCGGCACGAAGGCGGCATTGAGCGCGCCCTCGCCAAACAGGCGGCGGAACATGTTGGGCAGGCGGAAGGCGATCTGGTACGCATCCTGCGCCACACCCGTGCCCAGAAGGGCTGCCAGAAGCTGGTCGCGTACCAGACCCAGCAGGCGGCTGATCATGGTCCAGCCGCTTACGGTCAGGAAGCCTTTCAGCATGGCGCGCGGGGGCGGCTTGGCATCAGTGGTCCATCACCGCGCGTTCGACCGCCATGCGCACCCGCCGTGATTCGGGCGAGGTGATGGAGGTAAACCAGTTGGCCAGTTGCCCGTCGCGCCCGATCAGGTATTTGTAGAAGTTCCAGCGCGGCAGTGACAGGAACCCGCCTTCCCGCGCCAGCCAGCGGAACAGCGGGATCGCCTGCGGGCCTTTGACGTGGCTCCTGGCGGTCAGCGGGAAGGTCACGTTGTAATTGCGCTGGCAGAACGTGCCGATCTGCTCGGCTGTGCCCGGTTCCTGCGCGCCAAAATCATTCGATGGCACGCCAATGACCATCAGGTCATGGCCGCGCCATGTGGTCCACAGGCTCTGTAGTCCCTCGTATTGCGGCGTGAACCCGCATTTGGAGGCTGTGTTGACAATAAGGATCGGCTTGCCCCGCAGTCTGGACATGTCAATGTCGGGACCATTGAGGGCAGGCAGAATGAAATCATAGATTGTGGTCATCGGAATGCTCGGTCTCGTATACGCGCCGGAAAGACCGGATTGCAGGCTGCGGTGCCGGGGGTCAAGCCGCCTGTTTGCAGATGTGGGATGTAAGGACGGTGTAATCAGGCAAATTCATGCCCCACCGGGCGGGCCTGCAACTGCCTGCTGGCATCGGTCATGGTGATCGTGCCCGCCAGAAGGTGCGATACAGTGGCGATGACCGGCGCGTTGACCCCATGGCGCAGCGCCAGTTGGTGCAGGGCGGGGGCGGTGGCCATGCCTTCGGCCACACCTTCCAGCGTGTTGGCGGCTTCCTGCGCCGGGCTGCCTTTGCCAATGGCCAGCCCCAGTCGGTAATTGCGTGAGGCAAGGCCGGTGCAGGTCAGCAGCAGATCCCCGATTCCCGCAAGGCCGGACAGCGTTTCCGGCCGGCCACCCACGGCATGGGACAGGCGGCCCAGTTCGGCAATGCTGCGGGTGATCAGGGCCGCGCGCGCGTTCTCCCCCAGCTTGGCGCCCATGGCGGCACCCGCGGCTATGGCCACCACGTTCTTGGCAGCCCCCCCGATCTGTACGCCAGTCGGGTCATCGCTGGCATAAAGGCGGAAGGCGGGTGTGGTCAGCAGGTCCGCCAGCCTGCGGGCCTGCGTACGCTCCGTGCTGGCCAGGACGGCGGCGGCGGGCAGGCCAGCAGCGACTTCATGCGCGAAATTGGGGCCGGACAGCACGCCCAGAACACTGTGGGGGAATAGTTCGGCCAGCACCTGCAGCGGCATGAGGCCGGTTGCCTGCTCAATGCCCTTGCAGCACGCGATCAGGGGCGCACAGGGTGGAACGGTGCGTGCGGTTTCGCGCAGATGCTGGGTGGGGCAGGCTAGTAGGATCAGGTCGGCCTGGTGTGGCAGCGTGCTGGTAACCGTAATGGCTTGTGGCAGTGCGTAGCCCGGCAGGCGCGGCATGACCCGGCCGGCGGACATGGTGGTGGGATCACGCGCCCACAGGCTCACCTCCGCCCCCGCGCGCGCAGCCTGCAGGGCAAGTGCGGTGCCCCATGCGCCTGCGCCAATTACGGCAATGCGTGCAGTATGGGCCATCCGTTCGTTCCCCTGACGGTCATGTGCCATATCTGGCAATCGTTGTTCCCTTAATCGCAATGCGCCTGTCAAGGTTGCCGTGCAAGGGTCAGAGTCGCTTTTGGCGCCCTGTGCCGGCTACGTGGTGTCAGGCGGAAATATCAGCGTCCGCTGTCATGCGGTGCGCCATTTCCGCCAGTGGCCAGCGCGGGCGGGGACGCATGGCAATGTCATCGGGTATGGGCAGGCCCGCTTCACGGCGCGCGCGCATGGTTTCGATCGCGGCCCATGCCACCATGACCGCATTATCCGTGCACAGGCGTAGCGGCGGAGCGGCAAAGGGCAGGCCATGCGTCTGTGCGAATTCCTGCAACCGGGCGCGCAGCATGCCATTGGCGGCCACACCGCCCGCCACCACCAGCGTGGTGGGGCGTTCCATCATGCCCAGCGCGTGGCCAAGGCGGTCGATCACGATGTCACTGACCGCCTGCTGGAAGCTTGCAGCAATATCGGCGGCAAGCGGGTGGGACAGGGCGGTACGGACTTCAGCAGGCAGTTTCTGTGCCACGGCGGTTTTAAGCCCGGAGAAGGAAAAATCGCATCCGGCCCGCCCCATGAGCGGACGGGGCAGGGCAATGGCATGCGGGTTGCCTTCAAGCGCCAGATGTTCCACCGCCGGGCCGCCCGGCCAGCCCAGGCCCAGCATCTTGGCCACCTTGTCGAATGCCTCGCCCGCCGCATCATCAATCGTGCCGCCCAGCTTGCGGTAATGGCCCACGCCTTCCACCGCAATGCACTGGCAGTGCCCGCCCGAGACCAGCAGCAGCAGGTAGGGAAACGGCGCACCATTGCTGGCAACGCCGGGCAGGCGGGGGCTCAGGGCATGGGCTTCGATGTGGTTGACGGCAATGAAAGGCCGGTTCAGCGCAATGGCCATGCCCTTGCCCATGTCGGCGCCTACGATCAGGCCACCGATCAGCCCCGGCCCGCAGCTTGCTGCAATGGCGCCGAGGTCACGCGGTTGCATGCCCGCCCGGTCCAATGTGTCACGCACAAGGTCGGGCAGGGCGGCAAGGTGGGCGCGGGCCGCGATTTCGGGCACGACCCCGCCAAATGGCACATGGCCGGATTGCGATAATGTCGTTTCTGCCATGATCTGGCCATCCGCATGCACGATGGCGCAGGCGGTGTCATCGCACGAAGATTCAATGGCCATAACGGGAGTTGGCAGATCGGGGCCTGTCGGTTCGGTATCGGGCATGGCGTAATTTACAATGCGGGTGTGGCGAATGTCATCTTTCCTTTATCGCGGTGCGGTAATAGACACGCGATATGGAGTCCGCAAAGCCATCCGCCCCGTTTCCGTCGTCCGCGCTACAGAAAGTCGCGGCCGAGGCTGCTGCCCGCCAGCGAAAGGAAGCCACACATCCCGAACCCCACCGTCGGCAGTTGCCGCTTAAGGTCGGAACGCGTGCCTCTCCGCTGGCGCTGGTACAGACACGGGCATTCCTTACCGTGCTGACCCGTTTCTGCCCCGTCCTGCGTGACATGGGGGCGTTCCAGGAACACCAGATCAGCACCACGGGCGACCAGGTGCTCAACCGCAAGCTGGCGGAAATCGGTGGCAAGGGTCTGTTTGCCAAGGAAATCCATGAAGCGCTGCTCGATGGGCGGATCGACTTCGCGGTGCACAGCCTGAAGGATCTGGAAACCACGCTGCCACCGGGGCTAGTGCTGGCCTGCACGCTCAAGCGCGAGGATGCGCGCGATGTGCTCATTCTTGGCCCCGGTTGCGGGGAGCCCGACCCGATGGACCCGTACGCGGTACTGCCGCAGGGCGCGCTGGTCGGGTGTGCGTCCGTTCGCCGCCAGGCGCAGATGCTGCATGTGCGTCCAGACCTGAAATTCGGCCTGCTGCGCGGCAATGTGCAGACCCGACTGGACAAGCTGGCCGCGCGCCAGTGCGATGCGACGCTGCTGGCCTATGCCGGTCTGCGCCGTCTGGGCATGGAAGACCGCGCCGACGTGATCCTTGATCCCACAATCATGGTGCCGGCCGCCGGCCAGGGCATTGTGGGCGTGACCGTGCGTGAGAGCGATGTAGAACTGCGCGAACTGCTTTCCGCCATCGAGGATTACGAGGCCCGCGCCGTCGCTACGGCCGAACGCGCGCTGCTGGCGGAACTGGACGGATCGTGTCGCACCCCCATTGGTGGCTATGCGCGCCTGATCCCGGTGGTGGCCGGTGGCGCGCCGGAACTGCACCTGACTGGCCTTGTCGCGCGTGAGGACGGGTCGTTCCTGCTCAAGCGCTCCATCAGCGGTTCACCTGCGGATGCGGCGCGCCTCGGGCGTGACCTTGGCCGCAGCCTGCGTGCCGACAGCCCGGCCGATATTTTTGTTGAAGAAAAATAGTCACCTCCGTTGCGCCCATGCGTGACGGGGTGATCGTGACCCGCCCCCCGCCCGGCCTGGCCCCCACCATGGCGGCAGTGGCGGGGGCAGGGTGGCGACCCATTGCCGCCCCCATGCTGCATGTCAGCCAGCGCGCCCTTTCCATCGGGACAGTTCGTCCTGACGCCATCATGATGACCAGCGGCCAGGCCATTGCCAGCCTCAAGGTGTCCCGGTTGCATGATGTCCCTTGCTATGTAGTGGGGTCTGCTACCGCACGGCGTGCCCGTGCGGCAGGATTTATCAATGTCTTTGCCGCATCCGGCACGGCGGATGACCTGACCGCGCTGGTGCGGGCGGTCCTGCCACCCCCGGCCCGGTTGTTGCTGGCGGTGGGGCAGGGATACGGGCAGGAGATGGCGGTGGCATTGCGCGGGTATGGCTACCGGGTGTGGCGGCGGTGCGTTTATGGTGTGCGCGCGGCGCCAGTCCTGCCATCTGATGCGCTTGCAGCCCTGCTGGCGGGGCGGGTGGCGGCGGCCATGTTCTATTCCACCCGCACGGCGTCAGCCTTCATGGCGGCCATGCCGCCTGCGGTTGTACCCCTGCTGGCGGAGGTGGCGGCCATTGCCATGTCCGGTGGGGTGGCCGACGCCCTTGGTGCGGGGCCGTGCTGGCGGCGCATCCATATTGCCGCCCGGGCCGATCAGGAAGCCATGCTGGCCTGCCTGCCTGCCATCATGGACTGAAACATCCTGCTCCAGCCATGAAAAAAGGCCGGGAGCATGTGCCCCCGGCCCTGTTGCGTCTGGCCTTTGTATCCAGGTGGATCAGGCGTGGCCTGGCGTCTGGTCGAACGAGTTGCGCTTGGCCTGCCACAGTGCCACGAAGTCGATCGGCTGCAACACCACGGGCGGGAAGCCGCCATCGCGTGTGACTTCGCTCAGGATGTTGCGCACATAGGGGAAGATCAGGCGCGGCACCTCAACCAGCAGGATCGGCTCGATCAGCTCGGCGGGCGGGTTGGTCAGGGTTGCGATCGCGGCATAGGACAGTTCGGCAATGAAGACCGGTCGGCCCGCGGGGCTGCCTTCGCCCTGCGGGACTTCAGTGGCTTCAGCCTTCACGGTCAGCATGACCTCGAACACCGGCTGTTCCTGCTCGATGCGGTTGGCTTGCACGTCAATGTTGACCGAAATGTTCGGGTTGGTGCGCAAGGTGGCAAAAATTTCTGCCCCGGCAGGCACCTCGAACGACAGGTCCTTGATATATTGCAGGTTGATTGCCAGCGGGAGAGGAGGGGGCGCGCTCTGACCGTTTTCGGGGGAGGTCGGCTGAGTCGTGTCTGACATGCTTGTCTGTATTTCCCGGAGGTATGTGAAATAAGGAGAGAATACCGTATTATCTGGCCCTAGCATGGCTCCGCGGGCGATGCCATACCGCGTGGCGGAATTTTAACCGCGCTTGTGCATTGTGCTGTCATGGGCCGTTGCTTATGTTGTGCTTAGGGTAATTTCTGGCAGGGCGCCCACCTGCCGTTATGGACGCGCGGCATGAATTTTATCTCTGGTCATTTCCCGCTGGATCTTGTTGTTCTGGGGCTGGTGGCTGTATTCCTTGTTCTGCGCTTGCGCAGCGTCCTTGGCCGCAGGGTCGGGGCTGAACCGGTCGTGCGGCCCATGGCGCCCCCAGTCGTGGCCCAGCCTGTGGCGGACAAGCCTGCCGAACCCCTGCCGCCCACCATTACCTACGAAATTCCTACCCCCGATACCCGTGTGGGCGGTGTGCTGGCCCGGATCGCGGCACTGCAGCCCGGCTTCACGCCACAGGAATTCGCCAAGGGGACCGAGACGGCTTTCCGCCAGATCGTGGGGGCCTATGCGGCGGGTGATCTGGACGTATTGCGTGAGCGACTGACCGCCGCCACCTTCGAGGCGTTCCAGGCCGCGATCCAGTCCCGTCAGCAGGCGGGCGAGGTGCTGCGCAGCGAAATCCGTGACATTACCGACATCGCCCTGATCGGTGCGGAAGTGGACGAGACGACCGGCCCCAGCCCCCTGGCCCGCATCGAGGTGCGGATCGTATCGGATCAGGTCAGCCTGACGGTGGACAGCAGCGGCCAGCCTGTGTCCGGGGTGGATGCGATGACCGAATTTTCTGATCTGTGGACTTTCGAGCGCCTGCTGGGCGTCAATGCGCCCGGTACGGTCTGGCGTCTGGGCGCCAGCCGCAGCGCATAGGCCATCGTGCCATAATTTCCTGATAAATTGATGATCTGTCTGCGTGCATGAAAGTACTCAAGCCTATTGCGCCCCTGTGCGCCGTTATTGCCCTGTGTGGCTGCCATATGGAATTTCCTGATACCGGGGCAGCCCAGCAACATTCCCCTCACCCGGCTGTGCGCCATGTTCCGTTCCACACCCTGCCGGGCTGGAAGGATGACGCACAGGAGAAGGCCCTGTCCGTATTCCTGGCGGATTGCCACAAGATCACGAGCCTGCCTGCCGATAGCAGCCTGGGGGGGGCGGCCACATCCCACCCCGGTCGCGTGGTAGGCGACTGGCAGGCGGCATGCCAGGCTGCGCGTGACGTACCTATGGGCAATCGTGCGGCCGCGCGGGAATTCTTTGAACAGTGGTTCCGCCCCTATACCCTGCCTGCGGGCACGCGTGCGGGGGGCATGCTCTTTACTGGTTATTACGAACCCGAGATCAGAGGGTCCCTGCGCCGTGGCGGCATATACCAGACCCCGGTCTACCGCCGACCGCCCGACTTGGTGCGTGAACGTGACGCGCAGGGCAATATCGTGACAGGCCGCAGGCAGGACGGGCGGATCGTGCCCTACTGGACCCGGGCCGAGATCGACCAGGGCAGACTTGCACACCAGAAGCTTGAGATGTTGTGGCTGGCCGACCCGGTTGACCTGTTCTTTCTGCAGATCCAGGGGTCGGGGCGTGTGCGTCTGCCCGATGACAAGGTTATCCGGGTGGGTTTCGATGGCCTGAATGGCCAGCCTTATGTGCCGCTTGGCCGTGTCATGGTTGCACAGGGGCTGCTGACGGCTGACAATGTGAACATGGCCTCCATTCGGGGTTGGCTGGAAGCCAATCCCGACCGGGCGCGGGAGATGATGGAGCAGAATCCCAATTACGTCTTCTTCCGTGAACTGAAGGGAGGGGATGCGCAGGCCGGGGCCCCCGGCGCGCTGGGCGTGCCATTGGTGCCGGGGCGCTCGCTTGCGGTGGACCGGGCATACATTCCGCTGGGCAGCCCGGTCTGGGTGCATGCGCAGGTGCAGGTGGACGGTCACCCCACAACATGGGACCGGCTTGATTTTGCACAGGACCTGGGTACCGACATCAAGGGGCCAGATCGGGCCGACCTGTACATGGGATGGGGACCAGAAGCAGCACAGGCAGCCGGCAACCTGCATTCAGGCGGGCAGATGGTTGTACTGGTGCCCCGTAACAGGCCGAAGCAAAAACCCGCCCAGGTCACATCAGATCCGCCCGCAGCGGAATGAAGGGCACAGGCATAATATGACAGGGCGACCCCGCGCGGCGCAGGCTTCCGTACCGATACCCCGCCCGCCGCGGACGGTCCGCTACACCGAAGGCCCTCACCTGCTGGTCCGTGGCGACTGCGTACGCGCCATGCGCCGTATGGAGGCGGGCAGTGTTGATGTGGTCGTGACCTCGCCTCCATACAATATCGGGCTGAAATACCGCACCTACCGCGACCGGCTGGCGGAAGAGGGCTATCTGGACTGGATGGTGCAGGTGGCGGCCGAGGTCCGTCGTGTCATGCGGCCCGACGGGTCGTTCTTCCTCAATGTTGCGGGGTCTTCCGCCCAACCCTGGCTGCCGTTTGAACTTATGGTCCGGCTGCGCGAACTGTTCGTGCTGCAGAACCATATCTCATGGGTCAAGTCGATCTCGGTGGGGATGGATACGCATGGGCATTTCAAACCGGTTAACAGCTCGCGTTACCTCAATCGCAACCATGAACACCTGTTCCACCTGACGCTGAAGGGCGATGTCGGGCTACAGCGACTTGATATTGGCGTGCCCTACAAGGACAAGTCCAACATCGTGCGCCGTGGGCACCGTCAGGACCGCCGCTGCCGGGGGGATACATGGTTCATCCCCTACGAGACCGTGCAGGGCAGGGCGCAGAAATTCCACCATCCCGGTACGTTTCCCGTGCGGCTGCCACAGATGTGCATCCGCCTGCATGGCAAGGTGGCCCCCGTGGTGCTGGACCCCTTCATGGGCACCGGCACCACGCTGGTCGCCGCCGTGCGTGAAGGTGGCCAGGGGATCGGGATCGATCTTGATACCATATACGTCAATGTGGCGCGTGAGCGGGTCCGGCAGGCCATGGCGGCGCAGGTCGAGGCTGGCGCCGGAATAGATGATCGAAATATCTGATCGTTTTCATTTAAACGATTATTTTGACAAATAATCTCCAAATCGGCCAAAACCACTTCCAGTCAAGGGGAGGGGATTTTTCATGTCGGTCAGGAAGGCAGTTCTGGGGATAATAGCCGCAGGCGGCGTGGCGTATGGAGGCACGGTTGCCTATCTCACGCATTTCGATCATGCCACGGCGCCAGCCCCCGCGGGGGCTGGGGTGGATGCGGTCTCCGCCAATGCGCTGAACGTGGTGCGGGAGGCGCGCTGCGATTACTGCCATGCGGCCAATGTCAGCCTGCCCTTCTATTTCAGCCTGCCGGTGGCTAATACGCTCATGAACCGCGACCGGGCGGAAGGGCTGAAGCACTTCCGTGTGGAACCGGTCATTACCGCGTTACAGAACGGTAGCGTGCCCGATGAGGAGCCACTGGCCCGCATCGAGGAAGTGATCAACCAGAATCGTATGCCGCCCACGCTGTACCTGCTCATGCACTGGCACGCCCACCTGTCGGCTGCCCAGCGTGGGAGCATGCTGGCGTGGATTGCCCAGGTGCGTCGCCAGCATTACGCAACATCGGGCGTTGCCGACCGCTTTGCGGCCGAACCGGTACAGCCCATACCCGAATCCGTGCCGGTCGATGCAGCCAAGGTTGCGCTGGGTCAGCGCCTGTTCTTTGACCGGCACCTTTCGGGCGATGGGCAGTCCAACTGCGCAAGCTGCCACAGCCTGCAGCACGGTGGTGTGGATGGTCTTGTCACGGCAACAGGCATTTATGGCCAGAAGGGCCCGATCAATGTGCCGACCGTGTTTGATGCGGTATTCAACAAGAGCCAGTTCTGGAACGGACGCGCCGCAACACTGGCTGATCAGGCGGCAGGCCCGGTCATGAATCCGGTGGAAATGGGGTCGCATGACTGGTCGGATGTGGCAGCTCACCTGCGTGAAGATCCGTCCTATGTCACGGATTTCCAGGCAGCCTTTGGCAGCGACACGATCGACCAGGCCACCATTACCGAGGCGATCGCGGAATATGAAAAGACCCTGATCACGCCTGACAGCCGCTTTGACCAGTACCTCAAGGGTGACGATGCCGCCCTGAACACACAGGAAAAGCAGGGCTACAGACTGTTCAAGGAGATTGGTTGCTCCGGCTGCCACACAGGCGTCTCCATGGGTGGGCAGGCCTTCGAGCCGATGGGGCTGGAAGCCAATTACTTCGCCGCCCGCGGCGGTGCCCTGACCGATGCGGACAAGGGACGCTTTACGGTTACGCATAACGCGGCGGACATGGAACGCTTCAAGGTGCCCAACCTGCGCAACATTGCGCTGACCGCGCCGTATTTCCATGATGGTAGCGTGAAGACGCTGGAGGATGCCGTGCGCAAAATGGCGCGCTACCAGACGCCAGACCACAGCATTTCCGATCAGGACGTGGCTGATATCGTGGCATTCCTCAACACCCTGACCGGGCGCTATCAGGGCGAGATACTGCATAACACCGCACCCTGATCGCCTGATCAGGCCCGCAGGCAAGGCCCTGTCGCATAGGCGGCAGGGTTTTTTGCGTTATGGTCCATGCCTGAAAACATGGACCTGCCACGGCGGGTATGAGAGTCTATGGCCCGCACGCCATCACGCTGGGAAACGGAGCAGGGCATGTGCCGGGAAAAGGGGAAGCATACCGTGAGGCAGCGCAGACTGAATGAGGAGGAACAGGCCCTGTGGTCAGCCTTCGCCCAGGGTATCGCGCCACTGCGGACAACCCGCCCAGTCCAGCCCGCCGTTCCTGCCCCTTCCACCGCCCGGACCCTGCCGCCGGAACCCTTACCCGCCCCCGGCATGAGCCGGGCCGATATCATGGCGCGGATAACAGCAGGGGCAATGCATACGGTGCACGCAACTGCCACCCATGCCGTAGCGGTGCAGAAGGGGAAGGGCGGGGCGTTCGAGATTGGCGTGCGCAGGCCGGGGCTGGATGACACGAGTTGGCGCGGGCTGGTCAGTGGCAAGCTGCGACCCGCGCGCAGGCTGGACCTGCACGGGCAGGTGGTCCAGACGGCGTTCCACCGCCTGCATGCCTTCGTACTCCAGGCGCATGCGGACAATGTGCGGTGTATCGAGATCATTACCGGGCTGGGTAGCGGCCATAATGGCGGTATCCTGCGTCGTGAACTGCCGTTCTGGCTGGGGCGTGGCGATCTGGGGCGGCTGATCCTGGCGGTCGTGCATCCCCATTCCGCCAATCAGGGCGCAGTGCGGGTGCTGCTGCGCAGGCCGGGCCGACTATCGCGCCAGGGTTGAATCGACTACTTCAGAGACTGTCTGAAAACAGTCTGCTGATAAAAAACGAAAGTTTCTGGGTGCTGCCTTTTTGGAAAGAGCTTTTCCAAGAAATTTTATGTTTCAGTCTGTTAAGTGGCCGCTTAGTTCAGACGCCATGTAGGCAGCTTACCCGCCAGCCAGCGGCGTAGCGCCATGATGGTCGAGGTATCGCCCGAGATCTGGCGCAGTGCCTCGGTTGCATCCGTGCCTGTCAGTAATGTGCGGCCCGCATCGTGGTCCATGGCCTGTATGGCGCTATCGTGCACCGCCGTGTTCGTGGCCGCGCGCCATCGTGCCAGGGTTGCGGCCTGGGTGAGCATGGGCAGGACAAGGGCAAGATCAACAGATGCGGCACCTGCCAGTGGTTTCCATGCGGCATAAAGCAGGCTGCCCAGCGCGGAACGGGCATCCTGACGCAGGCGCGCTTCCATGCCCATTACCGCCTGTCCCTGTATGCTGAAGGGTATGTCGCGGGTGGACAGTGTGAACAGGGGCGCAAAACCCGCCTGGGTCAGGGACTGGACGTGCGCCATCGTCTCTGGCGTGCCCATCGGGTCGGTGATCTGTATGGCATCGACCTGATTGTCATGCAGGGCGGCGGCGGCGGCCTGCGGTGTGGCCAGGCCGGTTACAGGGATGGGACGTAAGCCGAACAGGCTCATGGCCAGTACGGTGGGCAGTTCTATGCCGGTCAGGGTCGATACCGCAATGCGCACCGGTCGGTCGCGCATGAAGTTGCCAAGACTGCGGTGCAGTTGCGCCCGACCGATTACGACCGGCACCGTCAGACTCAGAAGCAGGGGTAGCCAGCGGCTGTAGTCAAAATGGATGCGCAGATCACCGCATAGCGAGGAGACAAGAGCCGAACCAGGGGCTGCCAGCGCCATCATGCCATCGGATGCAAACTGGGAATCGAACAGGTTGGCGCCGGTTACCCCGTCCTGCCCCACGGTATTGCGCACCGGCAGCGGGGCGGGCAGGCCAAACCCCTGCGCCAGGGCCGCAGGTAGGACAGGGATCCATCGGTCAGCCATGGGGCTGTGGTCTCCCGCAATGAGCAGGCCGGGGCTACCTGCCGAATTCGTCGGCATGGACAGTCGTTCCCGTGGCAGTTCGGATGCCCGGACCCGCCCCACGGCTGCCCCCGCCATTAGCATGCCCAGCAGAGTCCGGCGTGCAATCATGGTCGTGGCGCGCGCAGGCGCGGGCGGGGTGCCACACGGCCCCGGCGGGGCAGGCAGGACGCGGCAGGGTGCGGGTTGGGCCGGGAGGGTAAGGCGGGCATGGGCTATTCTTATGGCCAGTGGACTTCCGGGGGAAGGCTCATGAGGATGGCTTCGGTATTTCCACCCGTTTTAAGGCCAAAAATTGTTCCCCGGTCGTGCAGCAGGTTGAACTCCACATACCGCCCGCGCCGGACCAGCTGCGCTTTGCGCTGGGCCTCTGTCCACGGTTCCATCATCCG
The DNA here is from genome assembly GCF_000182745.2 of Komagataeibacter medellinensis NBRC 3288. Taxonomy (NCBI): domain Bacteria; kingdom Pseudomonadati; phylum Pseudomonadota; class Alphaproteobacteria; order Acetobacterales; family Acetobacteraceae; genus Komagataeibacter; species Komagataeibacter medellinensis. The sequence goes on from NC_016027.1 coordinate 2,932,975, forward strand.
CGAGCGCACGATGTCGGGGTAGGTCTCCAGAAAACCCAGCCCCACGTCGCGGGTGAAGGCGAAGTCGGCATCAAGATCACCGGTATTGAGCCGGTCATAGAAAATGCCGCCAAGCCCGCGTGCCTCGTTACGGTGAGGGAGGTAGAAATACCGGTCGCACCATTCCTTGAAGCGGGGATAGTACTGCGGGTCATGCTTTTCGCAGGCGGCACGGAAGCCGTCATGAAAACGGGCGGCATCACGGATTGCCTCCGCGCTTTCGGGGAACATGGGGGTAATGTCACCCCCGCCGCCGAACCAGCCCTGCGTGGTGATGATCATGCGGGTGTTGAAATGGGCCGCGGGCACCAGCGGGCTGCACATATGGGCCACAAGGCTGATGCCGGTGGCAAAGAAGCGTGGGTCCTGTGCGGCACCCGGTATCGAATCGCGAAAACCGGGACTGAACTCCCCGCTTACGGTGGAGACATTCACTCCCACCTTTTCAAATACGCGCCCACGCATAAGGCTGATCACGCCGCCACCGCCCGGCGTGCCGTCATCATTAGTGCGCTGCCACGGCGTGCGCTCAAAGCGGCCGGGGACTTCCTTGCCCGGCAGGGTAGGGCTGCCCGCCGTGGCAGCTTCGTCCTCTATCTGTTCAAAGGCGCTGCAGATCCGGTCGCGCAGGCTTTCAAACCAGGCGCGGGCCGTCTCCTTGAGTGCATCGTGGGCGACAGGAGTGCGGGATGTTGTCATGGCTGTATCATTCTGCCCGTTCTGGTCGTTCGCAATGGCTATTACGGGTGCCCGTTTGCTTCGCCCATTGCAAGACGGACGATTGCAAGAGCACGCTTCCAGCCGCTAGGAAGGAGCCTGCCTTTGGCGGCTGGCGCAAAAGGCAGGAACGGACAACCGGGGTAGAACGGAGCGGACATGCGTGAACAGGGTCATCGGCACGGCCATGCCGCGCGTGCATGGAGCAGGCTGAGCCGCAGCCTGATGCTGGCTGCCCTTGGCATGCCGCTTGCGGCGGCAGCGGCATCGCCGTCTTATCGCACGCCCCCGCCGCAGACATGGAGCTTCAAAGGCCCGCTGGGGCATTTCGACATGGCTGCCGTCCAGCGTGGCTATGCGGTGTACGCACAGGTCTGTTCCGCCTGCCATGGCATGAAATCCGTGACCTATGGCGACCTGGCCGGGATGGGGCTGAAGGCGGCGGATGTCCAGGCCCTCGCCGCAGCCCACCATGTGCCTGCCGGGGTGGATGGTGGCGGGCACCCGGTCATGCGCCCGGCCAACATGGATGACCATCTGCTCTCCCCTTATCCCGATGCGCGCGCGGCGGCGGCGGCCAACCATGGTGTGATGCCGCCCGACCAGTCGCGGCTGGCGGTGGTCCATCCCGGCGGGGTGGACCGTATCTATGCCTATCTTGCAGGCTATGGCGAAACACCGCCACCGGGTACCACCGTGCCACCCGGCCTGTTCTACAACCCCTATGCGGCTGATCGGCAGACCGCCATGCCGCCGCCGCTGCATGATGGCGGTGTCACCTATCCCGATGGCACACCTGCAACCGTTGCGCAGCAGGCGCGCGATGTCACGACTTTCCTGGCGTGGGTGGCCAGTCCCCACCTGACCGCGCGGCACCGCGCGGGGGTGGGGGCGGTCGTGTTCCTGCTGGTCCTGCTTATTCTTTCCATCTGTCTGAAACGGAGAACGTGGTCCAATGTCCCCTAACCCTGCCAGCAACGGGCAGATCGAGCCGGTTATCGGCCTGATCGGTGGTTCCGGCCTGTATGATATCGAAGGCCTTGAAGACAAGGAGTGGCGCACGGTTGAGACCCCTTGGGGCAAGCCGTCCGATCAACTCCTGTTCGGCAGGCTTGATGGCGTGCGCTGCGTGTTCCTGCCGCGTCATGGTCGTGGCCATCCGCTGCCGCCTTCGCGCCTGAACTACCGCGCTAATATCGACGCGCTGAAGCGTTCGGGTGTGACCGATATCGTGTCGCTCTCGGCTGTCGGTTCGCTGAAGGAAGAACTGCCGCCGGGCCATTTCGTTGTGATCGACCAGTTCATTGATCGTTCGTTTGCGCGCGAGAAGAGCTTTTTCGATACCGGCTGCGTGGCCCATGTTGGCATGGCCGACCCGCTCTGCCCGCGCATTGGCGACGTGCTGGAAGGCCAGTGCCGCGAACTGGGGCTGGATGTGACCCGTGGCGGCACGTATCTGGTTATGGAAGGCCCGCAGTTTTCAACCCGTGCCGAAAGCAATCTCTATCGTTCGTGGGGCTGCTCCGTGGTGGGCATGACCAACATGCCCGAGGCCAAGCTCGCCCGCGAAGCCGAGATCTGCTACGCCACCGTCGCCATGGTGACCGATTACGACTGCTGGCACGACGATCATGACAGCGTGACGGTGGAGGCCGTGGTCAAGGTGATGCAGGAAAACGCCAGTCGTGCGCGCGCCCTTGTCCGTGCGGTCATTCCCAAACTTGGTGTCAGGCGTGGTCCCTGTTACGCAGGTTGTGACCGGGCACTGGAACACGCCATCATCACGGCACCCGACAGCCGTGACCCGGCCCTGCTGGCAAAGCTGGATGCGGTCGCTGGCCGTGTGCTGAACCGGGGCTGAAACAATCAAGGTTTCTGGGTGCCGTCTTTATTTCAAAAGGCGGCATTCCCTGAAGCTGTCTGGAAAAAGCTTCACCAAAACTCTTGTTCGTTTCAGGGAGGGCATGCCGCAAGGGCACGGGGGTTTTTTATGCGGTCCGCGATTACAGCCAGTGCTCGAAAAAGCTCAGCGTACGCTGCATGGCCAGAGTTGCGGCAGCTTCGTTGTAGCACTACAGTTGCATTTTGTGTCGTGAGTGAGCGCGGATAGCACTGGCCTGATGCGTTCGTCGAAAGACGGACCATCTGAGGATGTGAGAGACGGGTAGTCTGCGTTGTGCAAGTTTTACGACGAGGCGCCTGATCTCCTGAATGGACCAGCGGACAAGGACTGTCGTGTTCTGAGTTGTGTTTTTTTCGGTTTCAGTGAGTTTGCCTGGTAACGGACACTGGCCATGACGGCATAGGCCAGCATGACCAGAGAGACGTGCCGATGCCAACCATGCCAGGAGCGGGTCTCGTTATGATCAAGACCAAATTCGTTTTTGGCCGTCTCGAACCCTTCTTCGATCCTCCAGCGCGTCCCTTCAACGTTCACCAGTTCCTGCGTGGTTGTCCCTTTCGGGCTCCAGGTCGTAAAATAGGCAAGGTCCCCGTCAGCGATGTTTCGGCGGATCAACAGGCCACGTGTCCATGGTCCGGCTATAGGGCAGTCAAATTCTTCAGCATCCAGATCAGCAAGCGGAAGATACGCCCAGTCATAAAGTCGCTCACCTTTTGTGCCGTGCCCCGCTGACAGACGACGCCAGGCCTGGTCTGGCAGTCCTGCTGCAATATCTTTCGCCTCTCCGGCAATCAGCGGTTCCGTTGCCCATGATCCGAACCAGTGATTGCCCTTGACCCCAAGCACATATCCAATTCCTGCCCGGCGAAGCGTGCGTTCTACGTCGCCCACGCCATACACGCTGTCTGCTGCAACCCAGCGGAACGGCACACCGGCCTCAATACTTCGCTCAATCATCATCGAGGCTAACGCCGGTTTGGTTGCAAACACCACGTCATCGGGAACGTGGGCCCGCTTCAGACGCTCAGGCTTTGATGTCCAGTCTTTCGGGAGATACAGGGCGCGGTCAATAAAGGCATGCCCCCGTTCCGAAACATAAGCGCCAAACACACCAATCTGGCAGTTCGTGATCTTGCCGGCAGATCCCGTATACTGCCGCCCCACACCGCAGGACGCCTGACCCTTCTTCAGAAAACCGGTCTCATCAATGACCAGCACGCCCTCTTCAGTGCCCAGATGCTCAATCACATAATCCCTGACGACGTCACGAAGGGCATCGGCATCCCAGTGCCCGCGTCCCAGAAGCGCCTGCTGCCGCCATGGACCAGGATCTCCTGCGGCTTCCGCTCGCATCCATCCCGTCTTGCGTGGTTCATTGCCAATCAAAACATCAAGAAAAGCACAGGCCGAATCTACGACACGTTTTTGCGTGAACAGCGGCGCCATCCGATCCTTGGCGGACCGAAGCGAGCGCGCCCATAATTCCAGCGTCTCTTCAACAGACGTACCGCCACTCATCATATCCTGAATCATGGTTACCCATAGATTCAGAACTCAACACAAAATGCAACTGTAGTGGTAGGAAGGGCGGTCGGTGCAGCCAAAGCCATGATCCGCATCTTCATACGTGAAGATCTCGATATCCTCATGCGCGGCACGGATGGCGTCCACCTCATCGGCGGGGATATGCGCGTCTTCCGCGCCAAAATGCAGTTGCACGGGGCAGTTGGGTAACTGGTTGCGGGTCTGGGCAATGCCCCCCCCATACCAGGCCACCGCTGCCGCGAACGCCTTGGTGTGGCAGGCAGTCTCCCATGCCAGTTTGCCGCCCCAGCAGAAGCCGACAATGCCCTTCTTTTCCCCCGATAGGGTCCCTGCCGCAGCTACCAGGTCCTTCAGTGTGTCGGCCTGGGCAATCTGGCTGCGCAGTTTCAGCCCTTCGTTTATGCCGGTGCTGTCATAGGGCAGGATGGCGTCGCGTTGCGCGCGGTCGAACAGGGCGGGGGCGATTGCCTGATAACCCTGTGCTGCGAAGGAATCGCACACCGCGCGGATATAGGGCGTGACGCCAAAGATTTCCTGCACCACCACAACGCAGCGCGCGGCGTCCGGCCGCCCGGCCCGATAGGCGGAAAACGTATGCCCGTCCGCTGCGGTTACGGTCATGATTGCGCCCATGGCTTTCGCTCCATTCTTTCCTTCGTAATCAGGCACACAATGATGCCGGGCACGCCTGCGTCAATATGAAACCCGCGTGATCGTGGATTTCAGCATTTTCCGCCCATGCCGGGTGAGCAGCGCGGAATCGGCGGCCACGGCGTGCCATGCGCTGGGGCCAGCGCTGTCCCGCCCTTTTGGAGTGGAAGAAGGTTTTTGTTTAATTCATTGATTTTAATATAAAAAATAATGAATGGACAGGTTTTAACCAAGACATCACGAATTATACGTCCCTGACCCGGCTAGTATTCTTGACACCCGTGGGGGGGCTACCTATCTGGGTATTAGCACTCTCACGAGGGGAGTGCTAACGCGATGCGGCCTGGCGCGCGCGCCAACCGGTGGCGTTGCTTGATTCAAGGGCGTTACCTTTAGACATTATGGAGCGATCCATCTCATGACGAAATTTCGTCCCCTGCATGACCGTGTGGTCGTCCGTCGCCTCAAGAGCGAGGAAAAAACCGCAGGTGGTATCATCATTCCTGAGACCGCCAAGGAAAAGCCGATGGAAGGCGAGGTAATCTCGGTGGGTGCCGGTGCCCGTAACGAGCAGGGCCAGCTTGTTGCCCTGGACGTGAAGGCGGGTGACCGCGTCCTGTTCGGCAAGTGGTCGGGCACGGAAGTGACGATCAACGGTGAAGAACTGCTGATCATGAAGGAAAGCGACATCATGGGCGTGGTCGGCTGACCCACCCGCGCTTTCCGCACCGAGTAACCTTTTAAAAACTTTCCATACCGGAGAATAAGAAAATGGCAGCCAAGGACGTAAAGTTCGGCGGTGAAGCCCGCCAGCGCATGCTGCGTGGCGTGGATATTCTTGCAGACGCAGTAAAGGTGACGCTGGGCCCGAAGGGTCGCAATGTTGTCCTGGACAAGAGCTTCGGCGCGCCGCGCATCACGAAGGACGGTGTTTCCGTCGCCAAGGAAATCGAACTGGCTGACAAGTTCGAGAACATGGGCGCACAGATGGTCCGTGAGGTCGCATCCAAGACCAACGACATCGCGGGTGACGGCACCACCACCGCAACCGTGCTGGCGCAGGCCATCGTGCGTGAAGGTGCCAAGGCCGTTGCCGCTGGCATGAACCCGATGGACCTCAAGCGCGGCATCGACAAGGCGGTTGGCGTTGTTGTTGAAGAGCTGAAGAAGAACGCCAAGAAGATCACGACCCCGGCCGAAACGGCGCAGGTTGGCACGATTTCCGCCAATGGCGAGGCCGAGATCGGTGAAATGATCTCCAAGGCCATGCAGAAGGTTGGCTCCGAGGGCGTCATCACGGTGGAAGAGGCCAAGGGCCTGCATACCGAGTTGGACGTGGTCGAGGGCATGCAGTTCGACCGTGGCTACATCTCCCCGTATTTCGTGACGAATGCGGAAAAGATGACCGTTGATCTGGATAGCCCGTACATCCTGATCCACGAAAAGAAGCTGTCCTCGCTGCAGCCGATCCTGCCGCTGCTTGAAGCCGTCGTGCAGTCCGGCCGCCCGCTGCTGATCATTGCGGAAGACGTTGATGGTGAAGCGCTGGCGACCCTGGTTGTCAACAAGCTGCGTGGTGGCCTGAAGATCGCTGCCGTCAAGGCGCCGGGCTTCGGTGACCGTCGCAAGGCCATGCTGGAAGATATCGCGATCCTGACCGGTGGTCAGGTCATCAGCGAAGACCTCGGCATCAAGCTTGAAAGCGTGACGCTGGATATGCTGGGCACCGCGAAGAAGGTGCACATCGACAAGGAAAACACCACCATTGTCGAAGGCGCTGGCAACAGCGAAGGCATCAAGGGCCGTTGCAGCCAGATCCGTGCGCAGATCGAGGAAACCACCTCTGACTACGACCGCGAGAAGCTGCAGGAACGCCTGGCGAAGCTGGCTGGCGGCGTTGCCGTGATCCGCGTCGGTGGTTCCACCGAGATCGAGGTGAAAGAGCGCAAGGACCGCGTTGATGACGCCCTGCACGCGACCCGTGCGGCGGTTGAGGAAGGCATTGTCCCCGGTGGCGGCACGGCGCTTGCCCGTGCATCGACCAAGCTGGGTGGCCTGCACTTCCATAACGACGACCAGCGCGTCGGTGCGGACATCATCCGCAAGGCCCTGCAGGCTCCGCTGCGCCAGATTGCCCACAACGCGGGTGAAGACGGTGCGGTCATCGCCGGCAAGGTTCTGGAAAACGACACCTACACCTTCGGTTTTGATGCCCAGATCGGCGATTACAAGGATCTGGTGGCTGCCGGCATCATCGACCCGATGAAGGTCGTGCGCACGGCGCTGCAGGATGCTGCATCGGTCGCGGGCCTGCTGATCACTACCGAAGCGATGGTGGCCGAGCGTCCCGAGAAGAAGGCCCCTGCTATGCCGGAAGGTGGCATGGGCGGAATGGGCGGCATGGGTGGCATGGACTTCTGAGCATAGCCTCAGGCCATGCCGGGTGTCCGGGGATGGCGGGTTCGCCCGCTTTCTCCACCCCTTGCAGACTTTTCGGAAAAACGGGTGTGACTTTGGTCACACCCGTTTTTTTATGGGGCGGGCATAGCCTGCCTGCGGGCAGCGCCCAGTCAGGATGGGCTGCAAGGCCCTGGTCGCGCGGACTCCATTCCGCTACATGCGTGATGGCAAAGCCCGTGCCGATCAGCAGGTTTGGCAGGTTGCCTAGCGTGCGGTGCTGCTTGATTACGCCGAACGCCGGCCAGTCTGTGGTGCGGGGGTCTTCCAGCTGGTAGTCATTGAGTGGCCAGACACGGGTGCCTTTCCTGCCCTGTATCCAGTCGGGGTGCGAAGGGGCGGTGTAGATTGGGTGTCCGGTGGAGAATACGAAATAACCTCCCGGCACCAGACTGGCATGAAGGATTGCGAGCCGCGTGCCAAGATCGCGGGTATAGTGCAACACCAGCGAACTGTAGGTCAGGTCGAACGCACCTGCGGGCAGGTCCAGTGTTTCCATATCCTGCCGGGCATAGGTGATGATGGGGTCGTGACCGAGTTCGCATGCACGGGCCAGCACGTTTTCCGACAGGTCTAAGCCCGGAACGGAAAGGGCATGATGTGTGGTGGTCCAGTGGCAGAACCAGCCAAACCCGCAGTCAAGGCCCACGATGCACGTACTGGCCAATAATGGCGGTAGCCGGGCCTGCATGGCGGGGCGAACCATTCCGCGGCGGTATCCAGCCCTTCGCGTGAGCGGGGGAGATGGCAGTAGCCATGGAAGAAGTCCTGCAGGTCATAAATGGGGCGGGCGGTCCTGTGGGAACATTTGATTACGGAATCAATATTAATGCATGACCCGCCTGCCGGGAAGGCAGGCCGTGCGGGTAGGGCCTGCTTTGCCGGCAGAGGTAGCGGGCGGGCAGTCACATTTTTTTGATTGATTATCTTCCAATCTGGGCCGCCAGCGTGTCTCATGATTTGACAGGGTAGCCCTTTTCATGCTGCCCCTATGGTGCACGAACGACGTGAAAGCTGCAGGGTGTTTTCCGGATGCCCCGTTTTTTTCATGGCCGTAAGGCACGCGCCCGGATTGCCGGTATTAGGACCGGCAAGGATGGCGCTGGAGAAGAGACTGGCTATGGCTACCGGAAAAGTAAAATGGTTCAACGCAACCAAGGGTTTTGGCTTCATCATGCCCGATGATGGCGGCAAGGACGTGTTTGTGCATATCACCGCCGTACAGGCAGCAGGCCTGCGTGGCCTGAACGAGGATCAGGCTGTCAGCTACGACATCGCCATGGAACGCGGTAAGGCTGCCGCGACCAACCTCAAGGCGCTCTGACGCTTCTCCCGCAAAGGGGGGCGGTGTAGCAGAACGGTCAGTGAAGCTGGTCGGCGGTGCTGTCCTGTGCATGCAGGAACGCCTTGATCTCCGCCGCTGCGGCACTCAGGCCCAGGCGGCGCACCGTTACCCCGGCGGGAAAGGCCGATAGCAGGCGCGAAGGGGTGCGCCTGTCCAGCAGGACAAACACGCCCCTGTCCTGGCGGCTGCGGATCAGCCGCCCGAAGGCCTGCCGCAGGCGCAGGCGGGCAATCCTGTCATCATACCGGCCCGGCTCTCCACCAGAGAGGTGGATGCGCCGCTCGCGGTGCAGGATATCAGGCCGAGGCCACGGTACGCGCTCGAATGCAACCAGACGCAGCGCTTCGCCCGGCACGTCCACCCCATCACGCATGGCGTCCGTACCCAGCAGGCTGGCATTGCGCTCGCTGCGCAGTATGTCCACCAGCGTTGCATTATCCATCGGGTCCACATGCTGGGCATAGAGCGGCAGGCCTGCGGCCTCCAGCGGGGTCACGATGCGGCGGTAGACTTCCTTCAGCCGTGATATGGCGGTGAACAGTCCCAGCGCACCGCCGTTCGATGCCATGAATAGCGTGCGGTAGGCGCCTGCCAGCGCCGCAGGGTCATCATGCGCCACGTCGGTAATGATGAAGGCCCGGCTCTGGTGGGCGTAATCAAACGGGCTGGGAAAGGAGGCCCGGATGGCGGGGGAGGGTAGATGGATCGCGCCCGCGCGGGCTTCGGCCGCATCCCACGCGCGGTCAGCGCTGTCATCATGCACGTCGCCCCCCGTTTCGTCGCGCAGGGTGGCGGAGGTGACCAGCACACCATGGGCAGGAGCCGCCAGCACGCTGGCAAAGGGGATGGTCGGGTCCAGCCAGTGGCGGTACAGTCCGACATCCCGCTCACCGGGGTTCTGGCCTTCGCGCCGGTCCATGCGGATATAGTCGATATATTGTGGGGTTTCGCCATCCTGCTGCGGTTTTTCCGCCTGCATGCTGCCCAGCATGGCGCACCACCCATCTACGCGTGCAAGGGCGCGGCGACGGATGGAGCGGATGGCGGCGGCAATGCGTTCACGCATCGGGGTGTCCAGCCAGTCGGCTTCGGTTTCCAGTGCTTCATCCAGCCGGGCGACAAGCGTGCGCAGCGGTTCCGCCAGTCGCCGCAGCGCGCGTTCCATGGCCTGTGCCGCCATGTGCAGCGTATCGGGCATGGGGTAGAGATCGCATTCGCTGTCGCTGCGCCGGGGGCCACCTTCGGGGCTGCCCTGCGTGCGTGCCAGCACCTGCTGGCGTAACGCGTGCAGCAGCATCTCGGTGGGGTTGGACAGTGTCGGCTCTTCTCCCGTCCCGGTCTCGACGGGAACAGCGGCGGCGCGGTGCACGGGATCCAGTGCCGCAAGGCGTGCCGACCATCCCGGTGCGGGCAGCGCGCGGGCGGCCAGCAGGACGGTATCGAGCGGGGTTTCCAGGCGTGGGATATGCACCAGCAGGTCTTCCAGCCTGCGCCGCAGGCCGCGTGCGCGTGATCGTGTCCCTTCGGCTCCCAGCAGCCACCGCCGCAGTTCGGCTGCCTCCAGCCCGGACAGTTCAAGGGCGAAGGCACTGTCGGCTGCATCGGCAACATGATGCCCTTCATCCATGATGTAGCGGGTGGGGGTATGGTCCTCGTTACTGGTGTCCGAGCCGTCCAGCGCGTGCCAGGCGGCCTGCGACATGACCAGCGCATGGTTGGCGATGACAAGGTCCGCCGTGCGGGCGCGACGGATGGAATGTTCTACCATGCAGCTCTGGTAATGCGGGCAGGCACCGTGGATGCACTCGCCGCGGCGATCGGCAATGCCGACTAGCAGCCCGCGGCCGAACAGGTCGGCAAACCAGCCGGGCAGGTCGCCGCCAAACAGGTCACCATCGAGCGTGTGGGCAGCCCACAGCGCTACCAGTGCCAGCCCGATCACCGCCCCATCGCCCGCCTGCCCGCGCGAAAGCGCGATGTTTACGCTTTCCTCCATGTTGAGCAGGCACAGGTAGTTCTCTCGTCCCTTGCGCACCACCACATGGGTCATGCGTTCGGCCGGGTCGGGGTACAGGCGGATCAGTTCCGATTCGATCTGGCGCTGCAGATGGCGAGTATAGGTACTGACCCACACGGTGCCGCCATTGCGCTGTGCCCAGATACTGGCGGGGGCGACATAGCCCAGCGTCTTGCCGGTGCCGGTCCCTGCTTCGGCCAGCACCATGTGCGGGTCGCCCTGTGTCGTGCGTGGGGCGAAGGCGCTGGCGGCAATGTGGGTAAAGGCGTCCTGTGCCGGTCGCTGCTCCGCTCCTTCGCCCAGTATGGCGCGCAGACGGGCACGCGCTTCTTCCCCCGTGACCGGGTACGCGCCAGGGGCGGGCAGCGGGGCCGTTTCCTCCCATTTGGGCAGGCGGGTCCAGACTTTCAGCGCGTCATTGGGCTGGATGGCGCCAGCGGGCGGCCTGTCACGCGGGCCAAGCCCCAGCGCCGCGCATGCGGCTGCCCCCCATGGCCAGCCAGCCTGGCGCATGCGCCAGGCCAGCGCGGTCCTGACCGGGGCTTCTGGCGTATTGCGGCTTTGCGCCAGGCGGTGCAGCAGGGCAAAGGCGAGGTCGGGCAGCAGGTCGGCCTCGGGCGTGTCCAGCCTACGTTCATCAATGCCCAGCGCCAGTCCCAGACCGCGTGCCGTGGGCGGTACGCTGCGGGCGGGCAGGGTAAAGGCGAACAGTTCCAGCAGGTCCAGCCAAGGGCTGGGGCGGGGCGGGGGCGGCAGGTCCAGCCTGCGGGCCATGGCGGGTGCGTGTATGACAATGGGGGCGGACCAGTGCGGCAGTTCGCGTTTTATGTCTGCTGCCGTCATGACCAGCAGTTCCCCATCCGGGGTCAGGACCGACCAGGCGCCATTGCGTGGCAGGAGTGCCGGTGCGCTGTCCGGCAGGGGCGGGGTGTCTGGCATGCTGCTCCATGATATAGGGCACGCGCGGGCGTCTGTCGCCCGTCGTGTGTCATGTCATTCTCATTGCTGTACCTGAGGGTGTGGAATAGGATAATTGACCCGCGCCCTTCCTGCCCATAGCTTGCCGGTCCATGTCAGAACAGCATCCTTCCCTTATCACGCCCCTTCCCAAGTCCTGGCCGTTCGAGGAGGCCGCGAAACTCGCGGCCCACATGGGCGGGCGCGAGGTGAGTGCGGCACGCCCCGCCCTGCTGGAGACCGGCTACGGCCCGTCTGGCCTGCCCCATATCGGCACGTTTGGGGAGGTGGCGCGTACGTCATGGGTGCGCCAGGCCTTCACCAGGCTGACCGGCCTGCCCACGCGCCTGCTGGCGTTCTCCGATGATATGGACGCCCTGCGCAAGGTGCCCGAGAACGTGCCCAATCAGGACATGCTGCGCCAGTTCATCGGCAAGCCACTCTCACGCGTGCCCGATCCATTCGGTACGCACGATTCCTTTGCCGCCCACAACAATGCCCGACTGCGTGCCTTCCTTGACGGGTTCGGGTTCGAGTATGAATTCGCATCCTCCACCCAGTATTATGAAGGTGGCCGGTTTGATGCCGCCCTGAAGCGCGTGTTGGAAGTGCATGACCAGATCGTGGCGGTGATTGCGCCCACACTGGGCGAGGAACGGCGTGCAACCTACTCCCCTGTCCTGCCCATCCACCCGCGCACCGGTCAGGTGATGCAGGTGAAGATGGATGCCATCGATCCCGTGGCGGGCACTGTGCGCTGGACCGATGAGGACGGCGAGACGTTCGAGACCCCCGTTACCGGTGGCCATGCCAAGATGCAGTGGAAGGCCGACTGGGCCATGCGCTGGTATGCGCTGGGCGTTGATTATGAGATGTCGGGCAAGGACCTGATCGATAGCGTGCGTCTGTCGGGCAAGATCTGCCGTATCCTTGGCGGTCAGCCGCCCGCGGGCCTGACATACGAGCTGTTCCTGGATCAGAACGGGCAGAAGATTTCCAAGTCCAAGGGTAACGGCATTTCGGTCGAGGAGTGGCTGCGCTACGCCCCGGCGGAAAGTCTTGGCCAGTACATGTTCAATGCCCCGCAGCGCGCCAAGCGCCTGTTTTTTGACGTGATTCCCAAGGCGACGGACGAATATCTGGCCCATGTGGGCAAGGCGAAGGCACTGGCGGCGGACGATGCGACACTTCTGACCAACCCGGCGTGGTTCATCCATAAGGGCACGATCCCGGCGGATGCGGGCAGCCCCGTCACGTTTGGCATGCTGCTCAACCTTGCCAGCGTGGCCAATGCCGAGACGCCGGACGTACTATGGAAGTTCATTCAGCGCTACGATGGGCAGGCCACGCCTGAGAGTTGCCCCATGCTGGCGCGACTGGTCGAACATGCCATTGTCTATTACGCTGATTTCGTGCGCCCCACGAAGCACTACCGCGCGCCCGACGCGCATGAGCGCCGCGCGCTGGCCGATCTGGCCGAAGCCCTGCGCGGGCTGGAAGGCACGGAGGTAACGCCCGATGCCTGCCAGAACCTTGTGTTCGAGATTGGCAAGACCCACGGCTTCGAGCCGCTGCGGGCATGGTTTGGCTGCCTGTATGAAGTGCTGCTGGGCCAGAAGGAAGGCCCGCGTTTCGGGATTTTTGTCGCACTTTACGGGATTGCGGAGACCGTAGCCCTGATCGAGGCCGCCCTGACCCGTAACGAAGGAACGGTGGCCTGAGGGCCAGCCATGGCTGAACGTCCACCGCAGACGGGCGGCACCCTGCCCGATGATGCAGGGCAGGCCGCTCCCGGCCCGTCATCCGCGCGACGCAGAAGCGCGCTGATCCGCCATCTGCCCCATGGCATCGGGCTGCTGCTGCTGGTGGGTGCGGTGGTTGTGGTCCAGCGTGAGGTGCGCAGTCTGCACTGGCATGACATAAGCCTTGCGCTGGCGGCCATTCCCGTGGGCACGCTGTGGGCGGGGGCCGGCTTTACGCTGCTGTCATACCTTGTCCTGTCCTTCTATGACTGGCTGGCCGTGCGACAGGTGGGCTGCAGGCTGGCCTTTCGGCGCACGGCCTTTGCAGCTTTCTGTTCGTATGTCCTGTCGCACAACCTTGGTTTTTCGGCTATTTCCGGTGCGGCGGTGCGTTTCAGGCTTTATGGTAACTGGGGGCTCAGGCCGTTCCAGGTTGCCCAGATCATAGCTTTCTGTTCGGCCACCTATCTGCTGGGAGCCGCCGTACTGATTGGCGCCGTACTGCTGCTGGAGCCGGGTACGGTGCCCTTTGTCGGCAATACGCTGCCCGCCATGGTCATGCGCCTGGTGGGCATGGTGTTGTGGGGCGGGGTCGTGGCTTATGTGATCACGGGCCATTATGTGAACGAGGTAAAGGTCTGGCGCTGGCAGATCACCTTCCCCTCATCCGCCATGGCAATCATGCAGACGGTGGTGGCAACACTGGAAGTGGCCGCCACCGCCGCCATTGCCTATACTTTCCTCCCCGCAGCGCCGGGGCTGGACTATGGCACGTTCCTGGCCATCTACATCGCCGCCTATACGGCGGGACTTGTGGCAAGTGTGCCCGGTGGGCTTGGGGTGTTTGATGGCGCGATGATGCTGGCGCTGGGGCCTTACGTGCCCGCGACCCGCATCGTGACCGCCATCCTGATCTTCAGGCTGTTTTACTATATTGTGCCGCTGTTCGTGGCGGGGATCATGTTCGCTTCCCACGAACTGTTCCTGCGCGGGGATGCAGCCCTTGCGCGTAAGGCCGATGCCCGCAGTCCGCTGCGCGGTCCCCGCACGGGCCGGGCCAGTCAGGTTATCCGGGAAAGTGAGGCCGATTTTTCCGTGGCAGTGGCCACGGGTGCTGTCTCGCTATGTGGCGGACTGCTGCTGGCGCTGACCTTGCTTGATCCTGAGAACTGGCTCAATGCCGGGCGCCTTCAGCCGGTTTTCGCCATGGTGGGGGATTATCTGCTCTCACTGGCCGGTGTGGCATTGATCGGGTTGGGGATCGGGCTGTCGCAACGCGTTACGCTGGCATGGAAGGCTACGCTGGTTCTGTTGTCTGGTGCTTGTGCGCTGACCCTGCTGCGGGGCTCGCCCATGTCGGTACCGGGCTTACTGCTGCTGGTCTGCATGCTGATCGCACCCTTCCGCAGTTCCTATTACCGTCATGCCCGGATCATGAGCGAGCCGCTTTCGTCCCACACCATCGTCTCGCTTGTGCTGCTGATCAGTTCCATCGTGGTGCTGGTGCTGGCGGGGCCGCATGATTCGGCGGGGGGAAGCTGGTGGGAGATCATGCTGTTCGCCACCCGTCCCGGCATCGCGCAATGGACACTGGGGCTGGCGGTCATGTTGGGGCTGGCCATGATTGTGCGGCTGGTGCGGCCAGGGCGGATTCATGTACTGCCATGGGATGAGGCCATGCGCGCGCGCTATGGTGCGCTGGATCATGCGCTGGAAGGGATCGGGCAGGTCACGCCGCCGCCTGCGGGACTGATACCGGGGGCGCGCAGGCAGGCCATGCTGCCTTTCGTGCGGCTGGGGCCGTATCTGATCGGGCTGGGTGATCCGGCGGGCAGCATGGATGACTGTATTTCCGCCATATGGTGGCTGCGCGACCTTGCGGTGCAGGAAGGTTGCCAGCCAGTATTCTGGCGTGCGGGGGTATGCCTGCTGCCGGTCTATAACGAACTGGGGCTGGTGCCCTGGCCGCTGACGGAGGAAGGGGATTTGAGTCATCCCTGTTTTTTGTGCGCTGCGGCTGATGACCTGAACATGGTCAGGGCTCTCATGCGCAGGTCTTTCGTGCCTACGGAGCAGGATGGATGCTAGGGAGCATGCGTCATGATCATCACAACAGCAGCGGGCGGCCATGATGGTCCATGAAGGATTGCTAACCCATTTTTCTACCGTGGTGGGACTGCCCAGCCTGCCGGTTGCGTTCCTGATGGCGTTTCCGGCATTATTCTCCATCGTCAATCCGCTGGGGGCCGCACTGATCTTTGCACAGGTCACGGCAGGGCAGTCGCGGCGTGACTGCATGGCGCTGGCGCGGCAGGTTGCGTTCTATTCCGCCGTACTTATGCTGGCGTCGATCTGGATGGGGGGGCTGGTCCTCTCGTTTTTCGGCATCACCATTGATGCGCTGCGTATCGCTGGCGGCCTGGTCGTGGCCGTGCGGGCATGGTCCCTGCTACAGGCACCCGAAACGGAGGAGGCCCGCAAGCAGGCTCAGGGTAGTACGGTGCAGGCCAGCCCCAACATAATGGGGCAGGCGTTCTTTCCCCTGACCATGCCCTTTACCGTTGGCCCCGGCACGATCGCGGTGGCTATTGCTCTGGGGTCCGAAGGGCCGCCAGGGGGCAATCACTTCGTATTCTATGGCGTGCTGTCGCTTGCGGGCCTGCTGGTGGCGGCTATTGTGTGGGCCGCTTATACCTATGCTGACCAGTTGCTGTGCCTGCTGGGCACGACCGGCACGCGCATTGTCTCTCGCCTGGCGGCGCTGATCCTGCTCTCGATTGGGGTACAGATCCTGATTACCGGCGTGCAGGGCGTAATCCTATCCAGCGCGCATGCCGTGTTGCTGATGGTCGGTTAGTGTCCTGATCGAGAATTTCATACGATTATCCTGATGGTGGGGGTAATCGAATGGGACGTAAGGCAATTGCGATCGAACTGACGACACCGGAGCATCAGGAACTGGAATCGCTGGCACGTTCATTTCACGCTGACTGGGGCCTTATGGATCAATCAGGTTGAGCGATTTTTAGCTCTCGTCACTGAAAAGCAGATCAGGCGCGCATCCACTATTCGACCGAAGCTCTGGCGGTCGACATCAGCGCATTCATCGCTGTCCATAACGAACAGCCCAGGCTCTTCAAATGGGCAAAATCCGCCAATGAGATGCTGCAAGGCGTCAGGCGCTTCTGCCTCCATACTACTAAAATCAATAAAGCTTCAGAATCAGGATACTAGGCAGGCATTACGTTTCAGCCTGTGCAGGGGCAGGCGCTATCACGGGGAGTGGCTGGTCCGCCAGAACGGCCTGCACGCAGGCACGCAGGGCAGGGAGTACATCGTTGCCAAAACAGGGCGTACGCCGCTCCCATGCGCCTGTGCGCCACGAAGGATGCGGTAGCGGGAAATAGCGTGGCAGATAGCGACGGAAGTCAAGGCAGCGCTCACTCACCCGTCCCTTGCCCAAAATATGCTGCTGGGCATATGAACCCACGACAAGGGTCAGCCTAATATCAGGCATCTGCGCCATGATGCGCTCACGCCATTGCGGCGCGCATTCCGGTCGCGGTGGGCAGTCACCGCCCTGTGGCAGGCGGCCGGGATAGCATAGCCCCATGGGCACCAGCGCAATGCGGCTTGAATCGTAGAATGTAGCCCGATCTATCCCCATCCAGTTGCGCAACCGGTCGCCCGAGGCATCATTGAAGGACTGCCCGGTTTCATGCACCCGCGTACCGGGGGCCTGACTTGCAATCAGCAGTCGTGCCGTGCGCGACACATGCAGAACCGGGCGCGGTCCCAATGGCAGGTGAGCGGCACAAATCTGGCAGGCGCGGATGGCATCAAGCAGTTCCTGTAGGGTTTCAGCCATGACCCAGCCTTACGCCGCCAGCACCGCGCGTGTCCAGTTCGGTATGGTGCGGGTGGCTGG
Organism: Komagataeibacter medellinensis NBRC 3288; assembly: GCF_000182745.2. Taxonomy (NCBI): domain Bacteria; kingdom Pseudomonadati; phylum Pseudomonadota; class Alphaproteobacteria; order Acetobacterales; family Acetobacteraceae; genus Komagataeibacter; species Komagataeibacter medellinensis. The sequence continues at coordinate 2,950,276 of NC_016027.1, forward strand.
ACCCAGAATGATCTGCTCGAATGCAGAAGGCTCCTGTGGCACTTCCAGGTTGAATAGCATCGTATCCGCGTGGTCGGTCACACTCTCTACAAACCCCGCTGCCGGATACACGATCCCGGAGGTGCCAATGGCGACAAACAGGTCGCATGCCGCCAGATGCCGGGCAATGGTGTCCATATGATAGGGCATTTCTCCAAACCAGACGATATCGGGTCGCAGCGCGGGCTGGCCGCAATGGGGGCAGGGCGTGTCAGGATAGCAGTCGGTGTGCCAGTGCGGGGTTGCCCGGCAATGGGTACATAGCAGGCGCAGCAGTTCGCCATGCATGTGGATGACATTGTGGCTGCCCGCGCGTTCATGCAGGTCATCTATGTTCTGGGTGATGATGGTGATCTCACCCAGCCACTGGCCCTGGCGTGCCGCCTGCTCCAGTCTGGCCAGGGCATGGTGGGCGGCATTGGGCTGCACACCGGGCAGTTGCGCGCGTAGGCCGTTATAGAAACAGTCCACCCTTAACGGGTCACGCCGGAAGCCTTCGGGGGTACAGATATCCTCGATCCGTTCGTGGTTCCATAATCCGTCCGCACCGCGGAAAGTCTGTAGCCCGGATTCCTGACTTATCCCTGCGCCAGTTAGTACCACGATGTGCTGCATGCTGGAGTCTCCCTGTGCTGGTCGTGCAGCCTAGTGTGGAAGCATGTCGTACATAAGAAAACCGCCATGGGTGGAACCCATGACGGTTTTACATAGTCAGCGTTCAGGAAAAGGTGGCTCCAGGGGAGCCACCATGCCGCATTACTGCGCGGCGTCCTGACCGGTGTGGGTCTGCGGTGCAAACGTCCAGCCCGAGCCATAAGGCTGCGGCAGGAAGACCGACCAGCCGCTGCTCGTGCTGTTCCAGCCGGAGCTGGAGACCGGTGCGCCCGTGTCACGCAGCTTGGTCACATCCGCCGCCGTAACGGTGCCGGGTGCCTTGTTGCCCCAGCTGGTGCGGATGAAGTTGACCACATCGGCAATCTGCTGGGCCGACAGCGACTTGCTGTAACCCGGCATAGCCACTGCGGACGGTGCCCAGTTGCTCGGCGGCAGCACGCCACCATGGGCAACCACGTTCACCAGCGAGGTCGGGTTCTCGGTCACGACAACCGGGTTGCCAGCCAGCGGCGGGAACATGCGGGCCACGCCACCACCGTCATTACGGTGACAGATAGCGCATTCCTTCACATACGTATCAGCACCCGGGACGCTGGCGGTGTTACCCGATGCCAGCATGGTCGCGGTGGATGCATCGTAGGTGTAGTTGCCCTGTGAAGGCGGCACCGGCGGCAGGCTCTTCAGGTACTTCGCCACGGCATGCAGATCTGCATCGGTGAAGTACTGGGTGCTCCATGCCACCACATCGCCCATGCCACCGAACACGGCGGAGTGGTCGATACGGCCGGATTTGAGGAAGGTGTAGATGTCATCCTCGGACCAGCGACCCAGACCCACGACCGGGTCGTTGCGCAGGCTCGGTGCAACCCAGTTATCGATCGGTGCGCCACCGGACAGGAAGTCAGGCCCGCCCTTGGCGTCCAGTGCCTTTTCCTGCATGGCGAAGCCACGCGGGGTATGACAGGCACCGCAATGGCCAGGACCCGTTACCAGGTATTCGCCACGTGCCACATCGGCATCCGTGCCTGGAGCAGGCGTATAGTCTGCCGGAGCCGGCGAGAACATCATGCGCCAGATACCCAGCGGCCAGCGCATGGACAGCGGCCAGGAAATTTCCGGCTGCTTGTCAGGCTGCGCGACCGGATTCACCCCATGCATGAAGTACGCATACAGCGCCTGCATGTCTTCCTTCGTCATACGCGAGAAGGAGGGATACGGCATGGCCGGATATAGGGTGGAGCCGTCCTTGCGGATGCCGTGGCGGACGGCTTCGTCAAATTCCTCGAACGTATAGCGACCGATACCATAGGTGGGGTCCGGTGTGATGTTCGTGGAATAGATTATGCCGATGGGACTCTTGATTTCAAGCCCACCCGCATAAGCCTGACCGTGGAGGGCGGTATGACACGCTACGCAGTCACCCAACCGCGCGACATACGCCCCCTTTTCGACTAGCGCGGAGTCGGCACTGGGCGTCTGAGCCAATGCCGTCCCTGCCAGCAGACTAAACGCTGCCGCGCTGAAAGTCACCTTAAGCCTGTTGATCATTATGTTCACCATCATGCGTCGCGTCGATGCGAAAAATTGTCAAAACCGGGAGATTACGGCAGCTGCTCGGGGACACCAGCAGTGTTCTTCCGGGCATCAACTTCCCTCTGATAGGTCTCGTTCGCACGCTTGATCAGGAACTGACGAATGTCCTCAATCTCGGTGGGGTTCATGTTGCTGTCAAAACGGTCCATACCGTAGGCGGTAAGCGCGCCGCGGCCGACAACATTGTAGAACGCATCCTCATGACGGATGGACCCGGACCAGCGCAGGTCAGGCAGCACACCACCACCTTCGGCATTGTCACCATGACAGGCGGCGCAATAGGTCTGGAACTGGAAGTAACCGTTATCCGTGCGCTTGCTGTCGAATTCAGCCGGAGGCTTGACGGGCAGGAAGCCCTGGTTGTTCTGCTTGGGCAGCGGATTGGACTTGCCATCGAGCGAGAAAGCAATGATGCGCGAGTGGTTGACGGTCCAGCCACTGGTACGGGCCAAGCCACCAAGGAAGAACGGATAGATGCCGCCCCAGCCCACTTCAACCGCAACATACTGCTTGCCGTTGGCAAGGTAGGTTACAGGCGGTGCGATGATGCCGCTGTCTGCCGCGAAGTGGAACAGGTCGGAACCGTTCGTCGCGTCATATGCATGGAATTCGCCGTTTGCCAGACCCTGGAACAGCAGGTCGCCGCCAGTCGCCAGGATACCGCCGTTCCACGGACCCTTGTGGTCCACGCGCCAGGCTTCCTGCTGCTTCTGCGGATCCCATGCCAGGATGTAACCCTTCAGATCCTTAACGAAGGCCTGCTTGGCTTCGGGGGAGTCGGGAACACCGACCTTGTTCATGTCCAGACCAAGGTTCCAGCTATCCGGGTGCGGGGTAAACCCGCCGACCTGGTTGGTATACAGGAAGGGAACCTGCTGTGCCGGGATATAGACCAGTCCGGTCTTGGGGCTGAACGCCATGGCTGCGAAGTTATGGCCGCCAAGGTCACCCGGAATACCGTACCAGTCCTTGCCCGTAAGCGTATAGAGCGAATCGGGGTTGTAGATCGGACGGCCGGTCTTGGGGTCAAGGCCGCTGGCCCAGTTCACGTAGACGTAGTTCTTGCCCGAAATGAACTCGCCGGTCTTCGCATCAATGATGTAGAAGAAGCCGTTCTTCGGTGCGTGAACGATGACGTGGCGGGTTTCACCGTTGATCGGCAGATCAAGCGTCATGATCTGCTGGACCGAGGTAAAGTCCCACTGGTCCATCGGTGTTTCTTGGAAATGCCAGACGTATTCGCCGGTTTCCGGCTTCAGTGCGACGATGCTGCCCAGGAACAGGTTGTCGCCCTTGCCTTCGGAGCGGTACTTGTAGTTCCACGGAGAACCGTTGCCCACACCCAGATAGACCAGATCGGTCACGGGGTCGTACACGATGGAATCCCACACCGTGCCGCCGCCACCCTGACGGGTCCAGGCGCCGGTCGGGCTCCAGGTCTGGTAGGCCTTGTTCATCAGCACGCTGTCGGATGCAGCGTGATCCGGTTCGTTCTTGGGGTTCGGAACCGTGAAGAAGCGCCAGTCAACCTTGCCGGTTTCCGCATCGAAAGCCGTGACAAAGCCACGGGCACCGAATTCGGAACCACCATTACCAATGATCACGCGACCCTTGGCAATGCGCGGTGCGCCATCAACCGTGTAGGAACGCTGCTTGCCCAACTGGGCTTCGGGCGGAATGGTGTTAACACTCCAGACCAGCTTGCCGGTCTTGGCGTCAAGTGCGATCAGGCGGCCATCGAACGTGCCAAAATAGACCTTGCCATTCCAGTAGGCAGCACCACGGTTGACCGTGTCGCAGCAGCCCTTGTCGGCAATGTTGCCGGGCACGCGCGGGTCATAGGACCACAGCAGCTTGCCGGTCGCGGCATCAACGGCCTTCATCATGCTCCAGTTGGTGGTGGCGTACATAACGCCATCAACAACCAGCGGCGTGCCTTCCTGGCCACGGTTGGTATCGAGGTCCAGATACCAGGCCAGCTTGAGGTTACCAACATTGGAACGGTTGATCTGGTCCAGCGGGCTGTAGCGCTGTTCAGAATAGGTGCGGCCGTAGGTCATCCAGTTACCGGGGTGATCATCGGCGTGGATGATCGCTTCCCCCGTGGCGCCCTGCCCGTCATCCGCGGATGCCATGACGGCATGACCGGAGATGAGAGCCGCACATATCGTTCCGGCTGTAAGCGTTCTGCTCAGAGAACGTCTTTTTCCGAAAACGGCAGAAATCATATGTGATGTCCTCAGAAAACTAACGGTTTCGAATTCAGGACGCCCGCCGCTGCAACTTTCCGCCAAGGCAGGCTTTCTGAATGTATCCGGCAAAAAAGCGCGGAACGCTTCTTTTCCGACCAGACAGGAAACCGGCTTTAAGGCAGCTTAGAAAAGCAGGTAGTCCGTTTCATCCGAACATACTGAGGCTAGCACGCCCGTCTCCTGACATTTTAGTGTTCACGATCACGTAAACGTGAATATGTTGTCCTATAAGCAATGATACGGATAACTGGCCATTGCGGAAATTTTCCGAAAATCTGTTGATATATCTATGAAAATAACAATGTGTGTTTGCCTGCCTGATGGAGGTGGTTCACAATTATTCATCAGAAATAGATTTTTATTATTTATAAATAGTATCAATTCCGTATCGTGCCGCCTTCCTCTCTCCCTCCTATCGGACGGCAGGTTTGTCCCGGTGCAGCAGAGAATCAGGATTGCAGGGGGTAGTGTTCCAGTGCTTCGTAAAAGGTGTCCCCGGCATGGCGGATGGAACGGAATAGAGTGAAGTGCGTTAGCGTTTCCGCATCCGGTCGGGAGAGGGGGATCGTCAACCACCGCTGTCGTAGTGCCGGGTCGGGATTCTGCACGGATCCGATCGTGATATGCGGCATAAAACGTCTGCTGGTTGGTGACAGTGTGGGTAGGGCGCGGTTGATGACCGCACGTATCCTATTATGCAGGTGTAGCAGGGCAGGGGTGGGCGCACATCCCACCCACAGTCTGTCCCCGGCGGGGCGGCCATGGGTTTCGGACAGGCCGGGCACCGTCAGTTCCAGCGTGGGGCGCGCGGCGTGGACAGCCGCAAGGGAATGATGGATTTCCTCCAGCAGATGAGGCTGGGTAACATCACCGATGAAATGCAGCGTAAGGTGCCACGATTCAGGTTCGATCCATGCCGCACCAGGTAGGCTGCCGCGCAATGTATCCAGTGCCTGCGTGATGGAAGGCGGGAGTTCCAGACCAACGAAAAGACGCATGACGATCCTACCGGTAGAAGGGAGAGACAGCATATGTCGGACTGACATGTGTACAGTATATATAGTATGACGTGGACATGCCGCATGTTGCTGCATTGTAATGTGTTGGACACGCTGATGTCCTTGAACCTGTTCTACCATGCTCCCACATGCTGGGAGAGCCACGTTGGTTCAGGACGTGGAGGAAGGAAACACAATGGCTTTTGGCCCTGATTCGCGGAGTTTTATCCGCCCTACCGCTGATAGCGCCGCGGACTCTGTCGATATGGGCCTGCGGGCCTATATGCTGCGAGTCTATAACTGGATGGCGTCGGGACTGGTGCTGACCGGGCTCGTCGCCTATCTGATCGCCAATACCGGGCTGCAGGCGCTGTTCTATCAGCATGTGCCGCTGCCTACGGGTGGGGTGGCGCTTAGACCGACCGCGCTGTCCATGCTGGCCATGATCGCGCCGCTTGGCTTTGTGCTGGTCATGTCGTTTGGCGTCAACCGGCTCTCCACACAGGCGGTCCAGACCCTCTTCTGGCTGTTCTGTGGGGTGATGGGTGCCAGCCTGTCCAACATCTTCATGGTGTTCACGGGCGTATCGGTCACTCGTGTCTTCTTCATTACCGCCGCGACGTTCTGCGCCATGTCGATCTGGGGCTATACGACTCGTACGGATCTCAGCCGCTTTGGTTCGTTCCTGATGATGGGACTGTTCGGTCTGGTCATTGCCGGGCTGGTGAACATGTTCCTGCGTAGCCCGGGGCTGTATTTTGTCTACAGCGCGGTTGGCGTACTCCTGTTCGTTGGCCTGACCATGTTCGATACCCAGCGCATCAAGGCGACCTACCAGCAGTTTGCCTATTACGAAGGGGCGGACCAGGCAGCCAAGCGTTCCGTTTATGATGCGCTCAACCTGTATCTGAACTTCATCAATCTCTTCCAGTTCCTGCTGCAGTTCATGGGTGTGCGTAGCAACAGCAATGACTGAGACAGGAGTCCTGACCGGTCCAGGCATTGTGGACTGATATGAAGGAAATCAAGGGGCTGCCACGCAAGTGGCGGCCCTTTTTGTGTGAAATGACCTTCCCAAGAAGGGAACTGTTAAAAAAGATAAGACTTATTCATATATAGAAAATATTAAATGACAAGAGTGTGAGCTTCATGACACTCAGATAACCCTTTGTAAAACAAAGGTTTATTTTGATAAATTTTCAGCAATGAAATCTATTGAAATATTATGTGAAGGCTTGCTTCCAAGGCCGTTCCGGTCGGATAACCCTTGAATAGAAAAACCATATGAAAGGGTATGCGGCACAGAACATGCGCTTCAGCACACAGGACGGCATCGCGATTTATGGTCCGATCTGCCCTGACAGTAATGATTACGTAAGGTCTGGCGGGCCGTATTGATCAAGATCATGGTCAGCCGGTCGGCAACTAACTCATGACGGATGCAAACCGAAAGAGAATGTTTTTCGATTTCGGGAGTCGACTTAGGCGCGATGTCGCTGGATGCCGGGGGGAAAGCCGGATGCATTTTCCCTGCCAAGCGTATAACGTGGCCGTTGTTGTCTAAGCCCGTGGATGAAGCGAGGATGTGAGCAAAACAGGGTGATGTCGAAACCAACGAGGCGTGAGATGAAGAAAAAAATCTTGCCAAGATTAACGAAGCTGATGAGTCTATCTTCAGCAGCGCTGTTAGCAGGCTGCACATGGGATACACTCGACCCCAAAGGCATGATCGGTGCTCAGGAAAAAAGCCTGATCCTGACCTCGACCTACGCGATGCTGCTGGTTGTCATACCGGTATGTATCCTGACACTGCTGTTCGCATGGCAGTACCGTCAGTCCAACACTTCGGCGGAATACCTGCCGAAATGGTCGCATTCCAATAAGATTGAGGTGATTATCTGGGCTGTTCCCAGCCTGATCATCCTGTTCCTGGCTGTGCTGACCTATCAGACATGTCATTCGCTTGACCCGTACAAGCCCATCGAGGCTGATGCCAACGTCAAGCCCATTCATGTCGATGTTGTGGCACTGGACTGGAAGTGGCTCTTCATCTACCCGGATGAGGGGATCGCCACCGTCAACCAGATGGCCATGCCGGTGAATACGCCGGTTGATTTCCGGATCACTTCTGACTCCGTGATGAACTCCTTCTTCATCCCGCAGCTCGGTACGATGATCTACGCCATGGCCGGGATGCAGACACAGCTGCACCTGATCGCGAATGAAGCTGGTGATTTCCAGGGTGAATCCTCCAACTTCAGTGGCCGTGGTTTCTCCGACATGCGTTTCCGTGCGCTGGCAATGCCTGCGGACCAGTACAGCGCGTGGGTAGAGAAGGTTAAGGCTTCTTCCGAACAGCTGGACAGCGCAAGCTATCCGAAGCTGGCCGCGCCGAGCGAGGCCAATCCGGTTGAATACTTCTCGCATGTCGATGCTGGTCTCTTTGATGATATCGTTGCCAAGTACAATAACGGTATGGTCATGGATAAGAGCACCGGCAAAATGCTGCATGTGCAGCAGTCCGCGATGTCCGACATGAACATGAAGGAATAGGACATATGTTTGGCAAATTGACTTTGTCGGCCATTCCTTATGATGTGCCGATTCTTGTTGGGACGTTCATCGGTGCGGCCATTGCTGGTCTCGCCGTTGTCGGTCTCATCACCTATTACGGTAAATGGGGCTACCTTTGGCGTGAATGGCTGACTTCGGTTGACCACAAGCGCATTGGTGTCATGTATATCGTTGTGGCCCTCGTGGCGCTGTTCCGTGGTTTTGCGGACGCGATCATGATGCGCTCCCAGCTTGCGCTGGCCTATGCCGGTAACCCCGGCTACCTGCCGCCGCACCACTATGACCAGATCTTCTCCGCCCACGGCACCATCATGATCTTCTTCATGGCCATGGCGTTCATGCAGGGTCTGATGAACATTGTGGTGCCGCTGCAGATCGGTGCACGCGACGTGGCCTTCCCCTTCGTGAACACGCTGAGCTTCTGGATGACGACCATCAGCTTCCTGCTGGTCAACGTCTCGCTGTTCATCGGTGAGTTCTCGCAGTGCGGCTGGCTGGCTTACCCGCCCCTGTCCGAGCAGCAGTTCAGCCCTGGTGTTGGTGTTGACTACTACATCTGGGCGGTTCAGCTGTCCGGTGTCGGCACGCTGCTGACAGGTGTGAACTTCTTCGCCACCATCGTTAAGATGCGTGCGCCGGGTATGACCTATATGCGCATGCCGGTGTTCACCTGGACCATCTTCTGCACGACCGTGCTGATCATGGTTGCCTTCCCGATCCTGACCGTGGCCATGGGCCTGCTTGGTCTGGACCGTTACCTGGGCATGCACTTCTTTACCAATGACGGCGGCGGCAACCAGATGCTCTATCTGAGCGTGATCTGGGGCTGGGGCCATCCGGAAGTGTACATCCTGGTTCTGCCTGCCTTCGGTGCTTTCTCCGAAATCACGCAGACCTTCTCCCGCAAGCCGCTGTTCGGCTACAAGACCATGGTCTATGCGACCGCTTCCATCATGGTCCTGTCGCTGGTGGTGTGGGTTCACCACTTCTTCACTATGGGTGCCGGTCCGAACGTTAATGCGTTCTTCGGTATCATGACGATGATCATCGCGGTTCCGACCGGGGTGAAGATCTTCAACTGGCTGTTCACGATGTACAAGGGCCGCATTGAATTCCATGCGACCATGTACTGGGTGATCGGCTTCATGATCACCTTCTCGATCGGTGGTATGACGGGCGTCATGCTGGCCATCCCGGCCTCTGACTTCGTCCTTCACAACTCGCTGTTCGTGATTGCTCACTTCCATAACGTGATCATTGGTGGCGTGTACTTCGGTTACGTTGCGGCCATGAACTTCTGGTTCCCGAAGGCTTTCGGCTTCAAGCTGAACGAAGCCTGGGGCAAGCGCGCGTTCTGGCTGTGGTTCGTTGGCTTCTACTTCGCCTTCGTTCCGCTGTATGTCCTTGGTTTCGAGGGCATGACCCGTCGTATGAACCATTACGACAACCCCGAATGGCACCCGTGGCTGCTGCTGGCTGAAGTCGGCGCTGTCATGATTGCTGGCGGTATCGTGTGCCAGCTGACTCAGCTGTATGTCTCGATCCGTGACCGCAATCTGGCCGAAAACATGGACCTGACGGGCGATCCCTGGAACGCTCGTACGCTGGAATGGTCCACGTCTTCGCCCCCGCCGTTCTATAACTTTGCGATCCTGCCGGAAGTGCATGAGCTTGATGCTTTTGCTCACGACAAGGAAGCTGGTATCGACACCCGTCAGGCCGGTGGTAACTACCAGCCGATCCACATGCCCAAGAATACAGCATGCGGTTTCCTGATCGGTGCCTTCAGCTTCGTGCTTGGCTTCGGTGCGATCTGGTACATCTGGTGGCTGGCTGCTGTTGGTCTGATTGGTGTCATCGCTACGGTGATTGCCCGTTCGTCCGACAACGACGTCGATTACTATGTGCCGGTGTCCGAGGTGGTTCGCATTGAGCAGGAGCACACCCATAAACTTATGGCAGCACAGGCAGCGGAATAATGGCGCAAAACATGACTGCTGATGCAGGCCATGCCCATGATGAACACCACGAATCTCCTGTGGTGTTCGGGTTCTGGCTGTATCTGATGACGGACTGCATCATCTTCGGTACACTGTTTGCAGTGTTCGCGGTGCTGCGTGACCAGTTTGCCGGCGGTCCGACCGGCCACGAAGTGTTCGAACTGTCGGGTGTTGGCATTGAAACGGCTATCCTGCTGTTCAGCTCCATCACCTACGGTTTCGGCATGATCGCCGCCCACGAGAACAAGGTCAGCACCATGCGGACCTGGCTTGGGGTGACCTTCCTGCTGGGCCTGGGCTTCCTGTTCATGGAAATCCGCGAGTTCTCGCACATGATTGCCGAAGGCAACGGCCCGGATCGCAGCGCGTTCCTGTCGTCCTTCTTCACGCTGGTTGGCACGCATGGTCTGCATGTCACCTGCGGCCTGCTGTGGATGGCGGTTCTGCTGTTCCAGACGGCTGGCAAGACTGAGCTGAACGAGCGCATGATCGGCAAGCTGACTTGCCTCAGCCTGTTCTGGCACTTTCTGGACATCGTCTGGATCTGTGTCTTCACCTTTGTCTATCTGATGAGTGTGATCTGATGGGAGACCATATTTCTTCCTCGGGAGAGAGCCACGGGAGCGTAGGGTCTTACCTTACCGGGTTCGTACTTGCTGTTATCCTTACGGTTGCAGCATTTGGTCTGGTGATGTCGCATGCGATGTCCCCCTCCGCCACGGGTGGGGCGATTGCTCTGCTGGCGGTTGTCCAGATCGTTGTTCACCTGATCTACTTCCTGCACATGAACGGTTCGTCCGAGCAGCGCTGGAATGTCATGGCATTTGTCTTCACGGTGCTGTCGGTTCTGGTCCTTGTGGCCGGCACGATGTTCATCATGCATGACACGTCCATCAACATGATGTCGCGCTAAGCGGTATCGTGTCGGGGTTCGGGGGCAGGTGACTGCTCCCGGGCCGGACATCATAAAAAAAGACCGGCACGGGAAACCGTGCCGGTCTTTTTTATAAGGAAGCCTGCTTTCGCAGCAGAAGGCCGGGATCAGTCCTTCTGGGGTTCGGGGGAGAGCAGGTCCTTCTTGTTGGGCTTGTCTTTCCACTCCTCGGCATCGGCCGGGGCATCGAGCTTGCGCGTGATATTGGGCCATACGGCGGCATATTTGGCGTTCAGCTCGGCCCAAGGGGTGGCGCGGTCGTCGCTATCGGGGAAGATGGCCTCAGCCGGGCATTCCGGTTCGCACACACCGCAGTCGATGCATTCATCCGGATTGATTACGAGAAAATTCTCACCCGCGTAGAAGCAGTCAACCGGACAGACTTCGACACAATCCGTGAATTTGCAGCGAATGCAGTTTTCGGTGACCACATAGGTCATCGCCTATCTCCGATCATTATTTGTTCGGCCTGCGGCAATAGGCCCGGCCATTGAAAGAGATGAGGCGCCACATGGGGCATGACCTCATCGGGAATGGCGGAAGATATGAGAGTGTTTTCGGGCCGTGGCAAGCCCAAGACGGCAGGTTATGCACAATCAGTGCCAGCATTGGCGGCAGTGCCACAATATTCAGGTAGTTTCTGGAACAATTTCATACAGAAGTTGTGCAAGTGGCGCCGATTGCCGACGTTCCGCACAGGCCCGAACACGGATCACGATCACCGTTTTTTTGTCTGGAGAGGGCAGGGTCAGGATATCGTTGATATGTACCTGAGCGTGGGCCTTGGTCACACGCTGGCGGTTTATGCGCACCTGTCCCGCTGTTGCCAACTGCGCGCAGGCTGTGCGGCTGCGGCCAAAACGGGCGTGGAGCAGCCATAAATCCAGTCTCTGGGCAGCAACGGGGGCGGGAGCGGGCTGTTTCATGGAGTTCAACTGCGGTTGAGAAGGATGGTGAGGGCGGCAAAGGGGCTGTCGGGGCGACGGGGGCCGGGTGTGGGCGCTACGCGCTTTTTCTTCTGGCGCGGCTGGTTGCGGGGCATTTTTTGCCTTCTGCCGTCCTCGCCTTTTGGCTGGAAGCGGATCATGAGCGGTGCCGGTGGCCCATAGCTGTCGGTCGCCATGGGGCGGGGATGATAGACCCGCATGTCCAGTCCTTTCAGCAGCGCGGGCAGCATCTCGCGTCGCACCCCAAGCCGGGAGGCCAGCAATGGCGGCAGAGGCACGGGCGCGCGGCGGCTCATGCGGGCCAGTTCAAGAACGATTTTTTCCGCGATATCCAGCCGGATACGCACCGGCCCAGCCTCCAGCCAGCCCATCTGGTCCATAAAGGCGGGTGGCAGGGCATCGGGGGCAAGAGTGATGCGGCTCATGGCGGGCAGGGGTGGACAAGGCAAGTTCAGGCTGATCGCGACCAGCCATCCACGCAGTTGCAGCGGGCGTTCCTTCAGGATCGCGGGCATGAACAGGCTGTAGCGCCCGACCCGGATCCCCAGGCGGCGCAGGCGGTGAAGCATATCGGGGCGGGGTCGCTCGCCATGGGGTAGGGGGGCAATACCCGCTCCTTCCAGCAGGCGATGGACGATCCCGCGCAGTTCGGGCGTACTCGCCACGGCGGCCTGTACGGCAAAGAGCGGGGCCAGATGTTCGCGCACCACCTGTCCTACCCATGACTGGAGCCGGCCCCGGATGCGCTCGCGCTGGGCGTTGTCCAGCAGCGGGTTGTCGAGAACCTGCGGGCGAGGAGAAAGAATGGTGCTCCCCGGTAACATGCGGGCAATCGGCATATCCTGCCATATGATATGCATGCCATCGGCAGAAAATGCGAACTGCTGGTCATCATCTCCCACCAGCAGGGCGACACGGCGCGGGATTTCGCTGCGCACCGCCCGGCGGGCCGCGCGCATGAGCAGGCGGCCATCCTCCGCGTCCGTGTGCTCACCCGCAATCAGGTCCAGCCCGGCAATGCGGCCGACTTCGTGCCCCTCCACCACCACGTTGCCCTGTGCGGTTACGGCAGAGAGCAGGCTGTCATGCCCGCCCTCATCCAGCCTGCGGATCAGCGTGGTGGCGCGGCGATCGACAAAACGGGCGGTCAGCTGTTCGTGCAGCACGTCGGAAAGCCGGTCCTCCGCCTCCCGCGTGCGGGCCTGCCAGTGCGCGGCATTGGTAATCCAGCCGTTGCGCGCGGCGATGTAGCTGCATACCCGTATGCCTGCCAGCCGCTGCATCAGGCTGTCTATGGTGCCTTCCGTCTGGAAGAAATGGGTAATCTGGTTTTCCATCCACGCAGCCGGAATGCGGCCATCGGTAATGAGGTGGGTAAAGATACGGCCACACAGGCGGATATGGCTGTCATCGCCCAGCTTGCGGAAATCGGGTATCTGGCAGCTTTCCCATAACAGCCGTGTCGCGGCGCGGGAGTGGACCAGCGGGCGGATCTCGGCATTGGCCGCCAGTACCGACAGGGCCAGCACGTCGCTTGCCTCATGCCCCGCCACCAGTTCCGGTCGGGGGGAAGCACGGTTGAGGCTTGCCAGCAGTGCGGGCGCGGATGAGAAATCAAGCGTGCTGTTGCGCCATGCCAGGCGGGTCAGCGGGTCGAAGCGGTGTTCCTCTACTGCTTCGGCCAGTTCTTCATGAAGCGGCGGGCAGGTGCCGGTGGTGCCAAATGTGCCGTCGCGCAGACCGCGCCCGGCCCGGCCTGCCACCTGCGCGATTTCCCCCGCGTTGAGCGGGCGCACCCGCGCACCATCGAATTTGGACAGGCTGGCGAAGGCTACATGGTTTACATCCATGTTCAGCCCCATGCCGATTGCGTCGGTTGCGACCAGGTAATCGACTTCCTTTTCCTGATACAGGGCAACCTGTGCGTTGCGTGTGCGCGGGGAAAGCTGACCCATCACAATGGCGCACCCGCCACGCCTGCGGCGCAGCAGTTCGGCAATGGCGTAAACCTCACTGGCGGAAAAGGCGACAATGGCCGAACGCGGCGGCAGGCGTGTCAGCTTGCAGCCCCCCGCATGGGTCAGTTGCGACAGGCGGGGACGGTGTTCGATCTCGATGCCCGGCACCAGCCTGCGGATCAGGTTACGGATGGTGTCAGCCCCCAGGAACATGGTCTCTGCCGTGCCACGGGCATGGAGCAGGCGATCGGTAAAGATATGCCCCCGATCCGGGTCGGCGCAGAGCTGGATCTCATCCACCGCCACGAATTCCACCCGTCTGTCCAGCGGCATGGCCTCCACCGTGCACGAAAACCATCGCGCATTGGGCGGCACGATCTTTTCCTCGCCCGTTATCAGGGCTACGGCCTGTGCGCCCTTGCGGGCTACCATGCGGTCATAATTCTCCCGCGCGAGCAGCCGCAGTGGGAAACCGATAATGCCGGAGCCATGTGATAGCAGCCGTTCTATGGCCAGATGGGTTTTGCCGGTATTGGTCGGGCCGAGCACGGCCCGCACCATCCTGTCGGAATGGGGGCCGGAACCCTGCCCGGCCACTGCGCGATAGGGGCCACCAGTGCCCTTGGGTACACCCGTCATACCGCCATGCTCCGGCCAAGTGGCCGCAAATGCAAGCAAAACCACATGCGCGCCCATCGGGGTGTTGCGTTGGCGCGGGGCTGGACGCACCCTGCCGGATACGAAGCCATGCATGAAGGGACGTTCAATGAACATGTTGCAGACACATGACAGTCTGGTTGCGGCTGATGGTGTGGGCGATGCGCCCGTGGGTGTGATCCATGCCATCCGCCCCGGCATGCGTGATGGCCTGGGCGAACTGGTAGGGGAAGCCGCAGCCCGCTTTGCAGGGCAGGCAGGGTTTGCTGCCCGCCATGGCCAGGTCCAGTTGCTGCCGGGAGCCGATGGTAGCATTGCCACCGCCCTGCTGGGCATTGCGGAGGAAGCGGAAGGGTGTGACCCGTTTGTTTTCGGTGCGCTGCCCGACTCGCTTCCCGCCGGGCTGTGGCGGGTCAGCGCCCCGGAGGATGTGGCGGCGGCGGATATCGCGCTGGGTTTCTGCCTTGGCGCCTATCGCATGCCGGCCTTTGGGCGTGAGGCAACTCCCGCCGCACCCGGTGCACGGCTGGTCGTAGGGCCTGAGGGAGTGGTTGCCAGCCAGATGGCGGCGTGCATGAACATGGCCCGCTCGCTGATCAACACGCCCCCCAACCTGATGGGGCCGGATGAACTGGCTGCGGCCGCACAGGCCGCCCTGCTGCCAGCGGGAGCGGAGGTCTCAATCCTGCGTGGAGACCGTCTGGCGCATGATTTCCCGACCGTGCTGCATGTTGGCATGGGTTCGGAGCGCGCACCCTGCGTGGTGGAGGCAAGCTGGCAGGGTAGCACCGCCACGGATGCAGCCCCCCTGATCTCGCTGGTGGGTAAGGGCGTGTGCTTTGATACGGGTGGTTATGACCTCAAGCCGCCTTCTTCCATGCTGCGAATGAAGAAGGATATGGGAGGGGCTGCCATCATGCTTGCCCTTGCGCGGTTGATCATGCTGCGTGACCTGCCGGTCCGGCTGGAACTGCGTCTGGGCTGTGTGGAGAACAGTGTGTCTGGTCATGCCATGCGCCCGTCGGACGTGGTGCGGACCCGCGCGGGGCTGACGGTGGAGATCGGCAATACTGATGCGGAAGGCAGACTCGTGCTGTGCGACCTGCTGCATGCAGCTTGTGCCCGCCAGCCCGACCTGCTGGTCGATGCGGCTACCCTGACCGGGGCGGCGCGTGTAGCACTTGGCCCGGATGTGCCTGCGCTGTTCAGCAACAATGCGGAAACGGGTGCTGCTTTTGTTGCGGCTGGCCTGTCCTGTGGAGACCCGCTGTGGCAACTGCCCCTGTGGCCTGGTTACCGTAAATGGCTGCGCAGTCCGGTGGCAGATCTGAACAATATTTCATCTAAACCAATGGCCGGAGCGATTACGGCGGCTCTTTTTCTGCAGAATTTTGTCAAAACTGATGTGCGCTGGGTTCATATCGATACCTATGGATGGAATGATTCTGCACGGCCCGGCCGACCGGAAGGCGGAGAAAGCCTTGGTTTAAGAGCAGCTTACGAAGCAACATTAAAAATATTTAATATTCAGGACGTAATGCACCACTAAAGAAACAATGCCGGATGCGAACTAATTTGTTTGTTGCGACTTATATATGCCGTAAATGCCAATTATATAGGCAGTAGCAAACGACACCATTCTTGGCCTGCCCGATTCCCACATGCGCGCAGGGGCAGGCCGGACATTCGACAGAGGATTGCAATCGATGACCAGGGCCTCACAGGCAAGTAACAAGCACGCCGCCAGTAAACAGGCTGGCAACAGCGAGACGATCCAGATCCTTCGCGACACCATTGTCGAGATGGTCCGGCGTGACAGCCCCGACCTGTCGGCTCGCCAACTCGCGGTGTTCCTGACCTGTGGCCTGAGCAACGGTGACCAGACCGTGCGCGGTCTTGCCGAGAAGCTGAACGTCTCCAAGCCCGCCATCACCCGCGCGCTGGACCGTCTGGAAGATCTCAAGCTTGTCAAGCGCGCGCAGGATCTGCAGGACCGTCGCTCCGTGCTGATCAACAACACGTCCAAGGGCAAGACGTATATGTCTGAACTGTCCGCGATCATGACCGACAAGACGGCCGCGATCCAGGAAAAGGAAGCCACAGTGCGCCCAAAGGTTCAGCGTGTGCGTAATCTCGAGGAACGGCGCCGCGCTGGCTGAGTTATCTGTGGGTCTTTAACCATACCTAAAGATGAAAAAAGGTCTGCCCCCAATGCTTATGTCACGCCGTCTGTCTGTTATCGCTCTCGCCCTGGCTCCGCTTGTGGGGCTGCCCTGTGCTGCCATGGCCGAGGAGTCCTCGCTTGGCACGCCATCAGGCGAGGTGAGCATGAAGTTCAAGTCGCTTGATATCGGCGTAGGTCACACTTGGGGTACCGGCAAGCTGGTGTTCCAGCATCATACCTACCGTTTTAAGATCGAAGGCGGGTCGCTCGCCGCCGTGGGCTATGCCAACATCAAGGGGCATGGCACGGTCTATAACCTGAATAAGGTCAAGGATTTCGAGGGTAGTTACGCCGCCGTCAATGGTGACGTGACAGCGGGAACCGGTATTGGTGCCGTGCTGCTCAATAATCCTGCGGGCGTGCGCATACGGCTTGATACATCCAGTTCCGGTGGTCGTCTGGCGGCTGCGGCGCAGGGTATGAAGATCACATTTACCAAATAAACCTAATCCACTGTCGGCTGCATGAATGGGGGGAATGGCCAGCAGGCTGTTCCCCTCTTTTTTTGCTACCAGCGCAGCCCGCTCTTACGTCGTACCAGCAGGCTGACCCCTGCCATCCAGGCCAGTTGCATGCTCCCCGGCACAACAAGTGCCACAACCGGGCTTGCGCCATGCAGGCCCACCGCCATCGCGGCAAGGCTGCCACATAGCGTGCCCGCCCAGGCATGCCATGTGATATGGGTGTCCTGCATACCCGCGCGATGCGCCATCTGGTAGATATGTTCACGATGGGCCTGCATAAGGGAACGGCGCAGCCACGCTCGGCGCAGCAGGGTCAGGACAACATCCGCCAGCAGGCCGCACAGCATGAGCGGCATGAGCCAGCCCCCGTGGGCCAGTTGGGGCAACTGCGCCATGTACAGCCCCAGCGCACCCAGTACCAGCCCGCAGCACTGGCTACCCACATCTCCCATGAACAGCCGCGCACGGGGAAAGTTGAAGGGCAGGAAGCCGGCAATGGCTGTCGCCAGCATCAGTGCCGTGCCCCATACCTGCACGCTGCCCTGCGCGGCAAGGCATATGCCCGCCGTGGCAAGGGCGGCAATCAGCGTGCAGCCGCTGGCCAGGCCGTTCAGCCCGTCCATGAAATTGAGCGTATTGCACACCATGACCAGCCACAGCGTGCGCCAGACCAGTCCCGGCGCGTTCACGCCATGTCCGGCTGCCACCATGCCCCCCCACGCCACCAGTACGGCAGCCGCCCCCTGTGCCCCCAGCTTCCACAAAGGCGGCATGGGGCGCATGTCATCACGCCAGCAGAACAGGCCCAGCCAGACGGTTGCCGCCAGCAGCGTGATGTCCGCCGCATCGGGATGATGATGGAACACGCGTTGCAGCAGTGGCACGCCCGTTACGAACACAATCAGGATCGCAAGCCCGCCACCTTTGGGCACGGGGGCTGCATGTGCGCTGCGACTGCCCGGATAATCCATGACATGCAACCCGATGACCCGCCGCGACAGCAGCGCCGAGCCAGTGGCGGCGGCAAGCAGCAGGGCCGCAGTCAGGAGCGTACCCTGTGGGAAATGCACAAGAGTCATGAAAGCGCCGTGCCGTACATGATCTTTCCTTCTTGCCCAGTGCCTGCTCGGCTATAGGGAGAGAGTAATGGTGACGCAATCCTCCGGCAGCCGTTCTCTTGCCACATGTCTGCGCCTGATGCGGACCATAGCGCTCAACTGCACCCTTGATGTGATCATGGGGGCTCTGGCGGCCATGGGGGCGGTTGGCCTGTGCGGGTACATACCCGCCGCGTGGCCGCTATGGCGGGTAGCGGTGCTGGGTATGGCGTGCATTGCGGCGGGGGGGATGCCGCTGCGCATTTTCGTGCAGCACTGGCGTTTTGCCGGGCGGTCCGATTTCTGGCAGCTGGGCTGCGCGTGCATGCTGGCCGCCGTGCTGGCCATGGCGGTACTGGTGGTAGCGGGCGGTCCGGTGCGGTCCGTCCTGCCGTGGTGCGCGGGTTATGGCATGATGGCCTTCGTATGCATGGCGGCCATGCGGGCAGCCTACCAGCACTGGCGGCAGGCCGGTTCCCGACCGGGTCGGGCAGCCTGTCCCGTGATCGTGCTGGGAAGTGGAGCGGATACCACGCGCTTCCTCAAGCTCATGCCCGCCATGGCGGAGCGTGTCGTGGGCATGGTGGTGGAAAGTCCGCAGCGCAGACCGGGGCGACGGGTGCGCGGCGTGCCGGTTTTGGGACTGGTGGCGGACCTGCCGCGTATTGTTCCCGCTGTGGCGCGGGGGGGCGATGTTGTTGTGGTGGTGACGGATGGGAGCTTTCGGGGGGAACGGCTCTCTGCCGTGCTGCGCATGGTGCATGATACCGGTGCGCGCGTGCGCTGCATGCCCGACCTGTCGTGTATTGCGGCGACACATGCAGGCCCCCTGCATCCGGTCAGACTGGAGGACCTGCTCAACCGCCCGGCGCTTCAGCCCGATGCGCAGGGCCTGGCGGACCTGCTGGGGGGCAGGCGTATACTGATTACCGGGGCGGGCGGCACGATTGGCAGCGAACTGACCCGCCAGATTGCCCGCTACAACCCGGCCATGCTGGTGCTGCTGGATGTGGGGGAGTTCGCGCTATGGCAGGTGGACAGGGACCTGGGGGACCAGGCGCCGGACATAAAGCGCCACATGGTGCTGGCCGATATACGTGATCCCGCGCGTATGGAGCGGGTTTTTGCCCGCTTCAGGCCGGAACTGGTCTTTCATGCAGCCGCCCTAAAACACGTACCAATGGTCGAGGAAAACCCGTGCGAGGGCCTGCTGACCAATGTAACCGGCACCCGCATCGTGGCTGATATTGCGGCCCGGCATGGGGTACGGGCCATGGTGCTGGTCTCGACGGACAAGGCGGTCAATCCCGCTTCGGTCATGGGCGTGTCCAAGCGGGTGGCGGAAATGTACTGTCAGGCTCTGGACGTGCAGGCCCGTCACCTGCCGGGCGGGGATGGCATGCGCTGCGTAAGCGTGCGGTTTGGCAATGTCATGGGTTCGACCGGTTCGGTCATTCCGCTGTTTCGCCATCAGCTTGAGCGTGGTGGCCCCCTTACAGTGACCGACCCGCGCATGGAACGGTATTTCATGACCGTGTCCGAGGCAGTGGGCCTTGTCCTACAGGCCACTGCCTGTGCCGTGGGGGCGCAGGGAACAGGTCTTGCCGCCCTGCTGCGCCAGGGGGGTATATTCGTACTGGATATGGGTATGCCGGTGCGGATCGTGGACCTGGCACGCCAGATGATCGTGCTGGCGGGGCTGCGACCGGGGCGTGATGTGGCCATTCGCTTTACCGGCCTGCGGCCGGGCGAGAAGCTGACGGAAGAGCTGTTTTACAAGAAGGAAATCCTGCAACCCACCGGCTGTCCCGGCTTGCGGATGGCAACGCCGCGTACGGTGGACCTTGCGCAGGTCGCCAATATCATGGATGCACTTACAGTGGCATGCCGGGATGGTGATGGCGCGCGTGCGCTGGAACTGGTCCGGAGGCTGGTACCCGAATTTGCCCATAACCTGCATGGCATGGACATGCCCGGCCCGGCGGGGCAGATCGATGTGGAAAGGAATGCATCATGAATGCTCCGGTGGAAACACCCATAGGTTTTCTGGACCTGCCCCAGCAGCAGAGCCTGATTGCCAACGAAATCAGGCAGCGCGTCGATGCGGTCATGCAGCATTGCCGCTTTGTCATGGGGCCGGAAGTGGCCGAACTTGAAGGGCGGCTGGCCACTTATAGTGGTGCCGGGCAGTGTGTGGGCGTATCATCGGGTACGGACGCCATACAGATCGTGTTGATGGCTGAGGGAATTGGTGCGGGTGATGCCGTGTTCCTGCCCGCCTTCACCTATACTGCCACGGCGGAGGTGCCGCTGGTGCTGGGTGCGACACCGGTTTTCGTGGATGTGGACCCCGCGACCTTCCAGATCGACCCCGCCAGCCTGCGTACCCGCATTGCCGATGTGCGCAAGGCGGGCAAGCTGCGCCCGCGCGCGGTAATCGGGGTGGACCTGTTCGGCCAGCCTGCGCCGTGGGCGGAATTGCGCGCCATTGCCGCAGAGGAGAAGCTGTTCCTCATGGCCGATTGCGCGCAGGCCTTTGGTGCCACGCTCGATGGGCGCAAGCTGGGGCGTGAGGCTGTGGCCACCACGCTATCTTTCTTTCCCTCCAAGCCGCTGGGCGCCTATGGCGATGCGGGCGGTATCCTGACTGATGATCCCGAGCGCGCCGAACTCTATCGCTCGCTGCGCACGCATGGCGAAGGCAAGACCCGCTACGAAGTGCTGCGTACGGGGATGAATGCGCGGCTGGATACGATCCAGGCCGCCATCCTGCTGGCCAAGCTTGGTGTGTTCGACATCGAACTTGAGCGTCGGCGCGAAATTGCCGCAGCCTACGACAGGGGCCTTGCGGGCCATGTCATACCGCCCGCCCGCGTGCCGCACAGCAACGGGTCGTGGTCCGTCTATTCTGTGCTGACTGAGGGTGAGGCCGCGCGCACGGCGCTGCAGGAGCGGCTCAAGGGGCATGATATCGCTTCGGCCATCTACTATCCGCGTCCGCTCCATCTTCAGCCCGCCTACCGTGCCAGCCATGACGGGGCACCCCTGCCTGTGGCTGAGGACCTGTCACGTCGCATCATGGCGCTGCCGCTGCACCCGGAACTGTCGGACAATGACGTGGGTCGGGTCATTGCGGCCGTGCGTAAAGCCTGAGGGAGACCATACACCAATGAGACGCGAGACAGCACTGCTGATCGGGTTCCTGTTCATTACAATCGGTACGGCGGCGGGGCTGTGGTACATGGCCATGCCCAATTTCCGCCCGATGAGCTTTCCCACCATGGCAAGCGGCACCATTTCCATCGGTCCGATGCGCGCGGAGCGCGCGCTGACGCAGGCCCAGGTCCAGGCGCTCAATAACTGGATGAAGGATCACACCAAGGGCTGGGGTCCACTGGGCCAGACCCCGCCTTCCAGCGGGGATGCCGTGCTGGAAATGCAGGTGGCTCCCCCAACAGGCCAGCAGCCCGCAGGGGCGCAGTCGGCTCCCTATCGCATTACGCTGTGGACCGGTATCAGTGCCGCCGACTGGAACAACACCGTGTTCGTGGAGGAAAAGCCGGGTGCCGTCATCCGTTTCCACCACTACAAGGACAAGGACTTCAACGTGCTGCGTGACCTGGTCAACCAGTATGACTATCCCCGGTCCGCTTTTCCATGAGCCTTGTGCCACAAAATACGGCGGGGCTGATCTTTGACTGTGACGGCACGCTGGTCGACAGCCTGCCCATGTACCGCGAGGGCTGGATCACAGCCCTTGAGGACAGCCTGCGCCAGAACGTGCCGCTGGAATGGTTCCATGGCCATGGCGGCATGTCGGAGCATATGGTGCTCGACATCATAGAGGAAAAGCTGGGCCGTGGCGTAGATCGGGAAGGGATCATAAACCAGGCACGAACCGGCATGCTCCAGCAGTTGCATGTACTACGTGAGATCACGGTGGTGGCGGACATTGCCCGCCAGTACCATGGCCGCCTGCCCATGGCGGTGGCGTCCAACGGGTCGCGGCAGATCGTTTCTGCCTGCCTGCGCCATCTTGGGCTGGAGCGGTTGTTTGATGCCATCATCACCATAGATGATGTGCAGAATCCCAAGCCCGCGCCCGACATGTTCCTGATGGCGGCGGGTCGGCTGACCCTTGAGCCCCATGCCTGCCTGGTGTTCGAGGACAGTCGTGAAGGCATGATGGCCGCCACCCGTGCGGGCATGAAGCATATCGATGTGAATACGCTACTGGGCTGAGAGAAAAGCCTTGGGAACGTAAAGAAATTTTTGGTGAAGCTTTTTTCAAAAAGCTTTAAAGAACGCCGCCTTTTTGAAAATAAGGCGGCGCCCAAAAGCTTTCATTCCCTATCAGTTTTCTTACACCCGCTCATCTTCGTTCAGTTCAGGGGTCGCGCGGTCTGCCATGGCCAGCAGGGCTGCGGTCAGCGGCGAGGCCAGGATCAGTCCCGGAATGCCAAGGATGGTGCCGAAGATCGTCTGTGACAGGATGGTCAGTCCCGGCGGCATCTGCACGGCGTGGCGCTGGATCAGGGGCGCCATGACATTGCCTTCAAAGAACTGGATGGCGGCGTAAAGCCCCATTACCATGAATCCCTCCCGCGTGCCCTGCGACAATGCGATCAGCACAGCGGGCACGGCGCCCACGAAGGCACCGATATAGGGGATAAAGTTGGCAAGTCCGGCCACCACCCCCAACGCCAGCGCCAGCGGCACGCCAATGCACCACAGTCCGATAAAGGACAGCAGGCCCACCACCGTCATGTCCAGCGCCTGTCCCGCCGTCCAGGCCCACAGGGTGCGCCCTGCTGTAAGCAGCAGTTCGCGCGCTGTCATGCGGTAGGGATGTGGGATCATGCGCAGCATGCCGTTGACGTAAAGCTCGGGCGAAATGGCGAAATACAGCCCTGCGATCAGGATGACCGCTAGCGTGCCCGCAGCACCGAAGGCGGAAGAGACAAAGCCGGTCATGGATCCCGCCAGCGAACCGAACCCGCTTGTGCCCGATGCGGCTTCGTTACCACCCAGCGTTGTGGGCAGGTTGTCCAGGATCATGCGGCCGGTGGTGGAATGGCCCATGCTGTCGCGCAGGCTGTGGGCCTGTTCGCTCAGGGCGGTGCGCAGCTTGACCGCCTGTTCCGATATTTCGGGGCCGCTGCTCCAGATCAGGCCGGTCAGGGCCGCGATCAGCACCACCACCACGGTGCTCAGTGCCAGCCAGTAGGGCATGCGCGTGCGGTGTTCTACAATACCAGCAAGGTTATGCAGGATAACCGCCACAAGGGTTGCGGCAAAAATGACCATCAGCACGTCACCCACCACCCAGATCAACATGACCACGATGGTAATGATCAGGGTAAGCCGCAGCAGGGTATAGATGCGGGCAAGCTGGATGGCGCGAGGATCCTCGGCGTGGTCTTTTTGCCGTGTGTGTCCGGGCTCCGGTGCGGGGGGAGGGACTTCGGGGGAAGGGAATGTCATCTAAATGTCCATATAGTGGGCATGAAACAGGTTGTGTTGCGCGTGAATGCTGGCGCAGATGGAACCATGATAACGTATGGCACGGTGCGGAGGTCGCATCGTGCCGGAAGATGCCGCCCCATTACGCAATGGCAGGGCCGGGACCGCACTGGCCTGCAAGCCGTAAGCCAATCTTTCCTGCCGCGAAAGGGCGGAGATGTGAGCAACTTCGACATGCCTCCCGTATCCGCATACAGCCGCCCGATGGTGGGCCGCGCCGAATGGGCGCTGGCCGTGGCCACCTTTGTCATTGGCACCGGTGAATTCGCGCTCATGGCCGTGTTGCCGGACATGGCGCGCACGCTTGGCGTATCGGTGCCGGTGGCGGGGCACGTCATAAGCGCCTACGCACTGGGCGTGGTGGTGGGGGCGCCACTCATTACCGTTTTCGCGGCCGGCCTGTCGCGGCGCAGGCTGCTGCTGGTGCTGCAAGTGCTGTTCATTATGGGGAATGCGGCCTCAGTACTCGCACCGGGATACCGGTCACTGGTTTACGCCCGGTTTATGACCGGTCTGCCGCACGGGGCCTTTTATGGCGTGGCTGCTCTGGTCATGGCCGCCATGACGGACCCCGCGCGCCGGGGGCGGGCCGTGGCCGGTGTGTTCGTGGGGCTTACGGTGGCGCATGTGGTCGGTGTGCCGCTGACGACATGGGGTGGGCAGGTGCTGGGCTGGCGCATGATGTATGGCGTGATCACGCTCATGGGCGTGCTCGCCCTTGGCCTGCTGGCGCGCAGCGTGCCGGAGGTTGCGGCCGTTCCCGCCAGTTCCCCCCTGCGCGAACTGGGGGTGCTGCGGCGCGGGCAGGTCTGGTTCACGCTGGCAACAGGCGCAATCGGCTTTGGCGGCATGTTCTGTATCGGCACCTACATGACCGGGGTGCTGCTTACGGTCACGCATGTTCCCGCTGTGGTGGTGCCGCTGGCGCAGTCGTTATGGGGGGTGGGTATGGTGGTGGGCAACATTGCGGGCAGTCGGCTTGTTGACGTGAGCCCCGTTCGGGCGATTGTGGTGATCCTGTTGGGCAGCACGCTCATGGCCTGTCTGTTTGCGCTGTGCGCGGGCAACATGGTGGCGATCCTGCTGGTGATCAGCCTGATGGGGGGCATTATCGGGCTGCTGCCCGCGTTGCAGGCTCGGCTTATGGATGTGGCGGCGGATGCGCAGGTGCTGGCCGCCGCCCTGAACCATTCCGCCGTCAATATCGCCAATGCCTTCGGGGCGTGGCTGGGTGGGGCGGTGATTGCGGCGGGTTACAACATGCAGTTCGTCGGGTGGGCGGCAGCCTGCCTGTCGGCCATGGGGCTTGCGGTATTTGGCCTGGGCATATTGGTCCAGCGCTTCGGGTTGCGGCGCATGCCGGCCTGACAGAAAACGTAAAGAAGTTTTTGGTGAAGCTTTTTCAAAAAAGGCGGCCCCCAGAACTTTTAGCGTTTTTTACTCCATGCTGGTAGATTCCAGTTCCGTCTCCGCTTCCAGCCAGTCTTCCTCCGCCCGGTCATGTTCACGCGCAATGGCGGCAAGGCGGGTATTGAGTGCTGTCACGTCCTCGGCGTTGCCGCTTTCATACAGCTTCGGGTCCGCTAGGCGGACTTCCAGTTTCGTGCGTTCGGCCACCAGTTTGGCCATAAGCTGCTCGGCGTCACGGATGCGCTTGCGCAGGGGGGCGGTGGCCTTGCGGGCTTCGGCACGTTCGCGGCGGTCGTCGCGTTTGGGGGCGGTAGCCGGGCGCGCGGGATCGTTGTTGGATACCGCGCGGGCACGTTCGGTCAGCCATGTGCGGTATTCCGCCATATCGCCATCAAACGGGCGTACCGTGCCATCGCCCACCAGCCACAGCCGGTCGGCCACCAGTTCTACCAGATGCGGGTCATGGCTGATCAGCAGTACGGCCCCTTCAAATTCCGCCAGTGCACGGATCAGCGCATCACGCGCGTCAAGATCAAGGTGGTTGGTCGGTTCATCAAGGATTAGCAGGTGCGGCGCATCGCGCGTGGCCAATGCCAGCAGAAGGCGTGCCTTCTCGCCACCCGAAAGGTCGCGGGTGGGCGTTTCCGCGCGTTCCGCATCCAGCCCGAAACGGGCCAGTTGTGCCCGCACGGCAGGCGGCGTGGCACCGGGCAGGGCGCGGGCCATGTGGTCCACCGGGGTCTCATCGGGGCGCAGTTCCTCGGCCTGGTGCTGGGCAAAATAGCCGACCTTCAGCTTCGGGCTGTGCTGGATCGTGCCGGACTGGGGCTCCAGTCGCCCCGCCACCAGTTTGGCGAAGGTGGATTTGCCGTTGCCATTGGCACCCAGTAGGGCGATCCGGTCTTCCATGTCGATGCGTAGTGACAGGTTGGACAGGATGGTGTGGTTCCCATAACCGGCGGAAACCCGATCCATCACCAGCATGGGTGGCGGCAACGGCGAAGGTTCGGGGAAGGAGAAGTGGCTTGGTGTATCTTCCACCACGCTGTCGATCTGCGGCAGTTTTTCCAGCGCCTTGATTCGGGCCTGCGCCTGCTTCGCCTTGGTGGCCTTGGCGCGGAAGCGGTCCACGAAGGACTGCATGTGCGCGCGCTTGGTATTGATGCGTTCGGCCATGCGGGCCTGCTGCAGCGCCTGTTCGGTGCGGATGCGCACGAACTCCTCATACCCGCCTGGCGTCAGTGTCAGCTTGCCGTGGTCCAGATGGGCGATGGCATCCACCGCGCGGTCCAGCAAGCCCCGGTCGTGACTGACGATCAGGGCCGCGCCCGAAAACCGCGCCAGCCAGTTTTCCAGCCAGATCGTGGCCTCAAGGTCGAGGTGGTTGGTCGGCTCATCGAGCAAAAGCAGGTCGGGGTTCAGGAACAGTGCCGTGGCAAGGGCCACGCGCATGCGCCACCCGCCCGAAAAGTCCGAGACCGGGCGGGTCTGTGCCTGCGCATCGAACCCCAGGCCGGACAGGATGGCGGCGGCCCGTGCCGGTGCGCTGTGGGCGTTGATCGCCAGCAGGCGTTCATGGATATCGGCAATGCGGGCGGGATCGGTCGTGGTTTCGGATTCGCGCAGCAGGTCTGTCCGTTCCGTATCGCCCGCCAGCACCGTATCAAGCAGCGAGCCAAGACCCGTGGGCGCTTCCTGTCTGATCCGCGCCATGCGTGCGCGTGCTGATATGTGGATCGTGCCGCCATCGGGGGCGATATCCCCCGCGATTGCGGCCAGAAGCGTTGATTTTCCCGCCCCGTTGCGGCCGACAAGGCCGATCTTGCGGCCCGGATCAATGCTCAGGCTGGCACCATCAAGCAGGGTACGTCCGGCAATGCGCAGGGTCAGGTCGGATATGACGAGCAGGCTCACGGGCGGAAAACTCCGGCAATAGGGGGGACATGGCTGGTTTCGTGCGGGTTGTACCTACCAGTCTGCGGCGATATGCTCTAGATGGCGCTTGTAAGGTGATGTCGGCTTATGTCCAATGCCGCCTCGTATATTTCAGAACCCGTTTGAAAGGAGCTGTCCCATGGCAGTTGAACGTACCCTCTCGATCATCAAGCCCGATGCGACCCGCCGTAACCTGACCGGCAAGATCAATGCCGTGTTCGAAGGCAATGGCCTGCGTATCGTTGCCCAGAAGCGCATCCAGCTGACCAAGGCGACCGCTGGCGCGTTCTATGAAGTGCATAAGGAGCGTCCGTTCTACAACGACCTCGTGTCCTTCATGATCTCCGGCCCGGTCGTGGTGCAGGTGCTTGAAGGTGAAGGCGCCGTGCTGAAGAATCGCGAAGTGATGGGCGCGACCGACCCCAAGAAGGCCGAAGCCCACACCATTCGTGCGCAGTTTGCCGAAAGCATCGAAGCAAACTCCGTCCACGGTTCCGACAGCCTTGAGAACGCGAAGAACGAAATTTCCTTCTTCTTCGCCGGCACCGAGATCCTGCCCTGATCCTTATGGGTCATGGTGGCGGGGCGTTTGTCCCCGCCAATGGAAAAGCCGGCCTTCGGGCCGGCTTTTTTCATGTTCGGGGTCCGTCTGTAAAAAGCCGACAAGAAGTTTTTGGCTAAAGCTTTTTGCAAAAACCTTAGAAAGGTGCCCCCTTTTAAAAAAGGCGGCACCCAAAAACTTCTGTTCTTATTTATTCAGTCATCATACCGACAGCAGGCAGTCTGCCGCAGTGGCGGCCGGTGCCGCGTCGGGCACCAGTACGCGCTTCAGGGCGGCGGGATACAGGCGGTGTTCCTGCCGTAACACGCGCGCGCCCAGCATATCGGGCGTGTCACCGGCCAGAACGGGCACCGCTGCTTGCCCGATGATGGGGCCTTCATCCATGCCTTCGGTTACCCAGTGGACGGTGCAGCCATGAATGCGTGCTCTGCTTTCCAGCGCGCGCTCATGTGTGTGCAGGCCGGGGAAGGCAGGCAGCAGGCTGGGATGGATGTTGAGCATCCTGCCCGCCCATGCAGTCGTCAGGAACGGGGTGAGTAGGCGCATGTAGCCTGCAAGGCAGACATAGCCCACGCCTGCCGCGCGCAGTGCCGCATCAAGGGCCTGCTCATGGGCCACGCGGTCCTTTTTATAGGGACGGTGGTCGATGGCCTGTGCGTTCAGGCCCGCAGCCCGCGCAACTTCCAGCCCTGGTGCATCGGGGTTGTTGCTAAGCACGAGGGCAATGCGGGCCGGGTAATCGGGGCGGGCGCACGATTCGATCAGCGCGCGCATATTGCTGCCGCGCCCGCTGATCAGGATGGCGATGGGTGTCTTGTCGGTCACGGGCTGGCTCAGTCGCGCAGTTCGGGCAGTTCGTCAAACGCCAGCGTGGCCGGACTGTCAGCGCTTTCGCCCGCAATAATCGTTCCGATCACGAAGGCCTGCTGCCCGCGTTCAGCCAGATGGGCGAGGGCAGCATTACTGTCACGCACCACCAGCACCATGCCCACGCCGCAGTTGAACACACGCAGCATTTCCTCGGTCGTGACATTGCCGGTGCTGGCCAGCCAGCTGAACACGGGGGGGATGGGCCAGCTTGTGCCATCCACCATGGCGCGCACGCCTTTTGGCAGCACGCGCGGCAGATTGCCCGGCAGGCCGCCACCCGTAATGTGGGCCGCCCCCACCAGCAGGCCGGCACGGTGCAGGTCCAGAAC
This sequence comes from Komagataeibacter medellinensis NBRC 3288, assembly GCF_000182745.2. Classification (NCBI taxonomy): domain Bacteria; kingdom Pseudomonadati; phylum Pseudomonadota; class Alphaproteobacteria; order Acetobacterales; family Acetobacteraceae; genus Komagataeibacter; species Komagataeibacter medellinensis. The sequence goes on from NC_016027.1 coordinate 2,979,257, forward strand.
GGGATGGACATACAGCGTGGTGGGCGTCATCAGCGCTTCACCCAACGTCTGGCCATCGGCAAACGGACAGGGCGCGTCCCATGCCAGTCCGCTCCGTTCGACAATGTTGCGCACCAGCGAGAAGCCGTTGGAATGCACGCCAGCCGAGGGCAGGCCGATCAGTGTATCGCCGGGCTGGATGGTGCCGGGCAGCAGCGCCGTGCGCTCGGCAGCCCCCACCGAGAAACCGGCAAGGTCGTAATGACCGGGTGCATACATGCCCGGCATTTCCGCCGTCTCACCACCTACCAGCGCGCAGCCCGAATCGGCGCAGCCCTTTGCAATGCCACGCACCACCTTGGCCGCATCCTCGATCGCAAGCCTGCCGGTGGCGAAATAGTCCAGGAAGAACAGCGGTGTCGCACCCTGTACCACAAGGTCGTTTACGCACATGGCGACAAGGTCGATGCCTACCGTCTCGTGCAGCCCGCTTTCGATGGCGATCATGAGCTTGGTGCCCACCCCATCGGTGCAGGAGACCAGGATGGGGTCGGAAAAACCGGCGGCCTTCAGGTCGAACAGCGCGCCAAAACCGCCCAGCCCCCCCATGGTGCCGGGGCGGTCGGTAGCCTTGGCTGCGGGTTTGATCACTTCGACAAGTGCATCACCGGCGGCAATGTCCACCCCGGCATCGCGGTAGGTGGCGGGCGTGGTATTGGCGGAGGCAGCGGGCGGGCGGGGGGCAGACGTCATGCGGCAGGCCTTTTTTCGTAATCAAACTATCACTTTCCCGGACTCCCGCGGGCAGGCTATGAAAACCGCCATATGGAACCGGGGCCAAACGGGCTTCCGGCACTCTTTACGTCATGGTGAGGCTACGCACAAAGCAGTGGATGGGCGCACGAAGCTGAAAACGGATGAAAATGCGGTTGCCGACGCGATCGGGCAGCTGGTGTTGCCGTTTACCCACACGCCACGTTTCGCGGCTGATGACTTTGTTTTTTCCCCATCCAACGCCGCCGCCCGCAGCTGGCTGCTCGGCCCTACACCATGGCCCGAGCGCAGGCTGGCGTTATGGGGCCCCGCAGGTACCGGCAAGACCCATATGCTCGATATCTGGGTTCGCATGCATGAGGCCCTGCTGCTGCACGGTGCAAGCCTGTCGCATGCCCATGTGGCCGGGCTGTTTGCGGCCCCCGTGCCCGTCATGGCTATTGCGCTGGACGGGGCCGACCAGTGTGGTGATGAGCGCGCACTGCTGCACCTGATCAATACGGCGCGCGAGCACGGCATGGCCCTGCTGCTGGGCGCGCGCACGCCACCTGCGCGCTGGCCGGTGGGCCTGCCCGACCTGGCCAGCAGGTTGCGCGCGACCATGGCCGTGGCCATGGGCCAGCCGGGGGATGGATTGCTGCGCGTGCTGCTGCTGCGCCTGCTGGCGGAGCGGCAGATCGTGGTGGCCCAGCCGGTGGTGGAATGGTTGCTGCGCCGCCTGCCGCGTACCGCGCGCGCCATGCAGGCGGCCGTCAGGCGGCTGGACCATGCGGCACTGGCCACGGGCCGCCCCGTAACCCGCGCACTTGCGGCCCATGTGCTGTCCGACATGCTGGCCGGGAGCGAATCCCACGCCTTCGTGCCTGATCCTTGAGGACTTTGCGGGCGTTCGGTCTCTGGCCAAGGCACGGATGGCTGTTTAGGGTCGATTGCAACAATACAGAACGCCACCGCTGAACGGGAGCCAGAAACCATTGACCAGACCACCACGCAAGACCCCGTCCCGGCCCGCATCGGCCCCGCGTGCCCGTACGCGCAGCCGCAAGGCCGCCAGCACGGGGCGGCAGATGGTGGTGCATGAACCGGTCGAACCGCTACCCGATGCCACATCGCCCCAGCGCTTCATCAACCGTGAACTGTCATGGCTGGACTTCAACCAGCGTGTGGTTGATGAGGCCGACAACCCCCGCAACCCCCTGCTGGAGCGGGTGCGTTTCCTCTCGATCAGTGCCAGCAACCTTGATGAGTTCTACTCCGTGCGCGTGGCCGGACTGGTGGGGCAGGTGCGCGAGGGGCTGGTCAAGACCTCGCCTGATGGCCTGACCCCCCAGCAGCAGCTTGCCGCCGTGCGCGAGCGTACCGGCCGCCTTCTGTACGAACAGCAGCGCATCTGGCGCGACCTGCAGCGCGAACTGGAGGGAGCGGGCATTGTGGTGTGCGATGAGGTCTCATTCACCGCAGAGGAACAGGCCTGGCTGGATACCTGCTTCATGGAGCGGGTCTTTCCCGTCCTGACTCCGCTGGCCATAGACCCCGCCCACCCGCTGCCCTTCATCCCCAACATGGGCATTGCCCAGGCGCTGCGGCTGCTCAATGCCGAAACCGGGCAGTTCGTGATGGAGGCGTTGATCCTGCTGCCCGCGCGCATCGAGCGCTTCATCCGGCTGCCGACAAGCCTGTCACCGCCCGGCGTAACGCGCTTTATCCTGCTCGAGCGCCTGATCGTCATGTGCATTGACCGTCTGTTCCCTGGTCTTGTGGCGGGGGACTGGGGGGTCATGCGCATCGTGCGCGATACGGATGTTGAGTTCGAGGACGAGGCCGAGGACCTGGTCCGCTCGTATGAAAGTGCGCTCAAGCGCCGCAGGCGCGGCGTGGTGATCCATCTCGATATCGAATCCCGCATGCCCGAGGACCTGGCCTGCTCCATGGCCGAAGGGCTTGCCCCCCCGCCCGATGAGGTATTCGTCCAGTCCGGGCTGATCGGCGTGGGCGATCTGAAGCAGTTGATCGTCGATGACCGGCCGGACCTGCTGTTCCCGCCCTATACCCCGCGCTTTCCCGAGCGGATTATCGATTGCGGGGGGGACTGCTTTGCCGCCATCCGCGCACGCGACATGATCGTGCACCACCCGTTCGAGAGTTTTGACGTGGTGGTGCAGTTCCTGCGGCAGGCGGCCCTTGACCCCGCCGTGGTGGCAATCAAGCAGACGCTGTACCGTACATCGCGTGACAGCCCGATCGTGAAGGCACTGATCGAGGCGGCGGAGGCAGGCAAGGCTGTGACCGCCATGGTGGAACTGCGCGCGCGCTTTGACGAGGAGGCGAACATCCGCCTTTCCCGCGCGCTGGAAGCCGCCGGCGTGCAGGTGGTCTTCGGTTTTTCAGACCTCAAGACCCATGCCAAGCTCAGTCTTGTGGTAAGGCGTGAGGGGAGCACACTGCGTTCTTACGCCCATTTTGGTACGGGTAACTACCACCCCATCACGGCGCGGATCTATACCGACCTGTCGTATTTCACCTGCAATCCTGAACTGGTGCGCGACTCGGCACGGCTATTCAATTACATGACCGGCTATGCCGTGCCGACGAAGATGGAAGCGATCGCGTTTTCCCCTGTGACAATTCGCCGCACGCTGGAAGATCTGATCGCAGGTGAGATCGCGCACGCGCAGGCGGGCAGGCCAGCCTATATCTGGCTCAAGATGAACTCGCTGGTTGATCCCGACCTGATCGACCGGCTGTACGCCGCGTCGTGCGCCGGGGTGCGCATTGTGGCGGTGGTGCGGGGCATCTGCTGCCTGCGGCCCGGTGTTCCGGGACTTTCAGAGAATATCAAGATCAAGTCGATCGTCGGCCGTTTCCTGGAACATGCCCGTATCTATGCCTTTGGCGACGGGCACCGCCTGCCGTCGCGGCATGCGAAGCTCTACATTTCATCGGCCGACTGGATGCAGCGCAACATGGACTGGCGGGTGGAAAGCATGGTGCCCATGCTGGACCCGCAGATCCATGCCCGCGTGCTGGACCAGATCATGGCGATTGACCTGAAGGACAACCTGCAGTCATGGGTTCTGCAGCGTAATGGCGTGTGGCGCAGGCTGGAGCCGGGCCGCAGGCCGTTTTCGTCGCACGAGTATTTTATGGAGCATCCGGGCCAGGCAGGGCGTGGCAAGGGGGCGGGGGATACGCCCATCCGGGTCAGTGCTTCCCAGCCATGGCATACGGAACAGAATATTGAGGACTGAGGGTTACGGTATGGGGAATGCGCGCATGGTGGGGCAGGCAGGCAGCATATGGGGCCGGATGTGACGGATAATGGCGGCTTCCACCGTTCGGCGGTCATAGATCTTGGGTCGAATTCCGTCCGTCTTGTGGTGTTTGACGGGATTTCGCGCAACCCGGCCCCCATCTTCAACGAAAAGGTGGTCCTGCGCTTGGGAAGGGGGCTGAACGCCACGGGGCGGCTGAACGAGGAAGCCGTGCCGCTGGCCATGGAGGTCATGGCCCGTTTCAACGCCATTGCGCGCGGGATGGAAGCCAGCCCCTTCGAGGTTCTGGCCACCGCCGCCGTGCGTGATGCCACCAACGGGCCGGAATTCGTGGCGGGCCTGCGCGAGCGCCTGCCGGGCGTACCGATCCGCATCCTGAGCGGGGAGGAGGAGGCCGATTACTCCGCCACCGGCGTGCTATGCGGCATACCGGACGCCAATGGCCTTGTGGCCGATATTGGCGGCGGTTCGCTGGAACTGATCCGGCTGGAAAACGGGCGCAAGCGCAATGCCTGTACGCTGCCGCTGGGGGTGATCCGGCTTAATGACCGGGCCGAAGGCGACCTGTCCCGTGCCCGCGCGCTGGTTGATGAGGACCTTGCGCGTGTTGACTGGCTCGATGAAGTGCAGGGGCAGGACATCTACCTGGTGGGCGGCGCCTTTCGCGCGCTGGCGCGCCTGCAGATCGCGCGCACGGGTTATCCGCTCAATATCGTCCATCTGTACAGCCTGCCGCCCGAAACCGCGCGCGAGATGGCGGAGTGGATCATGGGGGCGAACAAACGCTCGCTTGAACGCCTGCCCGGTGTGCCGCGCAAGCGGCTGGAGGATGCGCCCTATGCTGCAACCGTACTGCGGCGGCTCATGCGGCGCACGCAGTCACGCGGGGTCGTGTTCTGTGTCGATGGCCTGCGCGAGGGGTGGTACATGCGCAATGTCGCCGCCTCCGTCGTGGCCAATGACCCGCAGGATGCCGTGGCGCATGAAATGTGTCGCATGCTTGGCCGCAGCATGAACCTGCCCGAGCGGCTGGCGGACTGGACCGCACCGCTCTTTCCCGATGAAGGGGAAGAAGACCGGCGTTTACGCCGTGTGGCCTGTGGGCTGTCGGATGTGGGCGCGCATGATCACCCCGAATACCGTGCGGAACAGACATACCTGCGTATCCTGCGGCTGCAGGGCGTGGGCTTTACCCATCCGGCGCGGGCTTTCCTGTCGCTTACGCTGGCGGTGCGTTATGGGGCGGACCTGTCCATGGAGTATCTCGAACCCTCGCGGCTGCTGCTGGACCAGGCGGGCTTCAGCCGGGCCGTGGCGCTGGGGCAGGCCCTGCGGCTGGCCTATAGCGTAAGCGGCGGGACCGAGGCCCTGCTTGATGGCACGCGGGTAGAGCGTGAGGGCGGGGTTTTATCGCTGCATTTTGCACCGGGGCGGGACGTGGTGCAGGGCGAGAGCGTGCGCCGCAGGCTTGAACGGCTGGGGGCGGCGCTGGGGTTGCCTGTCAAGATCCGCGACCACTGATGGGCGCGCGGCACGGGAGCGTACGTGACCTGCTGCTGGTGCGTGGCGGCACGGTGGTAACGGGGCAGGCATCGCTAAGGGTCGATGTGTTGTGCGGCGGGGTGGGGGAGATCCTGGCCACCGGGCCGGATCTGGAAAGACCGACCGGCTGTACGGTGGTTGAGGCCGGGGGGCTGCTGGTTATGCCCGGTGGCGTTGACCCCCATACTGCCATCGGTGCGGATGAAGCCGGTTTTGAGCGCACGAATGAGGCCCTTGCCGGTGGCACCACCACCATACTGGACACCCTGCACCCCTATGGCGGCACGCTGGACGGGGCATGGCGCGCATGGAGGCAGGCGGCAGGGCGTTCACGGGTGGATGTGGGGGTGCACATGGCGCTGCCCGCCGCCACCCCCGCCATAGTGCACGACATGGAAGGGCTGGTGACGCAGCGCGGCGTCAACACCTTCCACCTGTCCATGGCGGAGGGGTTGTCCGACCGTGCCATCCTGCAACTGGCTGGTCATGCTATCGGATATGGCGCGCTGTGCCGGATTGAGGCGCAGAACGCGCAGGCCATCGCCTGCCTGCGCGAAGAACTGGCGCAGGTGGGTATTACCGGCAGCGAGGCCAGCCTGCTTGGCGCGCCGCCGCCGGTCGAGGTCGAGGCTGTGGGCCGTGCGCTTATGCTGGCCGGGCTGAAGGGGGGGGCGGTGCATGTCGGCCCGGTCTCTACATCCGGGGCTGTAGCCAGCCTTGCCACTGCCCGCCTGAACGGCCAGCGCGTGGAGGGGCATGTGCTGGCCCCGCATCTGGTGGTGGATGAAGCCGTCCATGATCCTGATGGCGCACAGACTGCCTGCATGACGCTGCCGCCGTTTCGTGATGGCACGCATCGCCGGGCATTGTGGGGGGCGTTGGCTTCGGGTGCCGTTGGCATGGTGGCCAGTGGTTTCCGTCCCATGGGGCAGCCGGGCAACGGGTTGCCCGCAGGTCTGGCGGAGCGCATGCGCGTGGTCTGGCGCCATGGCGTGCAGGCGGGCCTGCTGGGGGCGGAGGAATTTGTGGCTGTCACCACGCAGGCCGCCGCCCGCGCCTTCAACATCTACCCGCGCAAGGGTGCCATCATGATCGGTGCGGATGCCGACCTGGTGCTGTGGGACCCTGACGCACAGGAAACCTGCCCCCACGGCCCCGATACCCTCTATGGCGGCATTGCGCTGGGCGGCCGCGCGGTTCACGTGATCCGTGGCGGGGTAACGGTATGGAAAGACAACCGTCTTTATGATGATGGTGGCTTTGGGGCATATTTGCCGTGCCCGGCCTTCAGCCCCGGCCTGTCGACGCGCCTGCGCCACGCGGCACGTCTGTCGCTGCGTTAGGGGCGCTGCGCCAGGGGGCTGTCGGCGCGCTCATTCTGCGATGGGGTCATTGCCTTTTTTGGTGAGGTGACAAAACCCGGCCTGTCTCCATATTATGATGCATGTGTAAAATGAATGGCTGTTCCGGCTGTCTGCCTTGAGGGGGGTGGGGCGGTCCTGTGGCCTACTATGTTTAAGGGAACAGAATTGACGGGGATCAGACACGCCGTTCGTTTCTATGTCGGGAACGAATGCCATACGCTGGCGGATATTCCGCCTACCCGCACGCTGCTGGACTGGCTACGTGAGGAGAAGGGCCGTACCGGCACCAAGGAAGGCTGTAACGAAGGCGATTGCGGTGCCTGCACCGTGCTGGTGGTGCGACTGGAAGGGGACCGCCTGGTCTGGCGCGCGGTCAATGCATGCATTCAGTTCGTGTGCATGCTTGATGGCGCGCAGGTGCTGACCATCGAGGATATCCGCGCCCCCGATGGTACACTTCATCCGGTGCAGCAGGCCATGGTGGACCATCATGGATCGCAATGCGGCTTCTGCACGCCGGGTTTCGTCATGTCCATGGTCGCAGGCCGCAAGGCGGCGGGGCTGGCGCAGGATGAGCGTGGCATTGATGACATGCTGGCGGGCAACCTGTGCCGCTGCACGGGTTATGCGCCCATCGTACGCGCCATGCGCCATGCCATGGAAGCCGGCCCCGACCATTTTGATGCCATGGCGCAGGATATGGCGGACCGCCTGATGGGCTTGCGTGACGGGGCCACTGTAGAGGTCAGCGGACCCGCGGGTAGCCTGAGCATTCCCGCGGGCGTGGACGGACTGGCGGCGACCATGCAGGCGCATCCCGATGCCCGCATCGTGGCGGGGGCGACGGATGTGGGGCTGTGGGTAACCAAGGGTCTACGTGTGTTGCCGCATGTCGTCTCCATTGGTCAGATCCCGGAACTGCGGCGCATCGAACGCGGGCCGGATGGGCTGTATGTCGGCGCTGCCGTGACATGGCAGGAAGCCCGTTCGGCGCTGGCCGCCGTGTTGCCCCAGCCCAATGGGGAAGTGTTCCGCCGCATCGGTTCAGTGCAGGTGCGTAATGCGGGCACGGTGTGCGGCAACATTGCCAACGGCTCGCCCATTGGTGACGGGCCGCCGGTGCTGATCGCAGCCAATGCCCGGCTGCATCTGCGGTGTGGCGACGTGCGGCGCAGCATGGCGCTGGAGGATTTCTTCATCGATTACGGCAGGCAGGACCGCGCGCCGGGCGAGTTTGTGGAAGGAGTGACCATTCCCGTGCCGGGACCGGATACGGTCATCCGGGCATGGAAGGTGTCCAAGCGGTTCGATCAGGATATTTCGGCCATTCTGGGGGCATTCTCGCTCACGCTGGCGGCTGATGGCAGCATTGCTGATATCCGCATCGCCTTTGGCGGCATGGCGGCTACCCCACGCCGCGCCAACCGGGTGGAAGCGGCTATGCGGGGCCAGATGTGGAATGAAACCACGCTGGAGGCTGCGCGTAACGCAATGGCAGAGGATTTCAGCCCCATTACCGACATGCGGGCAAGTGACTGGTACCGCCGCACGGTTGCCGCCAACCTGCTCACACGCCTGTATGCCGATTGCGGGCCGGAGGCGGCACGCGCGCCGATCAGCGTGCAGGCCACCTACGCGGGCCACGGAGAACATGCCCATGGCTGATGCAAACATGCCTGCCACCACTGCAATCCCCGCAGTCGTGGATACGATCGTGCCCGGCGGGGCCTCGTGCAGTCTGCGACATGAAAGTGCCGTTATGCATGTGCAGGGGAGTGCCAGCTATATTGATGACCTGCCCGAACCCCGTGGCACGCTACACCTTGTGCCCGGCCTGAGCACGCGCGCGCATGCCCGCGTGCTGTTTATGGACCTGGCTGCCGTGCGGCAGGCCGAAGGGGTGGTGGGGGTTTATACGGCTGCCGATATTCCCGGTGACAACCAGATCAGCCCGGTGGGCAAGGGGGACGAGCCGCTACTGGCGACCGATCTGGTCGAATTTTATGGCCAGCCGCTGTTTGTCGTGGCCGCCACCACGCGCGGGGCCGCACGCCGGGCAGTGCTGCTGGCGAAGGTGGAATATGAAGACCTGCCCGCCATCGTGAACGTGGCGCAGGCCCGCGCGGCAGGCAGCCCGCTGGTCTGGCGGCCCATGGAAATGAAGCGTGGTGATGCACAGGCTGGTCTTGCCCACGCACCACGCCGCCTGTCGGGCCGCATGACCGTGGGCGGGCAGGAACATTTCTATCTTGAAGGCCAGATTGCGCTGGCTCATCCCGGTGAGGAAGGGGAGATGCATGTCATCTCCTCCACCCAGCACCCGACCGAGACCCAGCATATGATCGCCCATGTGCTGGACCGGCCCGCCAACCTCATCACCACCGAGGTGCGGCGCATGGGCGGCGGCTTTGGTGGCAAGGAAACGCAGGCCAATGCCTGCGCCTGCCTTGCTGCCCTTGTCGCCGACCGCACGGGGCGCGCGGCCAAGATGCGCCTTGACCGTGATGATGACATGACCATGACCGGCAAGCGGCATGACTTCGTGATTGATTACGATGTCGGCTTTACCGATGAGGGCCGGATCATTGCAGTGGACATGGTGCTGGCCGCGCGCTGTGGCTGGTCGGCTGACCTGTCCGGTCCGGTGATCGACCGTGCGCTGTTCCACGCCGATAACGCCTATTTCTATCCCGATGTGCGGCTGCGTTCGGAACCGCTGCGTACCAATACCCAGTCCAATACTGCTTATCGCGGTTTTGGCGGCCCGCAGGGCATTGTAGCTGCCGAACGCGTGATCGAGGAAGTGGCGTTTGCAACCGGCCTCGACCCGCTGGAAGTCAGGCTGCGCAACGTGTACGGCACGCATGACCGTAACGTAACCCCCTACAACATGGTGGTGGAGGACTCGATCACCCACGACCTGCTGCCGCAACTGGCCCATCGCTGCCAGTACGCACAGCGGCGCGACGCCACGCGGGTATTCAATGCAGGCAGTCGTTACCTGCGGCGCGGCATTGCCATAACGCCGGTCAAGTTCGGCATCTCGTTCACCGCCACCCATTACAACCAGGCCGGTGCGCTGGTGCATGTCTATACCGATGGTTCGGTGCAGGTGAACCACGGCGGCACCGAAATGGGGCAGGGCCTGCATACCAAGATGGTGCAGGTGGTCATGCGCGAACTGGGGCTGGGCACCGACCGCGTGCGCATTACCGCCACCACCACGGGCAAGGTGCCCAATACCTCGGCCACCGCCGCCTCCAGCGGGGCGGACCTCAATGGCATGGCTGTGCTGGACGCGGTGCGCCGCATCAAGCGCAGGCTGGTGGAATTCGCGGCCGGTCACTGGAATGTGGGGGAGGATGAAGTCCGCTTCATGCCCGATGGCGTGCATGTGGGCCATAAGGTGGTCGCGTTCTCCCACCTGACGCGGCAGGCCTATTTTGCGCGTGTGTCCATGTCCGCCAACGGGTTTTACAAGACTCCCAAAATCTCATGGAATGGCGATACGGGACAGGGGCGTCCGTTCTATTATTTTGCCTATGGCGCGGCGTGTTCGGAAGTGGTGGTGGACCTGCTGACGGGCGAGATGAAGATCGAGCGTGTCGATATCCTGCATGATGCGGGCGAGTCGTTGAACCCGGTGCTCGATATCGGCCAGATCGAGGGCGGGTTCGTGCAGGGGGCGGGCTGGCTGACATGTGAGGAACTGGTGTGGGACAGTGCCGGCCGCCTGCGCACCCACGCCCCCAGTACCTACAAGATCCCTGCCTGCTCTGACCGTCCACGCATATTCAATGTGAACCTGCTGGAAAACGCACCGAACCGCGAGCACACCATCTTTCGCTCCAAGGCGGTGGGAGAGCCGCCTTTCGTTCACGGGGTCTCGGTGCTGCAGGCCATATCGGATGCGCTGGCCAGCCTTGATGGCTACCGCACCTGCCCCCGGCTGGACGCACCAGCCACGCCGGAGATGATCCTGCGCACGGTGGAACGTATGCGCCACGGCCCGCCACCTGCCGCCTGAACCATGGACATGCAGATGCGGGCGGATCTGGTGCGCTGGCGGCTGGAAGGGCAGGCCGTGGCACGGATCAGCGTATCCGGCGCGCGTGGTTCCACCCCGCGTGAGGCCGGGACGTTCATGCTGCTGACGCAGGCCCAGCAGTCGGGCACGATTGGCGGCGGAGATCTGGAATGGAACGCGATCCACCACGCCCGCGCCCTGCTGCGCGGCGGCGGCGCGCGCGTGGAGCAGCGCATCAGCCTTGGTGGTAATTCGGGCCAGTGCTGCGGGGGGGAAGTCGTGCTTGTGCTTGATGTGCCTTGTGCTGATGAACTGGACCGGATACTGGCCCGGCTTGAAGACATGCGCCGCCACCAGCCGCTGCTTTTGCTGTTTGGTGCGGGGCATGTCGGCCGCGCGCTGGCCCATGTGCTGGCCCCCCTGCCGCTGCGGCTGGCATGGTCTGATTCACGCCCGCATGAATTCGGTGCCGTTATTCCCCATGGCGTTATGGTGTATGATGATGGAGACTGGGAGCAGCTGGTAGCCAGTGCACCACCCAACTCCGGCGCACTGGTGCTGACCCAGAGCCATGCGCTCGATAGCCTGATCGTGGCGTCCATTCTTGAACGGGGCGATTTCCGTTATGTCGGGCTGATCGGCTCGGCCACCAAACGCCGGCGGTTCGAGGCTGGATTTCGCCACATCGGCCTGTCGGAGGCGCGTATCGCCACCATGGTCTGCCCGATAGGCGACCAGGGCGTGCGCGACAAGCGTCCCGCCGTGATCGCGGCACTGGTGGCGGCGGAAATTGTGACCCGTTTCCTGCACCCGGTGCAGGCGGAAGGCACTGGATAAGGAGATGACACACGCTCATGAATGATCCGCTTTCCCGCACCCCGCGCATGATGCGCCTGCATGCGCGTGGCATTTCGTATTTCAATGCCGTGCGGGAATGCCGCTCCATCCGCGAGGCGGCGCGCAGGCTCAATGTCACGCCCTCCGCCCTGACCCGGCAGCTTGCACAGATGGAGGCCGAGATCGGTGCCCCCCTGTTCGACCGCCTGCCCGAGGGCATGGTGCTGACGGAGGTGGGCACCATCATGGCCCGTCATATCGTGACCGTAATGCAGGATGCCGCCCGGACGGAGGAGCAGATCAACGCCCTGTCCGGTCGCCATGACGGGCGGCTGCGCATCATGGCGGTGGAGGGGATCGCGGGGCAGTTGATGCCTGCCCTGCTGGAGCGGATACTGAGTGCCTTTCCCACTGTTGAACTGCATGTGGAGGTAGGCGCGCCCAAGACCATCGTCTCCGCCCTGCAGGATGGGCGGGTGGATCTGGGCATTGCTTTTTCGCTTGCACTCTATCCCGAACTGCGGCGGGTGGCGGTGGCGCATTTTCCCGTCGGTGCGATCGTGCGGCCCGACCATCCACTTGCAGGTCTGCGCACGGTCACGGTGGAGGAATGCATGTCCTACCGCCTGATCCTGCCCACGCGCACGCTCTCGCTCTACCGGGTGATGGAACCGATGCTGCGCCCGTGGCAGGACCGGCTGAAGGTGGTGCTGCATACCGGGTCGATCGAACTGACCAACCGCATGGTGCAGGCGGGGGCAGGGCTTGCCTTCCAGTCCCCGCTGGCGCTGGAGGTCCGGCCCGGGCAGGAACGTCTGTGCCATGTCCCCCTGCGTGATACCCGTGCGGTAACCGACCTCGGCGCTTATGTGCGTGAATCCCGCTGGCTGCCGCCATTGCTTGAAACCGTGATCGAGGAACTGCGCCAGGAATTGCGCCGCGTACAGGGGGTAGGGGACGAGAAGGTGGTCTGACTTCGTGTTTCATTTTTGGCAACACAACAGTCAGATCATTATACTGGACGAAACACCCGGTCGTTTGATTAGATTTACCCAACATGGTGCGGTTGGGGACAATACCGCTATGGCGTCGGGGGACGCCATGCGGGCTGCATCAGCAAACACTGGAAAAAAAGACGGGGACCCGCAGATGGATACCAACACGCAGTCCGATACCGGGGCGCAGGGCGGGCTTGCAGCATTGGATGCGGCGGTGCGCCGTGATCTGGACATCATCCGCTATCCGCGCAAGGAATGGGTTCCCGCCATGGAGCGTGATGGCCAGCGCGTGCTCGATGTTGCCATTATCGGCGCGGGGCAGGGCGGGCTTGCCACCGCCTTTGCCCTCAAGCGTAACAATATTACCAATGTGCGGATCTTTGACCGTGCATCCAGGGGTGGTGAAGGTCCGTGGGTGACATTCGCGCGCATGATCACGCTGCGCACGCCCAAATACGTGACCGGCCCCGATCTGGGTGTGCCCTCGCTCACGCCGCGTTCGTGGTACGAAGCGCAGTATGGTGCCCCCGCATGGGAAAAGCTGGACAAGATCCCGCGCGGGCAATGGCAGGCCTATCTGGACTGGTATCGCGATATCCTCGACCTGCCGGTTGCCAATGATCATGATTTTCAGGGCGTGACATGGGAGGGTGGCCTGCTGCGCCTGACCTTTGCCCGCCCCGATGGCACGACGCATGTGCATTATGCCCGCAAGCTGGTGCTGGCTACGGGTATTGAAGGTTGTGGGGCGTGGAATGTGCCCGATTTCATCCGTGAAAGCCTCCCGCGTGCGCGTTATGCCCATACATCGGAAGCCATTGATTTTGCGGCGCTGAAGGGCAGGCGCATCGGTGTGCTGGGGGCCGGGGCATCCGCCTTCGATAACGCCGCCACCGCCCTGGAAGAAGGGGTGGGCAGTGTTACGCTGTGCCTGCGGCGCAAGGAAATCCCGTCCATCAACCCGTATCGCTGGATGGAGAATACCGGCTTCCTCGCCTATTATCCCGCTTTGTCCGATGACCTGCGCTGGGGCTTCATGCGCCGGATATTCGAACTGAACCAGCCACCGCCCCAGGATACGTTCTGGCGCTGCCGCAAGCACGCCAGCTTCTCCTACCGTACCGGCTGCCCGTGGACGGCGGTGCGGATGGAGGGTGACGAGATTGTGGTGGAGTCGCCCACCGGCGAAATGCGCTTTGACTTTGTGATTGTTGGCACCGGCTTTACAACCGACCTTGCACGCCGGGCGGAAACAAGGTCGTTCGCGGCCTCGGTCGCGCTGTGGGGAGATCATTATACCGCACCCGCAGGCTCTGAAAGTGCGGTGTTGGAAAGCTATCCCTATCTTGGCGCCAATTACCAGTTCCTGCCGCGCAGCAAGGATGATCCGCTGGCGCCGATGCTGGCAAACATTCACAATTTTACCTTCTCGGCCACACCCAGCATGGGACTTTCGGGGGCGTCGATCAGTGGCATGCGCTTTGGCGTGGAGCGTCTGGCCCACGGGCTGGGGCGTGACCTGTATGTAGCCGATGGCCAGAAGCACCTGGAAAGTTTGCTGGCCTATAACGTGCCGGAACTGGTCAGTCTCGACCCACCTGTTGCATGATGCATCCCGGATAGATTTATCCATTCGGGAGATGATGAACAGATGAGCAGTGCTGCAAGCCTTTCCCCGCCCGCGCCCGGTAATGGCGCAGGCGGACATGATGACCGTAAGGGTCCACCCGTATCCGACATGGCGCGGATGATCGGGCTGTCCATTCCAGCGGCAAGCCTGCCCGATGTCGTAACGAATGCCGTGCTGCTGCAGGGCTATGCCGACATGCTTGCAGGTTTCGTACTGCCCGATACGTGTGAACCAGCCTATGAGTACACGCCATGAGCGGTGATACCCAGGCCATGGGTGCGGCCTTTGCCATTGCGGCCGACGTAAAGGCTGGCCGCCGCACCGCCGTCTCGGTCGTGACCGGGGTGATCGCGGATATCGAGGCGCGGGACACGCGCTTCAACAGCGTAACCCGGATCCTTGGCCCCGCTGCTGTGGCGCAGGCGGAGGAAGTGGACAGGGCCGTGGCGGCAGGCCGCGACCCTGGCCCGCTGGCGGGCGTGCCCTTTGGCGTGAAAGACCTGTTTGACGTGTGCGGTGAAGTCACGACCGCAGGCTCCATCGTGCTGCGTGACAACCTGCCCGCAACACAGGATGCCACCGTGGTGGCCCGCCTGCGCGCGGCAGGGGCCGTGCCGGTGGCCACGCTGAACATGGATGAGTTCGCCTACGGTTTTTCCACCGAGAACGCGCATACCGGCACCACGCGCAACCCGCATGATCCGACACGCCTGGTCGGCGGTTCGTCGGGCGGGTCGGCGGCTTCGGTCGCGGCGGGGATGCTGCCGTTCACGCTGGGATCGGATACCAATGGCTCGATCCGTGTCCCGTCCGCGCTGTGCGGGGTGTGGGGGATCAAGCCCACTTATGGGCAGATGCCGCTGCAGGGGGTCTATCCGTTCGTGGCCAGCCTTGATGTGGTTGGCCCGATGGCGGTCACGGTTCAGGATCTTCAGGCTGTCTATACCATCATGGCGGGCCGGAGCCTGACGCTGCCTGCCGTGGGGGATGTGCGTGTTGCGCGCCTTGGCGGCTGGTTTGCCCATAACATCAGTGCGGAAATGGCAGCCGGACTGGATGGGGTCATGGCGCATCTTGGCAGTGGCAGGGTGATCGAACTGCCTGAAGTCGCGCGCGCGCGGGCATCCGCCTTCCTGATCAGTGCAGCCGAAGGGGGCAACCTGCACCTGCCGCGCCTGCGCTTGCGTTCCATGCAGTATGATCCGGCAACCCGTTCACGACTTATGGCCGGGGCGATTCTGCCTGCCGCCACTTTCGTGCAGGCGCAGCGCTTCCGTCGCTGGTTCCGCGCACAGGTGCATGAAGCACTGGCGCAGGCCGATGTGCTGATTGCCCCCACCACCGTGGGGATCGCACCGCGTATTGACCAGCCCACCATCATGCTGGATGGCAAAAGCGTATCGGCCCGGGCCAACCTTGGCATTTTTACCCAGCCGATCAGCCTGACGGGCCTGCCTGTGCTTGCGGTGCCGCTTGCAGTAGATGGCATGCCGCTTGGCATCCAGCTTGTGGGTGCCCCCGGTGGCGAGGACCGGCTTTTTGCCGTAGCGGCCGAACTCCAGCGCGCGG
Organism: Komagataeibacter medellinensis NBRC 3288; assembly: GCF_000182745.2. Classification (NCBI taxonomy): domain Bacteria; kingdom Pseudomonadati; phylum Pseudomonadota; class Alphaproteobacteria; order Acetobacterales; family Acetobacteraceae; genus Komagataeibacter; species Komagataeibacter medellinensis. The sequence continues at coordinate 2,995,249 of NC_016027.1, forward strand.
GACTGGCGGCCTGCAGGCCGCTGGATGCAGGTTACGCGCGAAAGGACGCCTGAATGCTCAATACCCCACGCTCATGCCGGGGGATGGTCACATCCCCCCACCATCTGGCCAGCCAGGCTGGGCTGGACGTGCTCAAGGCCGGTGGCACCGCGCTGGAGGCCGCCGTGGCAACGGCGGCCGCCCTTGCCGTGGTCTATCCGCACATGACCGGTATTGGCGGGGATGCCTTCTGGCTCACCATGTGGCCCGATGGCCGCGTGGAAACCATAGATGCCTGCGGGGCGGCGGCGGGGCGGGCCGATGCGGGGTTCTACCGTGCAGCCGGGCTGGACGCCATTCCGTGGCGTGGCCCGCTTGCGGCCAATACGGTGGCGGGCACCGTATCTGGCTGGAACATGGCGCTGGCATGGAGCCACGCCATGGCGCCGGGCCTGCCGCTGGGGCGCGTGCTGCGTGATGCGCTGTACTATGCCGAACAGGGTGCGCCCGTAACCGCAAGTGCTGCCGAACTGACAGCCCGGAAAGCCGACGAACTGCGCGATGTGCCGGGTTTTGCTGCACAGTTCATGCCCGGTGGCCGCCTGCCACAGGTGGGCGATATCCTGCATAACCCCCGCCTTGCCGGCACGCTGCGCCAGTTGGCGGATCAGGGGCTGGACAGTTTCTACCGTGGCAAGGTGGCGCGCGAACTGGCCGCTGACCTGGCCGATCTGGGCAGCCCGCTTACGCTTGCGGATCTACAGGCCCATCGCGCCAGCCACCAGCCCGCACTGCATGCCCGTATTCATGGGGCAGACCTTTACAACATGGCGCCCCCCACGCAGGGCGTGGCCTCACTGCTGATCCTGGCCCTGTTCGACCGGCTGCGCGCGGGGCAGGTGGATGATTTCGATTACCTGCATGGTCTGGTGGAAGCAACCAAGCAGGCCTTCCGCTATCGTGACACCCATGTGGGCGATCCCGCCTACATGACCGTGCAGGCGCAGGACATTCTTGATGACCGCAAGGCGCTGGATCGTATGGCAGCCAGCATCGACCCCAACAGGGCGGCACCGTGGCCATGGCCATCACAGGCGGGGGATACGGTCTGGCTGGGCGTGATCGATTCTGACGGGCTGGCCGTAAGCATGATCCAGAGCCTGTATTTTGAATACGGCTCGGGCATCGTGCTGCCGCGCACCGGCGTGGTCTGGCAGAACCGTGGCACCAGCTTCGGCCTTGACCCGCAGGGGTGGAACGGCCTGCAACCAGGACGCAAGCCCTTCCATACCCTCAACCCCGCCGGTGCCCGACTGGATGACGGGCGCACCATGGTTTACGGCACCATGGGTGGTGAGGGGCAGCCACAGACGCAGGCGGCCCTCTTTACCCGCTATGCCCGTTACGGCGTACCGCTGCAACAGGCGGTTACCGCGCCGCGCTGGCTGCTGGGCCGGACCTGGGGCGAGGCCAGTGTGAGCCTGAAATACGAGGACCGCTTCAACCCCGAAGTTATCGCCCGCATGCAGGCGGCTGGTCATCAGATGGAACGGGTGGAGGCATTTTCCTCCATCATGGGGCATGCCGGTGCGCTGGTGCGCCACCCGTCCGGCCTGCTCGAAGGGGCGAGTGATCCCCGTAGTGATGGAAGTGTGGCAGCATGGTAGCCATGATGGAAACTCTTGATATCCCTTCGGGCGAGCGCGCCATTGCCCGCTGCGCTGAACTGGGGCGCGCGCCATATTCGGACATGGAAGGCGGGTTGTTCCGGCCCTATCTCGGCCCGGCTTACCGCGCCACGTGCGAAAAACTATCCCAGTGGATGGCGCAGGCGGGCATGAGCACGCGCATGGATGCGGCTGGCAACCTTGTGGGCCGGTATGAAGGACTGGTCCCCAATGCGCCGGTGGTACTGCTGGGCTCGCATATCGACAGCGTGCGTGATGGCGGCTTCTACGATGGCATGCTGGGCGTGATCCTGAGCATCGAGACGGTGGCGTATTTTGCCCGCGCGGGCAAACGCTTCCCCTTCGCGCTGGAAGTCATCGGGTTTGGGGATGAGGAAGGGTCGCGCTTTCCGACCGGCATGCTGACTTCCCACGCCGTGGCAGGCGTGCTGAAGGCACCCGATCCGGCCATGCCTGACTGGGCCGGGACCGCAACGCTGGCGGGCGCGCTGGAAGGCTTCGGGCTGGATGTGGGGCGAATGCATGCCGCATCCCGCAAGGGCGACCCGGTCGTGGCCTATGTTGAAGCCCATATAGAACAGGGCCCGGCGCTGGAGGCCGAGGAGCGCCCGCTGGGCGTGGTCAGCGCCATTGCGGCCCAGCAGCGTTACAGCCTTGTCCTGCGTGGTATGGCGGGACATGCGGGCACGGTGGCCATGGCGCTGCGGCGCGACGCGCTGGCTGGTGCGGCCGAGATCATTCTTGCCGCCGAGCGGGTCGGGCGCGCGGGTACGGACGGGCTGGTGGCCACGGTCGGTTCTCTCGATGTGGTGCCGGGGGCGGCCAATGTGGTGCCGGGCGAGGTGGTGATGAGCCTTGATGTCCGTGCCGGTACCAATGCCGCGCGCGATATGGCCGTGGCGGAGATACTGGATATCGCCCGCCAGATCTGCCGCGCGCGCGGGCTGGAAATCGACATGACCCTCAAGCAGGACCTTGATGCCACGCCATGTGACGCCAGGCTGACCGCACTCATGGAACAGGCCGCAGGCAGTGTTACCGGCATGCCCGCACCCCTGCTGGTCAGCGGGGCAGGACATGATGCGATGATCATGGCGCACCTGGTCCCCGTTTCCATGCTGTTCATCCGTTGCGCGGGAGGGATCAGCCACAACCCCGCCGAATCCGTGACGCAGGCGGATACGGAGGCGGCCCTGCGTACCATGACGACCTTTACCGGACTTCTTGAAAGACATTTTGGATGACCCAGACTTTCTACGGCCAGATCAACCCTCCCGCCCGGCTGCTGATGGGGCCGGGGCCGGTCAACGCCCATCCGCGCGTGCTGCGCGCCATGGCAGCCGACATGCTGGGACAGTTCGATCCCGAGATGACGCAATACATGAACCAGACGATGGACCTCTACCGTCAGGTATTCATGACCGAAAACCGCTGGACCCTGCTGGTCGATGGTACGGCGCGCGCGGGGATTGAGGCGGCACTCGTCTCGCTGGTCGAACCGGGCATGAAGCTGTTGATCGTGCGTGCGGGTCGCTTTGGCCTGCTGCTGTCCGAAATTGCGAGCCGCATCGGGGCCGAGATCGCAACGCTGGACATTCCGTGGGGGGAAGTGGCCACGCTGGAACAGGTCGAAGCCGCGATCAAGGCCCACCGTCCGCAGGTTCTGGCCTGCATCCATGGCGATACCTCCACCACCATGGCCCAGCCGCTTGATGGTGTGGGCGCGCTGTGCCGACAGTATGATGTGCTGTCCTATGTCGATGCCACGGCAACACTGGGCGGCATGCCGGTTGCGACTGACCGCTGGGGCGTGGATGTGGTCAGCGGTGGCCTACAGAAATGCATGGGTGGGCCGCCGGGTTCCGCGCCCATCACCATTTCCGACCGGGCGGCGGCGCATATCTTCGCCCGTCGGCATGTGGAAGCCGGTATCCGTGGCAGTGATACGACCGATGGGGTGCGCGCGCGCATTCCGTCCAACTATCTCGATCTGGCCATGATCATGGATTACTGGTCCGAAAAGCGGCTCAACCACCATACCGAGGCAACCAGCATGCTGTACGCCGCGCGTGAAGCCGCGCGCATCATGCTGGAAGAAGGGCTGGAAGCCCGCTTCGCCCGGCATGCCAGCGCTTCGAAGGCCATGTGCGCGGGCCTGCGCGCCATGGGGCTGGACCTGTTTGGCAGCGATGCGCACCGCATGACCAACGTGACGGGCGTGTACATTCCCGAAGGCATTGATGGCGAGCGCGTGCGCACCCGCATGCGTGAGGATTTCGAGATCGAGATCGGCTCCGCCTTCGGCCCGCTACAGGGCAAAATCTGGCGCATCGGCGCCATGGGCTACAATGCCGAAAAGCACAAGGTGCTGCTTACGCTGGGTGCGCTGGAAGCCGTACTGCGCGCCGAAGGTCACCGGTTTGGCGCAGGCGCGGGCGTGGATGCAGGCCTTGCGGCTTATTGCGCGTGATGGGGGGCAGGTTCATGTCTGAATCCACGCCCTATCCGCGTGATCTTGTCGGCTATGCAGGCAACCCGCCCGCTGCGCAGTGGCCCGGTGGCGCGCGCATCGCGGTACAGTTCGTGATCAATTACGAGGAGGGAGCCGAGAATTCGGTCCTGCATGGTGATCGCGGATCGGAGGCTTTCCTGTCTGAAATGGTGGGGGCCCAGTCCATTCCCGGTGCACGCGCCATTGCGATGGAAAGTCTGTATGAATACGGATCTCGTGCCGGGTTCTGGCGGCTGCATCGTATCTTTACCCAGCGCAGGCAGCCGCTTACGGTGTTTGGCGTAGCGGCCGCCATGGCGCGCAACCCACAGGCCGTGGCCGCCATGAAGGAAGCGGGGTGGGAGATTGCCTCCCACGGATTGCGCTGGATTGATTACCAGCATGTGCCCGAAGCGGTGGAGCGGGCGCATATTCACGAATGCATTGCGCTGCATGCCAAATTGACCGGTTCGCGCCCGCTGGGCTGGTATCAGGGCCGCACCAGTCCCAATACCGCCCGCCTGATCGCGGAAGAAGGCGGCTTTGTCTATGACGCGGATTCCTATGCCGATGACCTGCCGTATTATGACCGCAGCCATGGTCGTGCGCAGTTGATTGTGCCGTACACGCTGGATGTGAATGACATGCGCTTTGTGGCCCTGAACGGCTTTACCGAAGGCGAGCAGTTCTTCACCTACCTGCGCGACACGTTTGATGAACTGTATGAGGAAGGGGCCGACAGGCCGCGCATGATGTCGGTTGGCCTGCACTGCCGTATTGCGGGCCGTCCGGGGCGTGCGCGGGCGGTGGCGCGCTTCCTTGATTATATTGCCGCGCGCGAGAAAGTATGGGTGGCAACCCGGCTTGATATCGCACGCCACTGGCAGAAGGTGCACCCGGCATGAGCGGCGTGATGGACCGGGTCAATACATTGTCTGCCGTGCAGTTTGTCGAACTGTTTGGCCCGATATACGAACACTCCCCCTGGATTGCCCAGCGCGCGCATGCCCATGCTCCTTTTGCCGATATGGATGCCATGCTGGCGGCCATGCGGCATGAACTGGGCCAGGCGGCGGATAGGGAACGGATGGCCCTGATCCGCGCCCATCCCGAACTGGCGCAACGCATGGGTGTGGACCCGACACTGACATCGGCTTCCGCTACCGAGCAGGCTTCCGCCGGACTGGACCGGTTGACACCAGATGAATTCACGACCTTTCGTGCCCTGAATGACGCCTATGCGGCCAAATTCGGTATCCCGTTCATCATCTGCGTGCGGCGGTCGGATAAGGACGGCATCCTGAACGGGATGCGCACCCGGATGGAAAATACACCGGAAGCCGAACAGCAGGCTGCCTTGCGTGAAATCAACAAGATTGCCGCCCTGCGGCTGGCGGATGTGCTGGCGCGGCTGGAGCAGGAACCATGAGCACCCTTTCCACCCATGTTCTCGACCTTGTATCGGGCAGGCCCGCCGCTGGCATGACGATCAGTCTGTGGATGGGGCAGGAGTGCCTGTTCCGTGGCGTGACCAACGCCGATGGCCGTTGCCCTGAACTGAGCCAGCATACAGGCGAGATGCAGGCCGGTTCTTACCGGCTGGAATTTGCCGTGGCGGCGTATTTCCGCGCGCGCGATGTCGCACTGTCTGATCCGCCGTTTCTTGATATCGTACCGATTGCCTTTGGCATGGCGCAGGTGGCACCGGGGGAAAAGGGCGGTCATTACCATGTGCCACTGCTGGTCTCGCCCTATGGGTTCTCGACCTATCGGGGTAGCTGATTAAAAAAGAATAAAAGTTTTTGGGTGTCGCCTTTTTTCAAAACGGCGGCATCTTCCGAAGCTTTTTGGAAAAAGCTTCACCAAAAAACTTTTATAATTTCAGGATATTATTGAGCCTGACTTTTCAAACAGCCTCTTAACCTGGAACTTCTTTGACAAAAAGGGGCCGTGGCGTCTGATCCGCCACGGCCCCTTTTTTATTTATTTCCCCATGATGGGAGAAATGGATCAGACCAGCGCCTGCTTCAGGGCAGCGGTCAGGTCGGTCGTGCTAGCCTTGCCGCCCAGATCGCCCGTGCGCACGGCGCCCGAGGTAATGACCTTCTCGATGGCCTTGTCGATGCGGGTGGCCAGATCCTGGCGGCCCACATGCGCCAGCATCATGTTGGCAGCCAGCAGCAGCGAGGTCGGGTTGGCCTTGTTCTGGCCCGCGATGTCGGGTGCCGAACCATGAACGGCTTCAAACACGGCAGCCTTTTCACCAATGTTCGCACCCGGCGCCAGGCCAAGCCCACCCACCAGGCCGGCGGTCAGGTCGGACAGAATGTCACCGAACAGGTTGGTGGTGACAATGCAGTCATACTGCCACGGATCGGTTACGAGCTGCATGGCGCAGGCATCGACAATGCGCTCGTTCACTTCCACGCGGCCTTCGTATTCCTTGGCGACCTTGCGGCCTTCTTCAAGGAACAGGCCCGTCAGCAGCTTCAGGATGTTGGCCTTGTGCACCAGGGTCACGCGCTTACGGTTGTTCTTGACCGCGTATTCAAAGGCGTAGCGGACGATGCGGTTGCATTCCTTGCGCGTGGTGTAGCCAGCGCTGGTGGCGATGGCGTGCGGGTCCTCACCGTAGGGAATGTAGTTTTCCATCGCCGCGTAATACCCTTCAAGGTTTTCGCGGAAGATGACGAGGTTGATGTTCTCGAACCGGCCACCGGGCACGATGGTCTTGGTGGGGCGGACATTCGCGAACAGGCCGAACTCCTGACGCAGTGTCACGTTGATGGACTTGAAGCCACCACCGACCGGGGTCGTCAGCGGGCCTTTCAGCGCAAGGCCGGTGCGGCGGATGCTTTCGATCGTTTCCTTGGGCAGCGGGCTGCCGGTGGCGTCAAGTGCCGCGACACCGCCAAGCGCCTTTTCCCATTTGAAAGGGGCACCGACCGTATCCAGGATCTCGGTCACGGACTGGACGATTTCAGGCCCGATTCCGTCACCCGGAATCAGGGTGGCGGGAATTGTTTTTTCTGTAGACATTCTCGAACGTCTCCCTTTGTGCTTGCTACTGAAAAGCGTTTCAGCATGCGCACCGGCTTGGCGGACCCGGTTCGTTGCCGGGTGCCCCGTCGGAACTGGTTAAAAGTCCTAGGCCCCCCAGCCCCGTGTGACAATCGGGCCACCGCAGCATGGAAGTGGTTTTGCAGTCACATTATCCGGCGTTAAGCGGTGCGCATGCAACGCCAAGCCATGTACGCTCCTGACTTCCCAGATGTGGGGCGACCCTTTCAAAAACCCGTGCATGATAGGCGTCCAGCCAGGCAATTTCATTTTCCCGCAGGCTGGCCACGTCAATCAGGCGCCGGTCGAACGGGGCAAGGGTCAGGACTTCAAACTGCATGAAACTGCGTCCCGCCTCCGCTGTGGAGGATGGCTGGACCAGATGCAGGTTTTCCAGGCGGATGCCGAAGGCACCGGGACGGTAATAACCCGGCTCGTTCGACAGGATCATGCCCGCCTGTAGCGTTACAGGCCGGAAAACGGGGGAAATGGTGGCCGGTCCCTCATGCACCGACAGGTAGCTGCCAATGCCATGACCGGTGCCATGGTCGTAATCCAGTCCCCCTTCCCACAGCGCATGCCGGGCGAGGGCATCCAGCGCATGGCCGGTTACACCTGTGGGGAAGTGCGCGCGGGCCAGCGCGATATGCCCGCGCAGCACGCGGGTAAAGGCATCACGCACATCCGCCCCCGGCGCGTCCGGTCCGGTCCAGACCGTGCGGGTGATGTCGGTTGTGCCAAAGGGATACTGGCCGCCACTGTCGATCAGATAGACTTCGTTGGGCTGTAGCTTACGATCGGTTTCGGGTGTTACGCGGTAGTGGATGATCGCGCCGTTGGGGCCGGAACCGGAAATGGCAGGGAAGCTTTCCTCGCGGTAATCGGGGCTGGCGGCGCGGAAGCGGTCCAGTTGTTCCGCTGCTTGCAGTTCCGCCGTGCTCAGGGCATTTTCATCCAGCCAGTGCAGGAAACGGCAGATGGCAATCCCGTCCAGCAGGTGGGCGCGGCGGCTGCCTTCCTGTTCGGTTCCATTCTTGATCGCCTTGGGCAGCAGGCACGGATCGCCCTTGCGGATGACCGTAGCCCCTGCATCCTCCAGCGTCTGGATGAACCATATGGCGTTGCTGGCCGGGTCGACCTGCACGCGTGCGCCAGACAGGGCGCGCAGGGTCTCCTCCAGCGCGGCAGGTGGTGCGATGGTCACGGCATCTCCCAGCCATTGCCGCGTCGTGTCGGAAACCTTGGCCGGATCGATCAGCAGCGTGACCCGCCCGGTTTCATGCACGATGGCGAAGGACAGGCTGAGCGGTGTGTACGGCACGTCGCGGCCACGGATGTTCAGCAGCCATGCGATTGAGGCCGGGTCACTCAGCACCAGTGCGGCTTCCCCCGCATCCCGCAGGGCGCTTGCTATGGTCGCGCGCTTGTCCTGACTGGACTGCCCGGCCCATTCTTCGGGTTGCGGCACGCATGGCGTGCAGGGGGCAGGGGGTTGATCGGTCCAGATCCGGTCAACCGGGTTGGCGGGTAGGGCGACAAGCTGCAGCCCCGCATCACTGAACGGGCGCAGCGCGCTCTCGCTGATCAGGCGCGGGTCATAGCCGATCCGGCAGGTTGCGCCATGCCGTGCCAGCCATGTGGCGGGCGGGACCTTGCTGATATGCAGCCGTTCCCATGCGGTGGCGTCCACCTGCTGGTCCATCTGGGTGATGTAGCGGCCATCGGAAAACACGGCTGCCCGGTCCGGCAGCACCGCCGCCATTCCCGCGCTGCCGGTAAAGCCGGTCAGCCATGCCAGACGTTCGGCGCAGGCGGCGACATATTCGCCCAGGTGCTCATCCCCACGAGGCAGGATGAAACCGTCAACGCCCATCTGGTTCAGGACCACACGCAGCGCATCGGGGCGGTTGGGGACTGGGGGCATGGAATGTTCCTTGGTTGTGAGGGGGCAGATCAGTCAGCAGACATGATGCGGTAGAGGAACAGGAGGTCCATCCATCTTCCATATTTCGTGCCGCATTCGGGTAGTAGGCCACCATGCTGGAAGCCAAAGCGCTCATGCAGCCTGCGGGATGCAATGTTGGTGGAGGTAATGCCCGCGATCATCACATGCACATTGGCAGCCTTTGCCCGGTCGCACAGGGCCTGCAGCAGCAGGCTGCCTATGCCGCGGCGCTTGTAGGCCGGGGCGATGTAGAGCGAGTGTTCAACCGTATGCCGGTAGCCCGAAAAGGGGCGGAAGGTCTTCCAACTGCTGTAGCCCGCCACGTTGCCATCGGGCATCTGTGCCACCAGCACGGGAAAGCCACTGGCCTGACTGGTATGGAGCCAGTCCAGTCTGATGGCGAGAGTGGTTTCCTGCGTTTCCCACATGGAGGTACTATTGCGGATGGCATGATTGACGATCTCAACAATAGCCGGAATGTCCTTGTCCGTGGCCTCGCGGACCACGATGCCAGGCGTATCAGCCATGGGGTTTGCGCAGGATCAGCGTGCCCCAGTCCCCTTCACGCAAGTGGCGTTCGAGCACCAGCCCGTGGCGGCGGTGGGCGGCCAGCACCATGCGTACTTGTGTGTTCAGCAGCCCCGCCAGGATGGCCGTGCCACCGGGCAGCAGGTTGTGCGCAAGATCGGCCGCCATGCTGCACAGCGGGCGGGCGAGGATATTGGCGAAGACAAGGTCATAGGGGGCATGGTGGCGGATGGCGGGCGTGGACCAGCCATTGCCAAGGTGGCACGACACAAGGTTGCCCAGCCCGTTCATGGTGGCGTTGCGCCGGGTCACGCGCACGGACCACGGGTCGATATCGGTTGCCAGCACGGGCTTGTGCAGCAGGGCGGCAGCGGCCATGGCGAGGATGCCCGACCCGCAGCCAAGGTCGAGGATACGCTGCGGCCTGCGATACGCCACCATTTCCAGCGCGCGCAGGCAGCCGCGCGTGGAGCCGTGCTCGCCAGAGCCGAAGGCAACTCCCGCATCGAGCGTGATGGTGATGCGCTGCGTGTTGGGCGGACCGTCCAGGTGCGTGCCACGGATGGCGAAGCGCTGCCCCGCAAGCTGTTCGGGAAAGGATTCGTAGGTGCGGGCCAGCCAGCCCTCTGCCTCGGTATGGGCGCGTTCCAGTTCCGCGTCCACGCCGGTGGCAAGGGCCGCCATAATCAGGCCCGCGCGCAGTTCGTCTTCCCCGCTGCCAATGTCCTTTACACCTTCCACCCGCCACAGGGTCTGGCTGTCATCCACCTCGAATATACCAATGGTGGCACACACGGTGGACAGGGCGGATTCATAGGCTTCGACCGCGTCAGGTGGGACCGTGACCGATATGGTTTCCAGTTCTGTGGCGTGACGCCGGGGGGAAAGGCTCATTTATACCTGCTCAACAAATGTATCGATCACCCGCTTGGGGCCTGCTTTTTCAAACGCGACTTCCAGCCGGTTTCCCTCGACCGAGGTAATCGTGCCGTAGCCGAATTTCTGGTGGAATACACGCACCCCCACATTCATGCCCGACCGGGCCGGGGTGGGGGTTACGTCATGCACGCGCTTTGATGCCACCAGCGGGAATGGCGTGCTGCCAAACACGGCGGGGCGGCCAAGGAAGGTGCGCCTGTTGTTGGCTGTATCACCGCGTGTCTCGACATGCTCGGCGGGCAGTTCCTCCACAAAACGGCTGGGAATGGCGGACTGCCAACTGCCGTATATGAGGCGGTTGGCGGCATGGCTTATGATCGCCAGTTTCCGTGCCCGCGTAATGCCGACATAGGCCAGGCGGCGTTCTTCCTCCAATCCCTTCAGGCCGCCTTCATCCAGCGTGCGCTGGGATGGGAAGACCCCTTCCTCCCATCCCGGTAGGAACACGGTGTCGAACTCCAGCCCCTTGGCGCCATGCAGCGTCATGATGCTCATGCTGTCGGCCCCCGAGCGGTCCTCGGCATCCATGACGAGGGCGACGTGCTCAAGGAACCCGCCAAGGTTCTCGTAATCCGCCAGTGAGCGGACCAGTTCCTTCAGGTTCTCAAGCCGACCCGGTGCATCAGGGGATTTGTCGGCCTTCCACATGTCGATATACCCGCTTTCCTCCAGCAGGTGGTCAATGGCGACGACATGCCCCTCGCGGCCCAGCATCTCACGCGTGGTGGCGATGCTTTGCATCAGGGCGGCAAGCTGTTCCTTTGCCCGGCCCTTGATGTCGCCCGCCCCCAGCATTTCCAGCACGGCAGCGGTCAGGGGTATCTGGCGTTCGCGGGCGTGCATGTGCATTTTCTGCAGGCCCGTGGTGCCTACGCCCCGGCGCGGCACGTTTATGATGCGTTCAAACGCCAGATCATCGGATGGCTGGCTGACCACCCGCATGTAGGCGATGGCATCGCGGATTTCGGCGCGTTCGTAAAAGCGCAGGCCGCCGACCACACGGTAGGGTAAGCCAAGGGTGATCAGCCGTTCTTCAAACGCGCGGGTCTGGAACCCTGCGCGGACAAGGATGGCAATTTCGCTCATCGGGTGGCCATCGGCACGCAGGCGTTCGATCTCGGTGCCGACCATGCGGGCCTCGTCATCCGAATCCTGCACGGAAATGACGCGCACCTTTTCGCCTTCCGCATCCTCGCGGCCGGGGTGCAGCGTCTTGCCCAGGCGTTCCTCGTTATGCGCGATCAGGCCCGATGCAGCGCCCAGGATCTGCCGGGTGGAACGGTAATTGCGTTCCAGCCGGACCACCTTCGCACCGGGGAAGTCGCGTTCAAAGCGCAGGATGTTTTCCACTTCCGCCCCGCGCCAGGAATAGATCGACTGGTCATCATCACCCACGCAGCAGATGTTCGCACGCTGCGTGCCCCGGTGTGCCAGCAGCCGCAGCCACAGGTATTGGATGGTGTTGGTATCTTGGTATTCATCCACCAGGATATAGCGGAAGAAGCGATGATACTGCGCCAGTACATCAGGGTGTTTGCGCAGGATTTCGGTCATGTGCAGCATCAGGTCGCCAAAATCGCAGGCGTTGATCTGCTTCAGGCGCTGCTGGTAATCGGCATAGATCTCGGTGCAGCGGCCATTGGCGAAGTCCGTATCCTCGGCTGCCGTAATGGCATCGGGCATCAGCCCGCGGTCCTTCCATCGCTGGATCACGCCCATGATCGCCTGTGGTGGCCAGCGTTTGGTGTCGATGTGGTAGGGTTCAAGCAACTGCTTGAGCAGGCGCAACTGGTCATCGGTATCAAGGATGGTGAAGCTGCTGGTAAGCTCCACATATTCCGCATGGCGGCGCAGCATGCGTGCGCACAGGGCATGGAACGTGCCCAGCCATAGCCCTTCGGCCGACTCCCCCAGCAGCGCGCTGACACGCTCGCGCATTTCGCGCGCGGCCTTGTTGGTGAAGGTTACGGCAAGGATCTGGTTGGGCCGTGCCCGGCCCGATAGCAGGATATGTGCGAACCGTGTGGTCAGCACCCGCGTCTTGCCCGTGCCCGCGCCAGCAAGGACCAGCAGCGGACCATCCGTGGTCTCGATCGCGTCCCGCTGTTCGGGATTGAGTCGGTTCAGGTAGTCCGGCACCTGGCCGGTTGGGATAAGGCTGTCCATGACGCTGTCTTCTATAGCAATCCCGGCGCGGGGGCACCAATGCTATCGGATGTGCCGTTACAATGGTACCATGGGCGGGTGCCACGCGGCAGGTATGGGGGAGTGGGGTTGGAGAAGAATGAGGCTGTGAAGAAGCCAGCCGCAACGGGGCCAGGGGGGCACCGGGCGCGCATGCGCCAGCGTATCCGTATGGCAGGGGCGTACTCGCTAGCGGATTATGAACTGCTGGAAGTACTGCTGTTCGCGGCCATTCCGCGCCGTGACACCAAGCCGCAGGCGAAGGCACTACTGGCCCATTTCGGCAGCCTTGCAGCGGTGCTGGATGCCTCCCCCGCCCGCCTGCGGGCCGCAGGGCTGGGGCCGCGTGGGGTTGCGGTCATGGCCTGCCCGGCGCTGGCCGCCCGCAGGCTGGCCCATGCCGACCTGCGCGGGCGCGTGCTGTTTACGGACATGGCGGCACTGCTGGCCTATTGTGACCGCCTGCCCAATCATGAACCCGATGGTGTGCGGCTGTTCTGTCTGGATTCAGCGGGCCAGCTTCTGGCCGATGAAGTGGTACCGCTTGGGGCAGCTGCTCCGACCTGCCGCGCCATGCTCACGCGTGCGCTGGAACTGCATGCCGTCTCCCTTATTACCGTGCGCGATATGGGCGCGGACCTTCCTCCGCCACAGGGCAGTGCTGTAGACCAGCACTGGAGCCGCATGCTGTACACCCATGCCCGCCTGATGGGGATGGATGTACAGGATTGTCTTGTCCGTGGCGGGGGCAGGACGGTCAGCCTGCGCCCTGTCCTGCGGGCCTGATACGGTTTTCAGCTATGGGGATGCGCCCCGGCTGCGGCAAACTGCTGGCTGATGGCACCCAGCAGTTCGGAGGGCTGGGTGACCAGCGCATCGGCCCCGGCCTCGGTCAGTTCCTCACGCGTACCATACCCCCATAGCACGCCTAGCGCGCGGACATGGTTGGCATGCGCGCCGCTGATGTCGAAGCGCCGGTCGCCAATCATCAGCGCGTCCTCGCGCCGGATGTCGTGCTCACGCAGCACGGCGGCAATCAGTTCAGGCTTTTCGGCACCGCTGTCATCATCGCGCGCACCGGACAGGCCATCGAAATACTGCACGAGGTTGCGCAGGTGCAGGATCTTGCGCGCCAGATGGCGCGGCTTGGATGTGGCGACAAACAGGCGCACGCCCTTGGCCGAAAGAGTCTCGATCGTCTCGCGCACATGTTCGAATACCGGGCTTTTATGCATGCCCTCCGATTCGTAATGCTTGCGGTAGAGTGCCATGGCCTCCTGTACCCGGTCATCGCCATAATGGGCGAGGATATGGGCGATCAGTTCCTCAAGCGGGGGGCCGACCACCCATGTCAGGTCTATCGACAGGTCAGGCTCGTGCCCAAGGTCGCGCAGTACGGCGTGGATGGATTCCACAATGCCATCGCGGGAGCGGACGATGGTTCCGTCCAGATCAAAGAGTACGGTATGGGATCTGTTGAAATGCATGCAGGTCTATAACCTCCTTGTCCTGCTTGTCATAATGTACCATCAGGACGGCTTTTGTCCTGAAATTGTTGGGAACGCATCCTTTTGTCCGATTACAGGCCGCAGGCTCCGGTATCTGTTCCCCTTACGGGTACGGTCAGCCGGGCGGATGACCACGCCCTTGTGCAGCGCCTTGTCCGCACGCTCGATCCGGCCCATCCCGCACCGGACCGGCTGGCGGCGGAACTGCTGGCGCGTTTCGGTTCAGCGGGAATGATGCTGTCGGCCCCTGTCGGCGCGCTTGATGAGGTGACGGGCAGGGGAACGGCCATCTCTCCCCTGCTTGCCGTGGTGCGGGAGATGGCGCTACGTCTTCATCGTAGCAGGGTGCGGCATACGGATGTACTGTCCGGTCAGGCGGGGCTGGAGGCATACCTGCAGGCCTGCATGGGCCATGAGGTGATCGAGCAGTTTCGCGTGCTGTTCCTTGATGGGACATTCCGCCTGCTGGCAGATGAACTGATGGGCACCGGCACGGTTAACCATTCCCCCGTCTATCCGCGTGAGATCATGCGCCGTGCCCTGCACCTGCGTGCCGAAAGGCTGGTGCTGGCCCATAACCACCCTGCCGGCCGCCCCGAACCATCGGGCGCGGATATCGAAATGACCATGCGTATTGTTCAGATCGGCAAGCTCATGGGGGTTGCGGTGCATGATCATATCATTGTCGGCAACGGCTGTAGCCACAGCTTTCGGGCAATGGGACTGCTTGGCTGAAGTGACTGATGTGATGCGCCGGTTACCCGGAAAGGGAAAGGCTGGCGTACCCCGCAACGGTGGCGATGGGGGTCCTTAACCGTTCTCCTCTGCGGGCGTTGCCAGTGGGCCAAGAGCTGCCTCAACACCAAACGTGCCGGGTAGGCCGCCATGTGTGAAAAGCACGTTCACATGCCCCATCTTGCGCCCCGGTCGGGCTTCGGTCTTGCCGTAATGATGGGCCAGCAGGCCCGGTGTGGCCATGATTTCGGGCCACAACGCCATGTCATCCGGGCCGATCAGGTTCTTCATCACCGCGTCATTATGGCGGGTGGCGGGCGGCAGTGGCAGGCCGGTCACGGCGCGTACATGCATCTCGAACTGGTCAACCGGGCAGGCATTCATGGTCCAGTGGCCGGAATTGTGTGGTCGGGGCGCGATCTCGTTCACGCGCAGGCTGCCATCATGGTCAACGAACATCTCGACCCCTAGCAGCCCGATCAGGCCAAGCGCCGTGGCAATGCGACGGGCAAGGTCGCGCGCCTGCGCGGCAAGATCCGGAGCAATGCGGGCCGGGGCCAGACTTATGTCGAGAATGCCGTTGCGGTGGCGGTTTTCGGTTACGTCAAACGTGCTGATATCCCCCTGCGCGTTGCGCGCCACCATGACGCTGACCTCGCAGGCGAAGCGCACCATGCCCTCGGCCACCAGCGGATGGGGGCGCAGCGTGTCGAATGCATGGTCCAGGTCCGCTTCATTATGGATGCGTGCCTGACCCTTGCCATCATAGCCCAGTCGCGTGGTCTTGAGGATGAAGGGATAGCCCAACGCTGCCGCCGCCCGGTCCAGATCGGCCCGGCTTTCCACCGCATGCCACGGGGCGACGGGAATGCCGTGTTCCCCCATGAAGGTTTTCTCGGCAATCCGGTCCTGGCTGATCCGCAGGATGGCGCCCGCCGGATGCACAGGCCGGATGCTGGAAAGCAGGTCCAGCCCGTCGGCGCTGATATTTTCGAACTCGAAGGTAATGACATCCACCGCATCGGCAAAGCGGCGCAGGGCGTCATGGTCGTCATACCGGCCCAGGGTCACGGCGTGGGCTACCTGTGCTGCGGGTCCGTTGGCCTCGGCCGTCAGGATATGGGCGCGATAGCCAAGACGGGCAGCCGCAATGGCGGACATGCGGCCCAACTGGCCACCGCCCACAATGCCAAGGACACTACCGGGAGAAAGCGTGCTCATCGGGTCGGTTCATCCGCCACGGATGCCGTCTGCCGTGCGCGCCATGCCGCCAGCCTGTCGCCCAGTTCCGGGTCCGTCAGCGCCAGTATGGAAGCAGCCAGCAGGGCCGCATTGGTCGCCCCCGCCTTGCCAATGGCCAGCGTGCCCACGGGAATGCCGCCGGGCATCTGCACGATGGAAAGCAGGCTGTCCATGCCCTTGAGTGCATGCGATTCGACAGGCACCCCCAGCACCGGCAGCGCGGTCCAGGCCGCACACATGCCCGGCAGGTGCGCAGCCCCCCCAGCCCCTGCAATAATGACCGAAAGCCCGCGCGCCTGCGCCGATTTGGCATAGCTGGCCAGTCGGTCTGGTGTGCGGTGGGCCGATACGATGCGCACCTCATGCATGATATCCAGCGCTTCCAGCACGGCAGTGGCGTGGCGCATGGTTTCCCAGTCGGACTGGCTACCCATGATCAGCCCCACGCGCGGGGAAAGTGTGGTGGAAGGTGAAGGGGAGGGAATGGTCACGTCTGGCGTACTCTCGTGAGATATTCAGGCAATGCTGTCAGGGATCAGGCGGCTTTCCAGCCATGTGATCTCATCTTTGAGCAGGAGCTTGCGCTTTTTCAGCCTTTGCAGTTGCAACTGGTCCGTCACCTGCTGGGCCATGCGGCTTATGACCGTATCAAGATCACGGTGTTCGCTGCGCAGTTCGTGCAGCTTGCGAAGGAGGGTATCGCGATCTGTCAGCATGGCGGCTCATCTGTTAGGTGGGCATGTCGCTATCCTAAGCATATCCGCCGTAAAACGCGAAATGCAGGAGATGATGCCCTTGGCCTGCAATTTTAACATGGAATTTGCTCGCGCGTCTGGTCTAGCCTGATCGGGTTGCACACGAAACGCTGGAGGTATCCATGTCGTACGAAGCACGTATCAACAGCCTTAAGAGCCGTCATGCCCGGCTTGATGCCCGCCTTTTTGACGAGGATCGGAGACCGCTGCCCGATGCGGGGACCATACGCCGCCTCAAACTTGAAAAACTGCGCGTAAAGGAAGAGATCGAACGCCTGGCCCGACTGGGCTGAACCCGTAACCCCGCCGCCCCTTGCCGGGGCGGCGGGCGCGGGTCAGATGACGCGGTCGTCCTCGTCATCAAGTTCCAGCGGCTGGGGTACGGCCTGACCTTCGCGCGCGAGGCGTTCATTGGCAGCCAGCACCATGGCGTTGAGGTCAGTCTGGCTGCATAGGCCCAGTGTTACCGGGTCACGCGGCTTGATGTTCGCGCTGTTCCAGTGCTGCTTGGTGCGTATTTTCTCGATCGTGTCCTTGGTGGTGCCCAGCAGTTTGCTGGTCTGCTGCTCGGACAGTTGCGGGAAATTGCGCAGCACGAAGGCAATCGCATCCGGGCGGTCGTTGCGCTTGGCAACCGGCGTGTAGCGCGCACCCTTGGAGCGACGGTTGATCGGGTTAGCCGGGGGCAGGATCTTGAGCCGCGCCTCGGGGTCCTTCTCGCAGCGTGTAATTTCCGCCTGGGTCAACTGGTGGTTGGCAATCGGGTCGTAACCCACGATTCCCTGTGCCACTTCCCCATCGGCAATGGCCTGGACTTCAAGGGGGTGCATGCCACAGAATTCAGCAATCTGGGTAAAGGTCAGCGCCGTCTTTTCAATAAGCCACACGGCGGTTGCCTTGGGCATCAGGGGCAGGGCAGTCATTATCAATCAGGTCCTACAGCGTGTGGCGCCACACGCAGGCACCTGAAAGGGTGTTCGGAACGACCCCATATTCTGGTGGGAGCCGTGCGTACCTGCTGGCGCGCCAGAAACAGAAAACACTCGTGGCAGTGATATGAAGGTTGCGGGTGGCAAAGGTCAAGACTTCAATCCATGCGTCCGGAATGTTTCTCGTTAATAAAAAACAGGGGCGGACCACTGGCCCGCCCCTGCTGCAGATCATCGGGTATGCCCTTTACGCAGCACAACATCCGGCTACTTGCGCCGTGGGTACTGCGGTCTGTGCCGCCATCGCGGGGTGGGTCATGCCAGCTTTCGCCGGATCGGTAGCAGCGGCCTCGTTGCCTGCCATGGCACGGCCGGATGAGACGGGAATGCGCCGGGGCTTGAGGGCTTCGGGCACGATCTGGCGTACGGCGATGCGCAGCAGGCCGTTGGTCAGGTCCGCGCTTTCCACCACCACATGGTCAGCCAGCACGAAGCGGCGCTCGAATGCGCGGGTGGCAATGCCGCGATAAAGCATTTCACGCCCCTGCGCGGGGGCGTCGCCCACACGACCGGATACGATCAGCGTGTTGTCCTGTACCGTAAGTTCGATGTCATCAGGCCCGAAACCCGCCACCGCCATGGTCAGGGCATACTGGGCATCGGACAGTTTTTCTATGTTGTAAGGGGGGTAGGATGGGCTGACCGGGTTCTGGGTTGCCGTATCGACGAGTTGTGCCAGACGGTCGAATCCTATGGCGCTGCGGAACAGCGGCGCGAAATCATAAGCCATTTTATAACCTCCATGAAGCAAGGTCTGTATTGATGCGGCCCCTCGGTCGAGCAGGCCGCCATTTCCGGGTAATGCGCGTGGACCCGCTTGGGCATCCGGCGCATTCCAGACATGGGAATGCCCGGCCCCCCGTTCAAGGGACCGGGCATTTCCGGCAGTCAAGGCTTCATGAAGTGTGGGCGGAGGACGATCAGTCCTTTTTGCGCTGTCCCAGCGCGCCGAACTTCTTGTTGAACTTGGCGACCTGGCCCCCGGTGTCCATCATGCGCTGCACGCCGGTCCACGCCGGATGCGACTTGGGATCGATGTCCAGGCGCAGCGTGTCACCAGCCTTGCCGTAGCAGGAGCGTGTCTTGTACTCGGTGCCATCTGTCATGATGACATTGATTTCGTGATAGTCGGGGTGGATGCCGGATTTCATTTCAAACAACTTTCGCGCTGGGCCCACCGATGCCGACCGGGGGCGATGTATCGGCAGGCGTATAGACGACAATTACTGCCAAGATCAACACCCCAAACCATAAAACCCGCCACTCCAGCCACGGGCAGGGTGTTACCGCATTGCATCACGGACGGGCAAGCAGGCAGGGGGGCGGTAATATGTTGTCGTCATGGCGTTGGGTTGTTGCTAGAGGTTGGTTATCTTCTGTCAAATTAAAGGATTGGCCTTCATGGCAAAACTGCCGGACCATGTGCCCGACCTGCACGTAAAGGATCTTCACGTCCCTGGCTGGCTGGGGGAATTCCGCTCGTTCCTGATGCGCGGCAATGTTGTGGACCTGGCGGTCGGTGTGATCGTGGGTGCTGCGTTCACCGCAATCGTGAACAGCCTGGTCAAGGATATTTTTACTCCCATCCTGGGCCTGCTGATCGGCGGCATCGACTTCACCAACCTGTTCGTCACCCTGCGCGGCCCGCACCTGGCCACGCTGGCGGAGGCACAGAAGGCCGGGGCGGTCACGCTCAATGTCGGGCTGTTTCTCAATGCGGTGATCCAGTTCATCATCATCGGCTTCGTGATCTTCTGGGTGGTTAAGGTTATCAATCGCCTGACGGTGAAAAAAGAGGCCGAGAAGCCCGCCGCCCCCGCTGCGCCGCCGCGCAACGAGGTGCTGCTGCAGGACATTCTTGATGTGCTGAAAGCTGACGCCGCACAGAAGGGTGTCGCCACGCCCAAGGCGTAAGTACCCTGAATATGCTGCTACTGCATGGCGGGCACCCGAAAGGGTGCCCGTTTTTTATGTGCGCTGTCCCGTCGGCCTTGTGCAGTCTGCCCGAACTGCCCAATATCCATTCCATGTGGGGGCGGTTGCTTTATGACTGATTTCAAACAACATGTACGTGCGGGCCTGCTCGCGGTAACGGCTGCGGCCCTGCTTGCAGGCTGCCGCGCCGCGCCGGAGCGTGACATGGCGCGCCGCCTGCCGCCTCCGGCACAGGATTACCTGCTGATCACATCCTACTTCATGGCGGAAGGTGCACTTGTCAGTCGCCTGCAGGATGGGGGCCTGTCGGGTCAGCAGGTGTATGACATGGCCATCTCGCTCAAATACGGCAAGCGCATGCTGGTGGCAGCGCTTGAAAAACCCTCACCTGCCGCACGCCGCAGGGGCAGGCAGGCGGTGGAAATCATGCTGGCCTGTACCAGCCAGCCCGACCCCGCCACGCTGGGGGGGCGCACGCCTGCCCGCTGTCTTCCTGGTGCGCCGCTATTCCCTTCGGCCGCAGGGCATGCGGCAGGCATACCCGATGCAGACAGGCCCCACGCAAACGGGCAGGCGCAGCCGCAACCGGCCGGACCTGCCCGTAAGTAGCGCGTGCCCCCGCACAGTATTTGTGCGGGTGGCCATGCCTGTCGGCCCCTAGAGCAATTCCACTGAACTCTGGCTCAGTGAAATTTCTCTAACTCATTGTTTATCGCGCATCTTCACCAGTTCGAATGTGTCCATTCAAACTGGATCTGCTCTAGCTGCGGGCAGGCGGGCGGGTGTCACGCCGCAGCCGTTTTTCGCCCATTAGCAGCAGCAGGGGCGCTGCGATAAAGATGGAGGAAGACGTACCCACCACGATCCCGAACAGCATAACCCACGCAAAGCCCGACAGGCTCGCGCCGCCAAATAGCGCCAGAGGCAGGGCCGCAAGGAATACGGTGCACGACGTGCCCAGCGTGCGGCTGAGTGTTTCATTGATCGACAGGTCAATCAGTTCCGCCAGCGGCAAGGTGCGGTATTTGCGTAGGTTTTCACGCACGCGGTCATACACAACCACCTTGTCGTTGGTGGAGTAGCCAAGGATGGTCAGGATGGCGGCCACCATCACCAGATCGAACTCGAAATGCGTGATGACAAGGAAACCGATGGCCTTGGTCAGGTCCAGCACCAGCGTCACCACCGCGCTGACCGCGAACTCCCATTCAAAGCGGAACCAAATATAGGCCAGGATCATCAGCAGGCTGATACCCAGCGCCAGCATGCCGTTGCGGAACAGTTCCCTCGAGACCGAAGCGCCGACCGCATCCGCGCGCAGCACCTGCGCGCCGGGCAGGGTGGCTATGGCATGGCGCACGGAGTCGACCATGGCCTGCGTGCGGGCCTCATGGTCGGGTTCGCTGTCGGGTGGCGTATCAAGCCGGATCAGCACGTCATCCGGCCCGCCAAAGGACTGCACGCCGGCAGCACTGACATGCTGGGCGGCAAGAGCGGCGCGGATGGTGTTGAAATCCGCCGGCCCCTGCGTGCGCGCTTCCACCACGATGCCGCCCCGGAAGTCCAGTCCCAGCGTCAGGCCAGGGTGGAAAAACAGGATCAGCGAGGCGATGGACAGAACGGCCGATGTGGCGAGACCGATGAACCGGCCACGCATGAAGTTGATTTTCGTGCCACGCGGCACGAACCGGAGAAGGGGACGGTCAAACATCATGCGGCGCGCCTCAGACCGGTAGGGTGCTGGGGCGTGTGCGGGCATACCAGCGCACCATCAGCATCCGGGACAGGAGAAGGGTGGTGAACAGGGTCGTCACGATACCGATCGTGATCGTGAGTGCGAATCCACGCACCGGCCCGGTTCCAAAAACGAACAGCATCACATGCGCCAGCAATGCGGTGGCGTTACTATCCACGATCGTGGCGGTCGCCCGCTCGAAGCCCGCCTGCATGGCCTGCAGCGCGCTGCGGCCACGGGCTACTTCCTCGCGGATGCGTTCGTTGATCAGGATATTCGCATCCACCGCCATGCCCAAAGTCAGCAGCATGCCCGCCATACCTGGCAGGGTCAGCGTTGCCTCGAACAGCGAGAGGATGGCGGTCATGAGCACAAGGTTGGCCAGCAGGGCGATATTCGCGTACCAGCCAAAGCGGCCATAGAACAGCGCCATGAACGCGATCACCAGCACAAAGCCGGCAGCAAGGCTGTAGCCGCCCGCGCGGATCGAATCCGCACCCAACGACGGACCAATGGAACGCTGTTCAATCACGTTCAGCGGTGCGGGCAGCGCGCCCGCGCGCAGCAGCAGCGCCATGTCGGTCGCCTGCTGGGCACTGAAACCGCCGGTAATCTGCCCGCTCCCGCCGGTAATGGCGGTACGGATGACCGGGGCCTCGATCACCTTGTTATCCAGCACGATGGCGAAGCGCTTGCCCACATTGGCCCGCGTGACATCGCCAAATTCCTGCGCGCCGGTCGAATCGAAGGTGAAGTTCACCGCCCATTCGCCACTCTGCTGGTCGATCGAGGCGCTGGCGTTGGTCAGGTCCGCGCCATCCACATCCACATGCGAGAACACCGGCAGCTTGCTCTGCCCGTCGCTCATGGGCAGCAGGTCCACGCCCGGCGGGGGTACGGCGGAACCGATGGCGGAATCGGCCACCAGATGGAATGTCATCTTCGCCGTGGTGCCCAGCAGGTTTTTTACCCGCTCGGGGTCGCTGATGCCGGGTAGTTCGACGATGATCCGGTCCTCGCCCTGACGGGTGATCTCGGGGTCGATCGCGCCGGTGGCGTCAATACGGCGGCGCACGATCTCGATCGACTGGGTCACCGCGTCATAGGCACGTTGGCGGGCGGCATCGGCCGAAAGGGTCAGGTTGATCTGACCGCCATCGCCCGGCTCAACCGTGAACTCGCCCGGCACGTTCATCGGCATGGCGCGCAGGGCCTTGAGGTCGGGCTGCGTCTCATCCGGTGTGCGTGGCGTAAACGTCACGCCATGTGCGGTGGTGGCCAGGTTGCGGTAGCCCAGGCTGTTCTTGAGCAGTGTCTGGCGCGTTTCATCCTGCAGGCCGCGCAGCCTGTCGGCGGCGACACTGTTCATGTCCACTTGCAAAAGCAGGTAGGAGCCACCCCGCAGGTCAAGCCCGAGGTGGATCTGGCGCCAGGGCAGGGATGCCATGGGCTGGCTTATGACATTGGGCAGGCACAGCGCCAGCCCGACCAGACATATGCCAATGACCGAGGCCATTCTGAGCCGACTGTAATACATCATGACTTGATGGTGTGCTCCCTACGCCCGGCTGAGCCGGTTCCCTTGTCCGGCATGGTCAATGTCTCGTGTGCACGAAATTCAGTGGCGGGAACATGCCGGTCCGCGCCCGATGATGCAACCGCTGATCCGCCACACACCCGGCAGACGTTGCCGTTTTGCCGCATGTCCCGCACCATTCATGCCCGCTGTGAGCGTGGCGGGACTGTGCGCGCGCCCCGTCGCCTGCTAATCGGGATGAACGGAACATGACAGGGCAGGAACGGGGCATGACGCAGGCGGCAGGCGGCAACATGGCGGGGCGGCAGTTACGCATCGGCATTGTGGGGGCCGGGCATTTTGGCCGTTTCCATGCGCTCAAGGTGCTGGATTCCCCGCGTGAAGCCCTTGTGGGCATCCATGATCCCGATACGGAGCGTGCGCGCGTGGTGGCGCGGGAGACAGGTGGCGTGCCGGTGCTGTCCTATCCCGACCTGCTGGCATGTTCGGATGCGATCATTATTGCGGCTCCCGCCGAATACCATTTCGACCTGGCTCGGCAGGCCCTTGCGGCCGGGCGGCATGTGCTAGTGGAAAAACCCATGGCCGCAACGCTGGAACAGGCGGACGAACTGGCGCATCTAGCGCAGGCAGCCGGTGTGGTGCTTCAGGTGGGGCATTTGCTGCGCTACTCGGCCGAGCACCGCGCTATTACCGGGCGTATTTCCCGCCCGCTCTATATCGAGGCTACGCGTATTGCCCCTTACAAGCCGCGTGGCACGGATGTCTCGGTCATCCTTGATCTCATGATCCATGACCTTGACCTGGTGCTGGCCATCGTGGACAGCCCGATCGAGAGCGTGGACGCGCTGGGGGCGGCTGTCAGTTCGCCTTTCGAGGATATTGCCAACGCCCGCGTACGCTTTGAAAACGGGTGCGTGGCCACCATCGCCGCAAGCCGCATTTCCCTCAAGACCGAGCGGCGGATGCGCGTATTTTCGCAGGAAGGCTATCTGTCCGCTGATTTCATGAAGCGGGAACTGACCATGATCGGGCGCGAACGGGGCCTGCCACTGCCCGGCACCGGCGGCTTCCGGCGCGAAGCCGTGACATGGCGCGACCACGACACACTGGCCGCCGAACACGCCGCCTTTGCCGCATCGTGTCTTGATGGGGCAAGGGTGTTGGTCGATGCAGCGGCGGGACGCCGCGCGCTGGCCGCTGCCCTTGCGGTAACGCAGGGCATTGCCGCCACCCGTGCACGGATGGAGGCATCGGGCCTGATCATTCCCCCCGTTCAGGAAGACTGAATCGTCTCGCGTAGCATTTCCAGTTCCAGCCAGCGTTCTTCGGTCGCCGTCAGGTCGGCTTCGGCCTTTTCCAGTGCGGTGGTGGTGGCGGTAAAGGCAGCCGGGTCACGGGCGTATAGGCCCGCATCGGACAGAACGGCACGTAGCCGCCCGATCTCGGACTCCAGCGCCGCCATCTGCTTGGGCAACTGCTCAAGCGCGTGCCTGTCCTTGTAGGACATTTTGCGCGCGGGCTGGCGGGGGGAGGAAGAAGGCGCGACGTCGGTTCTGGCCAGTGTGGTTTCCGCGCGTTCCTGCCGGGGGCGTGCCGCCAGCGTGGCATCCTGGCGCTGGGCCAGCATGTCGCTGTAGCCACCAGCGTATTCCACCCATTTCCCACTACCTTCCGCCATCAGGATGGAGGACGCGACCCGGTCAAGGAAGTCACGGTCATGGCTGACCAGCAGCACCGTGCCGGAATAAGCCGCCAGCATGTCCTGCAGCAGGTCGAGCGTTTCAAGGTCCAGGTCGTTTGTCGGCTCATCCAGCACCAGCAGGTTGGAGGGCCGCGCCAGCGCGCAGGCCAGCATAAGCCGTCCCCGCTCCCCCCCCGACAGCACGCCCACAGGCGTACGTGCCTGCTCGGGGCGGAACAGGAAGTCCTTCATGTAGCCGATGACATGACGTTTCTCATCGCCAACCTGCACCATGTCGCCGCCGCCGCCCGTCAGCGTATCCGCCAGCGTGGTGTTGGGATCTAGCGAGCGGCGCTGCTGATCCAGTGTCACGACATTGAGCGCGCTGCCGATCTTGATGGTGCCGGAATCCGGTTTGTCCAGTCCCGTCAGCAGGCGCAGCAGGGTACTCTTGCCCGCGCCATTGGCCCCCACGATCCCCAGCCGGTCCCCGCGTAGGACACGCAGGTCCAGGTGGCTGACCACCGGGTGGGCGGGATCATAGGCGCGTGACATGTCTTCTGCCACCGCGACCAGTTTACCTGACAGGTCGCTTTCGCGGGCTTCCATCTTCAGGCCACCGGGCTGCTTTATGGCGGTGCGGCGGGTATTGCGCAGTTCGGCCAATTCAGCCACGCGGCGGACGTTGCGCTTGCGGCGTGCAGTCACGCCGTAGCGCATCCAGTCTTCTTCGCGCGCGATCTGGCGGTCCAGCTTGTGGCTGTCGCGCTCTTCCTGTTCCAGCACGTCTTCGCGCCATGTCTCGAAACGCGCGAATCCCTGGTCCAGCCTGCGGGTGACACCCCGGTCCAGCCACACGACCGAACGCGACAGCGTTTCGAGCAGGCGGCGGTCATGGCTGATGATGACCATGGCCGAGGACAGCGAAAGCAGTTCACGCTCCAGCCATTCAATGGTGGGCATGTCCAGATGGTTGGTGGGTTCGTCCAGCAACAGCAGGTCGGGTTCGGGCGCCAGGGCACGCGCCAGTGCGCAGCGCCGTGCTTCACCGCCAGACAGCGTGGCGGGATCTTCCGTGCCGGTCAGCCCCAGTTCGCCCAGCAGTAGTTCGGCGCGGTATTCCGGGTCGCCCGGTCCCATGCCCGCGCGCACGTAATCCAGTGTGGTGGCGAAGCCGGACAGGTCGGGTTCCTGCGGCAGGTAGCGCACGGTGGTGCCGGGCTGGACAAAAACGGTGCCATCATCGGCCTGTATCTCACCCGCCGCAATGCGCAGCAGGGTGGATTTTCCACAGCCGTTACGACCGACAAGGCACAGCCGCTCACCGGGGCCTACGCCAAATCCCGCCCCGTTGAGCAGCGGCGCGCCCCCAAGGGTAAGGGTAATGTCCTGAAGGAGAAGAAGGGGAGGAGAAGCCATACCTGCTTATGTCCCTTCCATGGCCCCGTATGCAAGGCCGCTATGGGGTGGGTCAGCCCTGTGCCGGACCTTCCAGTATGTTCAGGAATGACAGCCCCCAGCCCAGCGCGGTGCGGCTGGCGATGCTGTCCCAGCACGCCTGCCAGCGTTCACGCCGTTCATCGGCTGACATGACCATCGCACGTTCCAGTGCATCGGCCATGTCATCATGGTCGAGTGGATTGACCAGTATCGCGGCCTCAAGCTGCTTGGCGGCCCCGGCCAGGCGGGAGAGGATCAGGACACCGGGGTTTTGTGGGTCCTGAGCTGCGATGAACTCCTTGGCTACGAGGTTCATTCCGTCGCGCAGGGGCGTGATGTAGCCGATATCGGCCAGCCGCATGTAACCTGCCACCGTAGGGCGCGGGCTGCCGCGTGTCAGGAATCGCAGTGGCGTCCAGTCCGCCTGCCCGCGATGGGCGTTTAGCTGGCCGATCTGATGCTCCAGCCTGTTGCGCAGTTCCTTGTAAGACGCCACATCCGTCCGACTTTCCGCCGCGATCTGCAGGAACGTGACCTGGCGTTCGCGCTGGGGATAGGTTTCCAGAAAGCGTTCATAGCCAGCCAGCCGGTGGTCCAGACCCTTGGTGGGGTCCATGCGGTCCACTCCAAAGACCAGCCTGCGCCCCGCAAGTGAGTTGGACAGCCTGCGCAGGTCATTGGAACCTGCCGCATCCCGCGCCGTGGCGGCAAAGCGCGTGGGGTCGATTTCGACGGGGAAGGTGCCGACTCGCACCGTATGTCCCTCAAACTCCAGGGCATCGTCCGTCCTGGCAATAGCGCCGGCCGTGCGGGTGGCGGCAAAGATGAAATTGGCCGTGTCATCCGCCGTCTGGAAACCCAGCAGGTCGGCACGTAGCAGGTCGCGCAGGAAGGTGCCCCCGTCAGGCGCCGTGGCCAGCATGTCCGGCGCGGGGAAGGGGGTGTGGAGGAAAAAGCCTATGGGCTGGCGCACCCCATGGCGGCGCAGCAGGGCGGCGAGGGGCAGCAGGTGATAGTCGTGGATCCAGATGATGTCATCCGCGCGCAGGAGCGGGAGGAGGTTCTCACAGAACCGTTCGTTGACCGACCAGTAGCTGGCAAGCTCGCGCCGCTCGAAGTGGATGTGCTCGGGCAGGGAATGCATGAGCGGCCACAGCGTGGAATTGGAAAAACCGGTATAGTAGTTGCGGTGCTCGGCCGGGGTCAGGCCGATGGTGGCATACTGCACGCCTTCGGCGTTCTGGATCGCGGGGGGGAGGTGAGCCGCGTCGGGATGGCAGGTGCCGTTCCAGCCAAACCACATGCCGCCCTTGCGCGCCAGCAGGTCCTTGAGCACAACGGCCAGACCGCCTGGACGCAGCCCTTCCTTGGGAACGGGAACGCGATTGGAGACAATGACCAGCCGTTTCATTCTGCCCTCTATACAATTAAGCGGTCGCTATGGTGGCGCCGCTCCGCCTGACTGCACGGCCAGTGCGGGCAGCATACATGCAACGGCCAGGCGAGGGGATGCCGCTGGCGCCAGTACTGGCATGCGGCTGTGTCAGTTCAGTGACACACCGCCCGATACCGCCTGATAAGTTGAGACCGCCAGCGTAAGTGGCTCGAACGGTTTGGTAATGACGAAAGCCGGTTCGATCGTGTCTCCCGTAAGCAGGCGTTCGGGGTAGGCGGTCACGAAGATGATGGGAATGTCCTGGTGCCGGAGAATGGCGGAGACGGCATTCATGCCATCGCCCCCGTCGCCAAGGTTGATGTCGGCCAGAATCAGGCCGGGGTGGGTTTCGCGTGCAAGGCGCACGGCCTCGGCCTCGCTGCTGGCCACGCCGGCAATGGTGTGGCCGCACTGGCGCACCAGTTCCTCGATATCCATCGCAATGATGGGTTCGTCTTCGATGATCAGCACGCTGGTCTGCGCGCATGAGCGCAGGCGGGCATGGGCATCTTCCAGCATGGCGGTAGCCTGCGTGGGGTTGAGGGACAGGACGCGTGCTGCATCGGCCATGCTCAGTTCCTCCAGCGCAGTGAGCAGGAGCAGCTTGCGCGCCACAGGCGGCATGCCTCTCCCTTGCGTATTTTCCACGCTGTTCTGTGCATGGTGGCGTGAGATCCACTGGTACAGGCGTAGCCTGGGCGGCAGGGAGGGATCATCCACCGCCATGAGTTCGCGCAGGCTCTCGGCCACCAGCAGGTCTCCACTGGACTGGCTGCCACACAGTGCGCGGGCATAACGCCGGGCATAGGGCAGGGCGCGAAGCAGGTCTTGACGCCGTGATAGCGGCATGAGGCATTCATCTCCCCGGATAAACTGTTACACTCCGGATCATGACAGCGTTAGGCTGTGCTGCAAGAGTTGAAGAGTAAACAAACTGGAATCCAGAATACCATTTGATCCGCTGGTGGTCACGCACTTGCATGGAGAGATGCTCTCCCTCCTGCCGCAACTGCGCGGATTTGCCCGTTTCCTGACCGGGCAGGCCGCGGCAGCGGATGATCTGGTGCAGGAAACGGTTCTGCGCGCGCTCGGTGCGCTGGAGCAGTTTACGCCGGGCAGCAGCATGAAGGCATGGCTGTACACCATAGCCCGCAACCTGTTTTACGAGCAGGCCCGCCACAGGCGGCGCGAGCGCGACGTGATGTCGGACTATGCCCGATGCCCCGACCGCCTGGACCTGGAAAGTGGTAATGCGGAAGGGGAGGCGGACGCCCTGCGTGACCTTGATGGTGCGATTTGGCAGCTTTCTCCCCTCCTGCGTGAGGCGCTGGTGCTGGTGGGCGTGCAGGAAATGACTTACGCCGAGGCTGCGGCCGTATGTGGTGTGACGGTGGGTACCATCAAGGCTCGCGTCTCGCGTGCGCGTGCACAGATCGTGGACTACATGGGTCCCGGCGGCCCGGGTGGGAGGTAGGGCAAGCTTTTTCATATGCTCGCATTTTCGTTACCTGACCGGATGTAACCTTTTGTCCGCTCCGTTCATTCCTCCTGCATGAACGACACAAAAGGGGATAAGAAAATGACCGGCAGTTTTCATGACGAGATGATTGCAATCCTGCCCCGCCTGCGCGTTCAGGCCCTGTCGCTCACGCGCAACCGCGCGGCAGCGGATGATCTGGTGCAGGATGCCGTATGCAACGCACTGGCCGCCCAGCACAGTTTTACGCCCGGTACCAATTTTTCAGCCTGGATGCACCGCATCCTGCGCAACCGCTTCATTTCTGACCTGCGCAAGAAGCGCGAGACCGGCAATATCGAGGATGTGCCCGCCTCCGCCATGGCGGGTAGCGGTGCACATGAAGAACGCCTGGTGGTCAAGGAACTGGCCGAAGCCATGAACCGCCTGCCCGCCGACCAGCGCGAGGCGCTGGTATTGGTAGTGATGCAGGGCATGAGCTACGACGAACTGGCAGCCGCCACGGGTTGTGCCGTGGGCACGGCCAAGAGTCGCGTCTTCCGCGCCCGCCGTCAGCTTGCCACGTGGCTGTATGGTGAAGAGCGCGATATGTCGACCGTTGAACTGCGTGGTGCCGTGCGGCGTCTGCGTGCCCGTGTGGGGGAACAGGTTGCGGCACCATTCTGACCGAATGAATTCCCACTTTGAATTGTGGTGTTAATATGGCACTGACAGATGTGCCCGCGTCACTCTGTCAGAATACGGTAGCGTCGGATTCGTTCCCTGTAATGCGGGGGTAGCAGGGCAGGATGTGCGTCCCGCATGTGCGGAGGCTGTGCAGGGTGGGAATTTACTTCGGGATAATGCGATGGCTCTGAAGGACAAATGTCCTCCCAGGCAACCAGGAAAGAAGTCAGCAAACAGATCGGATGATGCGTTTGAGCTATGGTTGAAGCGGGGACTGCATCAGTTGTTCGATGATGTGACCAAGGAACCTGTCCCCGAGGAACTCCTGCGCTTGATTGAGGAAAACCGGAAACGGACAAAATAAATGTCCGTGTTTTCCTCTTCCGGCCAAGGCAGGCAGACCCGCCACCGTAGTCTGTTCACGCGTATCGGGCGGGTGTTCGATGCCGTGCGTGGCCGGATGATGGCCATCATCCTTCTCGCCGCGACCCCCATCGCCGTAATCGGCGCGGTGCAGGCATGGCACAGCTATCATACCACGCTGGAATCGCCGGGCTACCGTACGGACATGGCGGTATCGCACATCGACCTGGAACTGCGTCACGAATCCGAACATATCAGTTCGCTGCTCAAGGCCGTCTCGCGCATGCGGCTTGATGAAAGCAGCCAGCACCGCATGCTTGAACTGGTCCAGTCCCTGACCGGGCAGCATTATAGCCAGATTGCTCTGACCGATGACCGTGGCAATGTCCTGACCGCCGTGGGGCGCATGAAGGATGTCATGCCACTTACAGTGGATGACATGCCACGCTTTCAAGGTGATGTCGGCATACGGGTGATCACCGATCCCGTCACCCATGTTCCCATTGCCTTCCGCATTACCGTCGCTACCATGATCGGGGACGATATGGGGCGCCCAGTACGCGCGGGCTACCTTGCCGCCATCATGCCCCTGTCCTGGCGCAGCGGTATATTGCAGTCCAGTGACCCCAGGCTGGACCTCGTGCAGCAGAATGGCCCGATCGAGATATGGGTAATTGATGGTGGCGCGCGCCAGGCCACCCCGCTCTGTGCGGATTGTAACTGGGGCCTCCAGCCGCCTGAGCGGATTATGCAATGGGCGCGTGTCATGATGGCGCAGGGGCAGGAGCAGGCGCATATCACCCTGTCCGATGGCGCGTTTTCCATCGGCCGTGTGCTGGGAGGCGTGCATGTGCTGACCATGACGCGACGCAACGCCGGAGAGCGGCATGCGGTGGTCATGTTCGCGATATCACTGGTCAGCAGCGGCCTGCTGCTGCTCGTCGGCCTGCTTGGGGCGTCCAAGAGCGCGGACGTGCTGGTCATCACACCGTTGCGCAGGCTTACGGCATCAGTCAACCAGTGGCAGTTGGGTGGCATGTATGAAGTGCGTTCCAACTGGGCCATGCCGCTGGAGGTCAGGCAGCTTGCGCATGCCTTCAGCAAGGCGACCCGCAGGCTGGCGCGGCATGAAAAGCGGCTGGAACGCGCACAGGTGCGCCAGGAACTACTGCTCAAGGAAATGCACCACCGGGTCAAGAACAACCTGCAGATCGTGGCGTCCCTGCTCAACCTTCAGGCTGGCCGCATCCGCCAACCCGCCGCGCGTGAGGAGTTCGCCCAAGCGCGCGACCGGGTGCGTGCGCTGGCCACTCTGCACCGCTACCTTTATGCCGATGGTGAACTGTACAGCCTGAACATGCAGAGTTTCGTGCGCGAACTATGCGGCCAGATCATGCACGCCATTGGTGAATCCGACGATGGACGGATCACGCTCGATATCCGCGTGGATGACCTGCTCATGGTGCCGGACCAGGCCGTGCCACTGGCCCTGATTGTGACCGAAGCGGTCAGCAATACGATCAAGTATGCCTTTCCCGATCAGCAGCGCGGCACGCTGGAAGTGGGGCTGCGCGCGCTCGATGGGGCGCGTGCCTGCTTGTGGATTGCCGATAACGGTATAGGCATGGCCGCCGCACGCAGCCATGGGGAAGGACAGGAAGCCCGCAGCGGGATCGGCATGCAGCTTATCCGCGGTTTCGCGCGCCAGCTTGGGGGTGACCTGCAGATATTTGAGGAAAACGGGACACGTTATGTCGTTGTTTTTCCACTCAAGCAGCCCGAAGAGGACGAACTGGTCCTCTGATTGCATGCAAAAATGCATGGCAGAGTCATGATCCGGGCAGTTTGGGGCGATACATGATGGCTGTCCCTGTGCCGTGTCATTCGGTATAGGGAGCGATCATGAGCGATGACAAGACAGTGATGAAGGCGTGGACAAAGGCACAGTCGCGTCTTGGGCGCAGGCTGGCCATGCCTGTTGTGTTGCTGGGACTGGCGGTGGCCGGGGTGGGGGTAGCGCAGGTCTGGTGCGTGGCCAACGTACTGGCCTGCGTTTTAGTGCCCGGCGGCATGCCGGTGGCGATATGGGCGCTTGTCGGCCTTGCAGGTCTGGCCTTGCTGCGTGCTGTGCTGCAGATGGGTGTGGACGTTCTGGCTGCCCGTGCGGGGGTAAAGGCACGCGCCCGCCTGCGCGGTGGCGTGGTCGATGCGATCCTGCGCGGCGGGCCGGGGTTGCTGCGTAACCACCATAGCGGGGAACTCGCCGCCCTTGCCGTTGACCGGATCGAGGCGCTGGATGGTTTTTTCGCCCGCTGGCTGCCAGCTTCCGTGCTGTGGATCGCGGCACCGCTTGTCATTGGTATCCTCGCAGCTCTGGTCCAGCCCGGCTCGGCGCTGATCATGGCCGTATGCGGCATTGCCGTGCCGTTTGGTCAGGCGCTGTTCGGCATTGGCGCGGCGGTGGCATCGCGCAACCAGTTCCTGGCCATGACCCGACTGCAGGCCCGCTTTCTGGACCGGGTGCGCGGTATTGCCACCATCGTGCTGTCCGGCCGGACCGAGGATGAGACCCGCCGTCTTGCCGCGAGTGCGGAGGAACTGCGCCTGCGCACCATGAAGGTGCTGCGGGTGGCGTTCCTGTCCTCCGCCTCTATCGACTGTGCGCTGGTGGTGGCGCTGGTGCTGGTGGCGGTGCGCAACGGGGCGCAGGTCATGGCAATGCATGAGCAGGGTGTGCCCGCGACGGTCATGGCGGCGCATGTGGCGCGTGGGCTGTTTGTCGTGCTGCTGGTGCCGGAATTCTTTGCGCCTTTCCGTAGTCTCGCCCTTGCCTATCAGGATCGCGCCCACGCATCGGGGGCGGCTGCCGCCATGCGGATACTGCCCGATACGGACACCGCCCGCGCCGAAGGCCAAGCGCTGTGTGATGCGGGTCATGGCATCAGCATCGCGTTCAAGAATGTGGGCTTTGCATGGGATGCGGCCCGCGGGCCGACGCTTGATGATGTGTCCTTCAGTGTGCCCGCAGGTCAGGCAGTGGTGTTGTGGGGGCCGTCGGGTTCGGGCAAGTCCACTCTTCTTGAAATGCTGCTGGGCTTTATCCAGCCCGCCAGTGGACTGATCACGTTCAATGGCACCGACATGACGGCGATTGATCCCGCCGCCCTCGTGGCCATGACATCTTGGATCGGTCAGAAGCCGGTATTGTTTGCGGGAACGCTGCGCGAAAACATTCTCTTTGCCCGCCCCGATGCAACGCAGGCCGAACTGCAGGCCGCGGTTACGGCGGCGGCGGCGGACAGTTTCGTGGCCCTGCTACCCCATGGGCTTGATACCGTGATTGGCGAGGGCGGGTTTGGCCTGTCAGGCGGACAGGCGCAGCGGGTGGCGATTGCGCGCGCCTTTCTCAAGGACGCACCACTGCTGCTGCTTGATGAACCGACCTCCCACCTTGACCCGGAAACGGAGGCGGACGTGTTCGCCAGCCTGCGTCGGCTGGCCGTGCACCGTACTGTCATTCTTGCCAGCCATTCGCCTGCGGCTTCCGGTTTTGGCGGACAGCGGATCGACCTTGATCACGGGCGTATTGTCACCAGCGGGGAGCATGCATCGTGAAATCCACGGAAAACCGGGAATTCTCGCGCCAGGCACAGCGTGAAGGCGTGCTGGCACCGGTGCTGCAGATCTTGCAGATATGGCAGCGTCGCGCGCCCCTGCTCACGGCGGGAGCACTCCTGTCGCTGTTGGCGCTGCTGATCGGCCTGCTGCTCATGCGCGCGGCGGGGCTGCGTGTGGCGGCCATGACGGTGGGCATGCTGGTTGTCACCACCGGGGCGCTGCGTATCTTTGGCGTCTCACGCGTTATCCTGCGCTATACCGAGCGACTGGTCACGCATGATGCCATGTTCCGCGCGCTGGCTGATGTGCGGGTGTGGTTCTTCCGCCATCTGGCGCGTGGTGCTGCGGCGGGGCTCGGCTTCCGCCGTGCGGGGGACCTGCTTTCGCGCCTTGTATCCGATGTCGAGGCGCTGGACGGGCTTTACCTGCGCATCATCATCCCGCTGGCGGGCGCGCTGCTGGTGCTGCCGTTCCTGTTCATTGCCATCAACATGGTCAATACCGAACTGGCGTTTGTCGTCAGTGGCCTGTTTGCCTGTGGTGCCTTTGGCCTGCCGTTTATTGCCGCCATGCTGGGGCGGCGTGAGGGCGGAGCGGTCAACCACGCCAGCGCCCAGTTGCGTATTGGCGTGCTGGATATGGTGGGCGGCCTGCGCGAGATCGCGACGTTTGGCGCGGAAGCGCGCATGCGCGATCATGTCCAGGCGCGTGACGGCGCCCTGTACCGCGCGCAGATGAAGCAGGCGCGCATGCTGGCCATGGCTGGGGCTGCGTCCTACCTGTGCGGGCAGGCGGCGGTACTGACCGTGCTGGCGGCAGCGCTGGGGCTGGGGTTGCCCCATATTGCCCCGCTGCCCGCAGCGGCGGTACTGTTCCTGACCATTGCCGCGTTTGAAAGCGTGGGCGGCCTGACCCGTGCGGGGGCGCTGGCGGGCAGCATTACCCGTGCCGCCGCGCGCGTGGTGGCGGTGGGGAGCGTGCCCGAACATGCCCCGCCGGAAGGCACGCAGCCAGCCCCGCAGGGCACGGATATCTGTTTCGAGCATGTTACCTTTCGTTGGGATGCCAACCGCTCACCGGTCATCAATGACCTGAGCCTGAACATCGCGGCGGGCGAGCGTATTGCGGTGCTTGGGGCTTCTGGGGCGGGCAAGTCCACGCTAGCGGCGCTCCTGCTCAAGGTGGTGGCGCCTGAGTCAGGCCGCATCACGCTGGGGGGGCAGGATATCGCCACCATCCGTGATGATGACCTGCGTGGGCGCATGGCGTGGCTTTCCCAGGCGACGCACCTGTTTGCCGATACGATTCGCGCCAACCTGCTGCTTGGCCGCCCCGATGCGGATGAGGCGGAACTGTGGGCAGCACTGGAGCAGGCGCAGGTGGCCGACGTGGTGCGCGATCTGCCCGAAGGGCTGGATTGCTGGCTGGGGGAAGGCGGGGCAAGCCTGTCTGGCGGGCAGGGCAGGCGGCTGGCGCTGGCCCGTGTGCTGCTTTCGCGCGCGCCGATCCTGATTCTGGATGAACCGGGCACGGGGCTTGATGCACGGACCGAGCAGGAATTCCTGCTGACCCTGAACGAGGTGACACGCGGGCGCACTGTCATCCTGATTGCCCACCGGCTTGCCGGAGTTGAAAAACTGGATCATGCGTGGCGGATTTCTGGCGGCAAGATGGCCGTAATTGGTGCATAAGAAGGCGGGCATGTCCGTCTGGAGGATTGACGTGCCCTGCCCCGCAGGGCACGAAGTAGCGGAAAATCGGGTCGGACACACCAGAAGAGCGCAAGCGGTCCGTCTTTGAATCTCTGAAACAGGAGTAAGTTCATCATGCGTCGCCTGTCCCTTCTTCTTGGTCTTGGTCTGCTGACAGGGTGTGCTAGTGGCCATCCGGGCAAGTATGTCGTGTTCTTTACCGAGAACTCGACCCAGCTCGACACGCCAGCCCAGACCGTTATCACGCAGGCCGCCCAGCGTGCGGTGTCCAGCCATGCCAACGTGCGGGTTGAAGGCTACGCATCCGCGAGCCATGACCTGTCGTCCGATGAGTTGCTGGCCATTGACCGCGCCAAGGTCGTGGCCCGTCAGCTGGTGGTGGATGGTGTGGATACCAGCCGCATCCACCAGCAGCCGCGTGGCCCGATGAATAACGAGAGCGGAGCGCTGGCATCCCGCCGCGTCGAGATCGAAGTGGGTGGACACTGAGCGAAGACTCCCAGCTTCATGACATGACAACGCCTGCAGGGCCGTCGCGCAACCCGCGCGACGTGCTTGCCGATGTCTTTGGTTTTCCTGATTTCCGCGGTCTGCAACAGCAGGCCGTGGATGAGGTCATGGCCGGGCGCGACTGTCTTGTGCTCATGCCCACCGGTGGCGGCAAGAGCGTGTGCTATCAGGTGCCTGCCCTGGCGCGACCAGGCACCGGGCTTGTCATATCGCCCCTGATTGCCCTGATGGATGACCAGGTGGCCGCCCTGCGCCAGCTTGGGGTCAATGCGGGTGCGCTCCATTCAGAACTGGAAGCCGATGAGGCCGCCCGTGTAAGATCCGACCTGGTGGCGGGACGGCTGGATATCCTCTACGTCTCGCCAGAGCGACTGCTCTCGCCGGGCATGCTGGAACGGCTGGGACGGCTTACGCTGTCCGTCATCGCTATTGACGAGGCGCATTGCATTTCTGCCTGGGGGCATGAATTCCGCCCCGAATACCGCGAACTGGCGGCCCTGCCGCAGCATTTCCCCCATGTGCCCCGCATTGCCCTGACCGCAACGGCGGATGCGCGCACGCGTAGCGATATCCTTGAAGCACTGGCCATGCCGGACGCAACCGTGCTCAAGGCCAGTTTCCATCGTCCCAACCTTGATATCGCGGTCCGGCCCAAAACATCGGAACTGCGGCAACTGACCGCCATACTGGACCGGCACCGGGGGGCTGCCTCCATCGTCTATTGTGGCAGTCGCAGCAAGACCGAACGCGTGGCGCGTTCGCTGGCAGGCAAGGGATATGCGGCGCTGCCGTTCCATGCCGGGCTCTCCCCGGTGGAAAAGCGGGCCGCCCTGATGCGCTTCCGTTCTGGTGAGCCGGTGGTGATTGTCGCCACCATCGCCTTTGGCATGGGCATTGACCGACCCGATGTCCGCGCTGTGGTGCATCTGGACATGCCTTCTTCCCCCGAAGGGTATTACCAGCAGATCGGCCGCGCGGGCCGTGATGGCGAACAGGCCGAGACCGTGCTGCTGTACGGTGGTGATGACATGGCGCGCGCGCGGTACTGGCTGGAACAGTCCAACGCACCCGATGCCCAGAAACGGATCATGAGCGCGCGGCTGGAAGCCATGATCGCCCTGACCGAGACAACCGGCTGTCGCACCCAGTCGCTGCTTTCCTGCTTTGGCGAGGAACTGGACCATGCCTGCGGCCATTGCGACAACTGCCGCACTCCGGTGGCCACATTCGACGGTACCGTTGCGGCGCAGAAGGTACTCTCCGCCATCTACCGTACCGGCCAGCGCTTTGGCGCGGTGCATGTTGTAGGTGTACTGCGTGGCAAGGGGTCGGACATGGTCTCACGCCATGGGCATGAGAAGCTGAGCGTGTTCGGCATAGGCCAGGACCGGCCGGAACCTTTCTGGCGGGGTGTGATCCGTCAGCTCATTGCGCGTGGCGCGATAAAGGTGACGGGTGAATACAATTCCCTGGCGCTGGAGGAAGGGCGCGCGCGCCCCATCCTGCGCGGGGAAGAGCCGATCATGCTGCGCGAAGATGCGACCGAGGATCTCAAAGCTGCTACCCGCACGGCAGGAGGAAATACCCGGTCGCAACGCCCTGATCTTGCGCCCGATGCGGCAGCGCGGTACGAAGCCCTGCGGACATGGCGGCTGGGAGAAGCGCGGGAACAGGAAATCCCCCCCTACGTTATTTTCCATGATGCCGTGCTGCATGATATTGCCATGGAGCGGCCTACTACGCTCGATGAACTTGGTATGATCCGTGGGGTTGGTGGCTCCAAGTTGGCCCGTTATGGTGAGGCCGTGCTGAATGTGCTGGCGGAAGTCGGCCCTTAGAGCACTTTCACCGAAAACCGGTTCGGTGGAGATGTTCTGGTTTATTGTTTGTACGAGCATCTTCACCTGTTTGGATGCACGCATTCAGCCAGGATCTGCTCTAGCCCGGCAGGTGGCCGGTCCGGGCCGCCTTTTTTTGCTCCGTAGTCAGGAATCCGTTTTGTATGCGTTGCCCTTTTTGTGGAAATGACGACACGCAGGTCAAAGACAGCCGCCCGCATGAAGATGGCGCGGCCATCCGGCGTCGGCGCATCTGTGGTTCATGCGGGCAGCGTTTTACCACCATCGAGCGCGTGCAACTGCGCGATCTTGTGGTCATCAAGGCCGACGGGCGCCGCGTACCGTTCGAGCGCGAGAAGATGGCGCGCTCGGTCCGTATCGCGCTGCGCAAGCGCCCGGTCGATGCCGAGCGGATCGAGCGGATCGTCAACGGCATTGTCCGCCGCCTTGAAGCGATGGGCGAGACCGACATTCCATCGCGTGATATCGGGCGGCTGGTCATGGAAACGCTGCGTGAGATTGATTCCGTAGCCTATATCCGTTTTGCCAGCGTGCACTGGGATTTCCGCGAGACCAAGGATTTTGCCGATATCCTCGACAGCATTTCCGCCTCCGTCTCGGGGGAGAATGGCCAGAACTTGTCCGCCATTGGCGACAAAGGCAAAGATTGAACTGGACCCCGCCGCCCAAAGAGGCGATGAAGCCCTGAATTCGCACCATCGCCACAGCAGGAGTAACCCGCCATGACACAGACAGACGGTGACCGGCAGTCCAAGGTCCGTTCCCGCACCGCATCACGCGTGGCGGCGGTTCAGGCCCTGTTCCAGATCGAGATAGGTGGCGAAAGCCCCGAGCATGTCATCAACCAGTTCAACCGGCACCGGCTGGCTACGTCTGCCGTGCCAGAGTGCAGCTATGCCGAAGGGCAGGTACCCGACGCCGATGGTCGCCTGTTCGGCATTGTGGTGCGCGGCGCCGTGGCGCGTCAGGGGCGTATTGATGGCCTGCTGCACGAGATCTTGCCCCCGTCATGGCCGCTGGCCCGGCTGGACCCGGTGCTGCGCGCGATCATGCATGCGGCAGGTGGCGAGATGACGGCAGCCGAACCCACGCCTGCGCGTGTCATCATTAACGAATACATGGATATCGCGCACGGCTTTCTGGCAGGCGATGAGCCGCGCATGCTTAACGGTGTGCTCGATGCCCTGTCGCGGCGCGTGAACGAACCCGAAACCCCTGTGGCCGAGGTGGTGCCTGTCCTTGATGGCTCGCCGGACAGCCCCGAATCCTGAAACGTGAAGAAGCACGATGGTGCATCGTGACCTGCCAGATGACGGGTTACCGGCCGAATTTGGCTTCATAGCCCGTATTTTCCGTCCGCTTGCTGGTCATGGCGCGCTGGACCTGCGTGATGATGCCGCCGTGTTCACCCCGCCATCCGGGCGGCAGCTTGTCATGGCGGCCGATGCGATGGTGGAAGGCGTGCATTTCCTGCCCGATGACCCGGCGGATACGGTTGGCCGCAAGCTGCTGCGCTGCAACCTGTCCGATCTTGCGGCTATGGATGCGACGCCTCTGGGCTACCTGCTGACGGTGTCCATGCCGCCTGCGCGGGACGAAGCATGGTTCACAGGCTTTGCCGCCGGTCTGGCACATGATCAGCAGGAATACGGCCTGACCCTTCTGGGAGGCGATACTACATCCACTACCGGCCCGCTGGTGCTCTCACTGACCATAGTGGGGCATGTCGCTCCCGGCATGGCGTTACGCCGTAGTACCGCGCGCGTGGGGGACGGTCTGTGGGTGACAGGCACGATCGGCGATGGCGCCATGGGGCTTCTGGCGCGCTGTGGCAAGGTGTCCGATGCAGATGGCTATCTGGCGGACCGCTACCAGTTGCCACGCCCCCGGCTGGGGCTGGACCTGCGGGGTATTGCCTCCGCTGGCATGGATATATCTGACGGGCTGTTACAGGACGTTGGGCATATGGCGCGTGAGAGTGGCGTGCGCGCCATCATTCATGCAGGCCAGGTGCCGCTCTCGCCTGCCGTGCGCGCGCTGGGGCCCCAATGGCTGCCCACATGCCTGGGTGGCGGCGATGACTATGAACTCCTGCTGGCGGTTCCCCCCGCGCACGAGGCGCGGCTTGTGGCGCATGCGCGGCAGTGCGGCATACAGGTTAGCCGTATTGGACAGGTGGCGGCCGGTACGGGCGTACGCGTGCTTGATGCCAGTGGGGGGGACATGGCGCTGGCCCGGCGTGGCTGGAGCCACGTGGGCGGCGGGGCGTAGGCGGGTCCTCAGTCCGTCAGCGGGCGGTCATATACCCGGTAGCGCTTGCAGGGCTGTGGCGTGATGCGTTCGATCAGGCGACGCATGGGCAGGTTGGTTTCCAGCACCCAGCCCAGTTCAATGGTACGATAGGGCAGGTTGCGCCCGCGCTTCATCAGTTCGGTAATGGCAAGGGCGGGCATGATCGCACCCAGCGCCGTGCCATCCAGCGCGGAACTGACCCCGAGCAGGATAACGCGGGCGGAATGGAATTCATGCCGCAGCAGTCGCTTGCCCAGTTTGAGCCACCCCAGCGGCGAGGGATCACCATTCAGGTCCCATGAGACATCGAACACATTGGGCACCACCAGCGCCACGCAGACCGGCTTGCCCGCCTGCTCGATCAGTACGAAATGCTCTGGCCGCAGGATGGGTTTCATCTCCACGATCATGGACTGGATATCCTCGCGCGCCAGCGGGATCGAGCCCCAGTTGTTTTTCCATGCATCATTGTAGAGCGTGCGCAGGATCTCGCCATCTTCCTCGATCCGGTCCATGCGCAGCCCACGGGTGGTGACATTGCCCAGCCGCCCTTCGCCCAGGCGCAGGCTGGCGGGGACCAGATGGGCTTCCTCCGCATCGGGGCCGGTGCGCATCTGGTAGGCCACCAGGTCGCGGATCTTGGTGCAGCCACACGCTTCCATCATGCCCGGCAGCCATTGCGGGTGCCATGGCATGGCCACCATGGGCATGGCGTGGTGGCCTTCGATCATCACGCCGAACTCACCGTTGCTGTCCAGCGTCTGCGGCCCGCGCATCAGCTTCATGCCATGCTGGCGCAGCCATGTGCCCGCTGCGTCCAGCAGGGCGGATACGACCGCCAGGTCATCGATTGCATCCAGCGCCCCGAAGAACCCTACCGGTTCGCCATAATGTTCCATCGAGACAGGATCGATCTGCGCCGAGATCCGGCCCACCGCTCGCTCGCCACGCATGGCAAGGAAATACTGCGCCCGACCCATGCGGAAGAAGGCATTCTTGCGCGGCGTGAGCAGATCGCGCTGGGTCAGATCCAGGGGTGGTACGTAACCGGGCAGGCCAGCGTATAGGCGGCGGGGCAGCTGGATAAAGGTGGTCATCTGACGAAAGCCGGAAACGGGAATGATAGTAAGACGATCGGTTTCGTTCATGACCGGTTCGTTGCATCCTGCACATTACCGGCAAGGCCCCTTGTTTCCATGGTGGAACCGCTCAGGCTATGCAGGCATGGGTTGAGAGAAGTGATTCGGTGGTTCGTCCTGTTGTTGTGCTCATTGCACAGATGGACCCTGAAAAGGAAGATGGACAATGACAGTAAGGACCGCATCACGCATGGATGAAGGTAGATATGTGCTGATTACGGGTGCATCCAGCGGGATCGGGGCGGAACTGGCGTGGCTGTACGCAGCCCGTGGGCGTCCCCTCGTGCTGTGGGGACGCAATGCCGAACGACTGGAAAACGTGGCGGCCCGCGCCCGTAGCCATGGTGTGGACGTGTATACGCGCGTGCTGGACGTGGCCGATGGTCAGGCTGCCATCGCAGCCCTGCGTGCAGATGATGACAGCCATCCCGTAGGCATTGCTATTCTTGCCGCGGGTCTTGGAGACATGCGGCGTGGGAACGACGTGGTGGAAAGGGCGGAGGACGTGCTCAGGCTGGGGCTGGTCAATTATGCCACGCCATCGGCCATGGCTGCGGCCGCAGCCGAGCGCATGGTCGCGCGCGGGCGGGGGCATATCGTGCTGATAGGCTCGGTTGCTGCCTTCCATGCCCTGCCGTTTGCTGCTGCCTATTCTGGATCCAAGGCGGGGCTGAAGCGTTTTGCCGAGGCGCAACAGATGGCGCTGGCCCCGCTTGGCGTGGGGGTTACGCTGGTCTCGCCGGGATTTGTGGATACCCCCATGAGCCGCCGCGTGGTGGGGGCGAAGCCGTTCCTGCAGACCGCTCCCATGGCCGCGCGCAAGATTGCCCGCGCAGTGGACCGTGACCGGCCTCATCTTGTTTTCCCGTTCCTGTTTTCCGTGCTGCGGCTGGTCGATACCCTGGTGCCGTGGCCACTCAAGCGGCGCATCCTGTCTGCCATCCGGGCGGACCAGATGGACTGACTGCATGGCCTGATCTGTCATGGTTCGGGCGGATTGTGGTCATTTCGTGACATTAATCAATGAAATTGGCTGCTGCATGGGCTTGCTTTCCACACAGATATGTTAACCATCAGCCCTGCGATGCCTGATTTTTTGTCCCCTGTTGCGTAGAATGTGATGGGAGCGGCATGATCGTAGACTGTTTTTTTGCAATTGCAGGCAAGGAGCATGCCGCATGGGCACGGAGCGTGACCGGACATGAAAGAGATCGTAGCAGTTGATATTGGCGGGACGCATGCCCGTTTCGCCATTGCCCAGGTAGACCAGGGTCGGGTTGTCACGCTGGGGGAAGCCGTGACCCTGAAATGCGCCGATCATGCCAGCCTGCAACTGGCATGGGAAGCCTTTGCCCGCGTAATCGACCGCCCGCTACCCAAGTCGGCTGGCATTGCTGTGGCGTGTCCCATCAAGGGTGATATCCTCAAGCTGACCAACAACCCGTGGGTGATCCAGCCCGCGTGGCTGCCGGTCAAGCTGGGGGTGGACGAACTGATCCTTGTCAATGATTTTGGGGCCGTGGCCCACGCAGTGGCGCAGGTAGGGGAAGGCAGCCTCCAGCATATCTGCGGGCCTGACGTACCCCTGCCCGAACAGGGCGTCATAACCGTGGTGGGACCGGGCACCGGACTGGGTTCAGCCTATGTCGTGCGCCGCAAGAACGGCTACTTCGTATGCGAGACCGAGGGCGGGCATATCGACTTCTCCCCGCTTGACCAGTTGGAAGACCGTATTCTGACTGTGCTGCGCCGCCGCTACCGCCGCGTATCGGTCGAGCGTGTGGTATCCGGGCCGGGCCTGCTGAACCTGTATGAGGCGATTGCCGAGATGGGTGAGCTTTCGGTCAAGGCGCGTGATGACAAGGCACTGTGGACCATGGCGCTGGAAGGCTCCGACCCTGTAGCTGCTGCCGCGCTGGAGCGTTTCTGCCTTAGCCTGGGCACGGTTGCGGGCGACCTGGCCCTGGCACAGGGGGGCAGCGCGGTGGTGATTGCTGGCGGGCTTGGCCTGCGTCTGGCCAAGCACCTGCCCAGTTCCGGTTTTGCCGAGCGTTTTGTAGCCAAGGGTCGCTTTGAAGGCATGATGTCGGAAATGCCGGTCAAGCTGATCACCTACCCGCAGCCCGGCCTGCTCGGTGCCGCCGCAGCCTTTGCAGAAGCCTACCGCTAACCTGCCTTAAAGTCCCGCCTGCCCGGTGGCATCCCGCCCATGGCGGAAACCACCGGGCAGAGAGACACAGGCGGTGTTTTCAGCCGCGCCACAGATGACCGGGCATGGCATCATACTGCCGGGTCAGAAACTCCAGCAGCACCGCGATCATATGCGCCACGTCATGCGGATTGTGCTGGGTATGGTAGGCTAGTTCATGCATTGGCATGTTGTTGATCATGGTGGCGATCAGGACACGCTCGTAGCGGTTGCCGATAATTTCGTGAATATACCTGTAGCGGTTGATTGACCCCATGCGCCCGTTAAGCGGGCGGCGCGACAGGCCGAACGATGTCCGGTCCAGATTCGGGTCATCTTCCCCCAACACGCCAATACGGTAATCCGTGGCCCAGAAACGGGCCGCAGCAATATGCTGTGCATTGAGCGTGCCAATACGGTGCAGGACTTCGATCACGGTAGGCAGCGGCAACTCGGCCGGGTGTGCCGTGTCC
Source organism: Komagataeibacter medellinensis NBRC 3288 (assembly GCF_000182745.2). Taxonomy (NCBI): domain Bacteria; kingdom Pseudomonadati; phylum Pseudomonadota; class Alphaproteobacteria; order Acetobacterales; family Acetobacteraceae; genus Komagataeibacter; species Komagataeibacter medellinensis. The sequence continues at coordinate 3,039,355 of NC_016027.1, forward strand.
GATGGTGCGGGCGTATGGGTGGCGGGCGTATCAGCAGGCAAGGGGATTGCTTTCGTTTCGGCTCATGAAGCGTATCATCTTCACGTTCGCTTATATGGGTCAATTGAAAGAGTGCCCCGCATGCGTCCCAGCCATGAAAATATGCGTCTTCGTAGCGGAACGGGGGCCGCGTGGCCAGCGCGGCAAAAAAAACGGCATCATCCGGGCTGGAATGATGCCGTTAAGGTTCCGTGAGGAAGGTTGGGAAATCGACGGTTGGGAATCGGTCGGGTGTCCCACGGGTTGAATTTTCTTTAATGATAATAATTATTATTATCAAGAAAAAAGATATCCATATCAGATCCCTGTGGTGGACCAGACCATGAAAACGTGGTGCCATGGCCCCATGGAAAAAGCAGGCAGGGCAGAGCATGGCCATTACATCGCTTGAAGTCGCCACACAGCGGGCAGGGGGACGGCGGGGGGCCGATATTCTGCTCGAAATTCTGGAAAGTGAAGGGGTTCGCTACATTTTCGGCAATCCCGGCACCACGGAACTGCCGCTGATTGATGCCCTCCAGCGTCGGCCGGACCTGCATTATATCCTGGCCCTGCAGGAAGCGAGCGTGGTGGCCATGGCCGATGGTTATGCCCAGGCGGCTGGCCGGCCCGGTTTTCTGAACCTGCATACGGCAGGGGGACTGGGCCATGGCATGGGCAATCTGCTCAATGCCAGCGTTTCCCAGACCCCGCTGGTGGTTACGGCAGGCCAGCAGGATTCCCGGCACACGATTTCCGACCCGCTGCTGTTTGGCGATCTGGTTAGCATCGCAACGCCCGCAGTCAAATGGGCACAGGAAGTGCTGCATGCCGACCAGTTGCCGGTGCTGGTGCGCCGGGCCTTCAACGATTCGATGGCGGCCCCTTCCGGTCCTGTATTCCTCTCCCTGCCCATGGATGTGATGGAAGAGGCCAGTGATATCGACAGCGGCTTCCCGTCCATCATCAACCGGGACTCGATAGCTGGCGGCCTGCCGGAGTTGGCCCGGGCACTTGCCGCCATTACGCCGGGGCGGTTAGCCATCATTGCGGGTGATGAAGTGCATGGTGCCAATGCCGCGGCACAGGTCGCGGCGGTGGCCGAAGTGCTGGGTGCGCCGGTTTATGGCGCATCATGGCCATCACGCATACCGTTCGCTACGTCGTGCCCGCTATGGGCGGGCAACATGCCCACGCGTGCGACCGATATCGCCCGTCGTCTGTCGGATTATGATGCGATTTTCGCGCTGGGTGGCAAATCGCTGATTACCATTCTGTATTCTGAAGGCTCTCCCGTGCCATCGGGTTGTGCGGTCTATCAGGTCTCGGCCGATGCGCGTGATCTTGGCCGCACGTTCCAGACCCCACTTTCGCTTGTAGGCAATATCCGTGCCTCGCTTGAGGTCCTGCTGCCCCTGCTGGAACATGAAACCCTGCCCCGGAAGGCAGCATTCACGGCGGCGCGTGAAAATGTAGTGGCCGCCCGCGCAACCCGACGCGCGCAGGCACAGGCGCAGGTCGCCCATCATCGGGGGGACCCGGTCATCGCCCCTTGTGTTGCGGCCCATGAAGCCGTGCGCGCCATCGGCCCCAATGTTGCAATCGTGGATGAGGCGATCGCCACATCATCTTATACGCGCATGTTCCTCGATAGTGACTGGGCGGCGCAGTACTCCTTCCTGCGCGGGGGCGCGCTGGGCTGGGGCATGCCTGCCGCTGTCGGGGCATCTCTGGGGCTGGGGCGTGAGCCGGTGGTCTGTCTGGTCGGTGACGGGGCGGCCCTCTATTCCCCCCAGGCGTTATGGACAGCCGCGCACGAACAGTTGCCCGTGACCTTTGTGGTCATGAACAACCGTGAATACAATGTGCTCAAGGGCTTCATGCGCGGGCAGACACATTATGTTTCGGCGCGGGAAGATCGGTTCCTGGCCATGGACCTGCGCGACCCACCGATCGACTATCAGGCCATGGCGCTATCCTATGGCCTGGAGTCCCGGCTGGTGACGCGGGCGGGAGATATCGCACCCGTGATCGAGGCCGCCATGGCCTCGGGCCGACCCAACCTGGTCGAGATCGTGATCAGCACGGTTGCCTGAAACCGCCCGCTCCAACCTTACCGGATAGGGAAAGTGCATCTGGCGGGCGTAGCTTCCGCCCGTTCGCCACCCGGGTTCACGTGCAGGGTCAGCCGCATGACGGCTGCCGCCAGATGCGCGCCGCTGGTGCGCATGGTTGTCTTGATATCGACCCCGTGGTTGTTATCCAGCACGGCTACGTTGCGGCCACGGGCAATCGTTGCTTCTGCCCGAACAGACCAGTAGGTGCCATTAATGTCAGACAGGCGTGCAAGGTTGTACACCGTACCTTCCCCGCGCAGTCTGCTGTACCCGATGCCAATCGCGCCACCACCGCTTATCTTGACCGGATAGGAATGCATGCCGAAATAAAGTCGGCCTTTTCCCCATGAATAGCCACCGGCCACGGCCACATCGCGCAGGCTGAAGCATAGCTTTGCGGTGGGTTGCCCCAACGCATCCGCCGCATGCGCGCAAGGGGCGGCCAGTAGCCCAGCAGCAAGGAGAAAAGAGGCGGGAAGGTAAGCTGGGCGCACGGTATGTTCCTGCTACAATATGCTGACTTTAAAAGAGCATATGTGAAATAAGGGATAACCCGGCATGGTTGACCGGTAGCCTCCTTTGTATTTCAGTCCATTACCATCAAAAGGCAACCCCCTGTCCGTATCAGCACCGCAATCATGGGGCAACCATGAGGGAAAAGGAGCCGCGCCAAATGCCTGCCCACCCTGTTTTCATGGATTACGATACCCCGGCCTGCCAGGCTGTGGGGCAAAGAATTCGGGCAGGTGCGCCCTTTGTCTATGGACTGACCAATTATGTCGCAGCCCCCTTGAGTGCAAACGTGCTGCTGGCCGTGGGTGCTGCACCTGCCATAGGCGCAGCACCGGGCTGGCCGGATGGTTTTGGCGCGCGGGCCGGTGCGATGTGGGTCAATGCGGCGGGGCTGATCAACGGTAGTGTGGAGGATATGCGCACGGCTATTGCAGCAGCCAATACGGCGGGCGTACCATGGGTTCTGGATCCCGTGGCCATGGGAGCAGGGGTAGCTGG
>NC_016027.1:3047500-3136818 GCF_000182745.2 Komagataeibacter medellinensis NBRC 3288
AAGTCGGGGATGAGCTGTGGCTAGGGGTGAAAGGCCAATCAAACTCGGAAATAGCTGGTTCTCCGCGAAATCTATTGAGGTAGACCGTCTGGTATTACCCCGGGGGGTAGAGCACTGGATGGGCTAGGGGGGCCCAAAGCCTTACCAAACCTAACCAAACTCCGAATACCCGGAAGTATGAGCCAGGCAGACAGACAGTGGGTGCTAAGGTCCATTGTCGAGAGGGAAACAGCCCAGACCACCAGCTAAGGCCCCCAAATCGTGGCTAAGTGGGAAAGGATGTGGGGATTCCAAAACAACCAGGAGGTTGGCTTAGAAGCAGCCATCCTTTAAAGAAAGCGTAATAGCTCACTGGTCTATTAGAAACCCTGCGCCGAAAATGTAACGGGGCTCAAGCCACGTGCCGAAGCTGTGGGTGCATTCTATGAATGCGCGGTAGCGGAGCGTTCCGTAGGTCTGTGAAGGAGACGGGGTGACCCTCTCTGGAGATATCGGAAGTGCGAATGCTGACATGAGTAGCGACAAACAGTGCGAGAAACACTGTCGCCGAAAGTCCAAGGGTTCCTGCGCAAGGTTAATCCGCGCAGGGTGAGCCGGCCCCTAAGGCGAGGGCGAAAGCCGTAGTCGATGGAAACCGGGCAAATATTCCCGGGCCTGCCAGAAGTGACGAATACAATATGTTGTCGGGTCTTATCGGATTGATCCGGCTTTTGGCGTATTCCAGGAAATAGCTCTGGCATATAGACCGTACCCGAAACCGACACAGGTGGACTGGTAGAGAATACCAAGGCGCTTGAGAGAACGATGCTGAAGGAACTAGGCAAATTACTTGCGTAACTTCGGGATAAGCAAGACCCGTCAGTGGGCAACCATCGGCGGGTGGCACAGACCAGGGGGTAGCGACTGTTTAGTAAAAACACAGGGCTGTGCGAAGTCGAGAGACGACGTATACGGCCTGACGCCTGCCCGGTGCCGGAAGGTTAAGAGGAGGTGTGCAAGCACTGAATTGAAGCCCCGGTAAACGGCGGCCGTAACTATAACGGTCCTAAGGTAGCGAAATTCCTTGTCGGGTAAGTTCCGACCTGCACGAATGGCGTAACGACTTCCCCGCTGTCTCCAGCATCGGCTCAGCGAAATTGAATTCCCCGTGAAGATGCGGGGTACCCGCGGTCAGACGGAAAGACCCTATGAACCTTTACTGCAGCTTTGCAGTGGCATCAGAGACATTCTGTGTAGGATAGGTGGGAGGCTTTGAAACCGGGGCGCCAGTTCCGGTGGAGCCATCCTTGAAATACCACCCTGACTGTTTCTGATGTCTAACCGAGGCCTGTTAGCCAGGTCCGGGACCCTGCATGGTGGGCAGTTTGACTGGGGCGGTCGCCTCCCAAAGTGTAACGGAGGCGCGCGATGGTGGGCTCAGGCCGGTCGGAAACCGGCTGTCGAGTGCAATGGCATAAGCCCGCCTGACTGTGAGAGTGACAGCTCGATCAGAGACGAAAGTCGGCCATAGTGATCCGGTGGTCCCGCGTGGAAGGGCCATCGCTCAACGGATAAAAGGTACTCTAGGGATAACAGGCTGATCTCCCCCAAGAGTCCACATCGACGGGGAGGTTTGGCACCTCGATGTCGGCTCATCACATCCTGGGGCTGGAGCAGGTCCCAAGGGTTCGGCTGTTCGCCGATTAAAGTGGTACGTGAGCTGGGTTTAGAACGTCGTGAGACAGTTCGGTCCCTATCTGCCGTGGGTGTTGGAGACTTGAGAGGATTTGTCCCTAGTACGAGAGGACCGGGATGAACATACCTCTGGTGCACCGGTTGTCGCGCCAGCGGCACAGCCGGGTAGCTAAGTGTGGACGGGATAACCGCTGAAAGCATCTAAGCGGGAAACCCACCTCAAAACAAGGTCTCCCCAAGGGCCGTGATAGACCATCACGTCAATAGGCCAGGTGTGGAAGCGCAGTAATGCGTGCAGCTAACTGGTCCTAATCGCCCAATAGGCTCATTCCATAGCCCCCATAAAGGGCAACACACATGCACAGCAGTCATCCACTCTCAACACCTAACAAAAACACCAACCCATCCACATCCCTCCCCATACCGGGGAGACTAGATGACCTGGTGGCAATGGCGGGGAATGATCCACCCGATCCCATCCCGAACTCGGCCGTGAAATGCCCCAGCGCCCATGATACTGTGCCTTAAGGCACGGGAAAGTCGGTCGCCGCCAGGTCTTCCAGTCTCCCCTACAATCGCGGGGTGGAGCAGCCCGGTAGCTCGTCAGGCTCATAACCTGAAGGCCGCAGGTTCAAATCCTGCCCCCGCAACCATGAATTCCAAATAAAATCAATGACTTAAAAGGCGGCGCAAGCCGCCTTTTGGCGTTCCAGAACACCAACTGGAATCATATAGGAATCATTCGGAAGCGAATTCACGCGTAGCAACCCTGCGTGGAGGGTTCGAAAAACCCCTGGTTCTGGCCCTCTGTGTGTGATTCCCTCTCTTCTGTGATGATTGAGGGAATGGCTCATGAAGCAGCCGGGCTTCTTTGATGTGGACGAGCGACTAGCCCGTTTGAGTGGCCTTGGCGATCAGCTCGAAGCGTTTTCTCGGACTGTGGATTTTGAGGTGTTCCGTCCTGATCTGGACAGGGCTCTGGCCTATGCGGACGGAAGTAAAGGTGGCCGTCCCCCGTTTGATCCGGTGCTGATGTTCAAGATCCTGGTGATCCAGACGCTGAACAATCTCTCCGACGAGCGAACGGAGTATCTGATCAACGACCGGCTGTCCTTCATGCGCTTCCTCGGCCTGGCGTTATCGGACCGGGTGCCTGACGCCAAAACGGTCTGGCTGTTCCGTGAACGGCTGACCGAGGCTGGCGCCATCCAGAAGCTGTTCGAGCGCTTTGACGCCACCCTGCGAAACGCCGGGTATCTGCCGATGTCCGGCCAGATCCTGGATGCCACGCTGGTGGCGGCGCCAAAGCAGCGCAATACCAACGCGGAGAAAGTTGATCTTCGGGAAGGCCGCATTCCGCAGGACTGGCAGGACAAGCCTGCCAAGTTGTCCCACAAGGATCGCCATGCGCGATGGACACTGAAGTTCACGAAGGCAAAGCGGCAGGAGGACGGGACGCTCCCGTCCACGGACCTCGCCATCCCGTTCTTTGGCTACAAATCGCATATTTCCATCGATCGAAAGTTTCGACTGATCCGGAAATGGAAAGCGACGGATGCCGCCGCCAGTGATGGTGCCAGGCTGCGCGAGGGCTTGCTCGATAAAACCAATACGGCCTCAAGCGTTTGGGCCGACACCGCGTATCGCTCGAAAGCCAATGAGGACTTCATGGACAAAGAGGGTTTCGTCTCGAAGGTTCACAGGAAAAAGCCGCATCTCAAGCCCATGCCTCGCCATATCCAGCGCTCTAACGCAGGGAAGTCCGTCATCCGATCCCGCGTCGAGCATGTCTTTGCCGATCAGAAATCGCAGACGGGATTGTTCGTCCGGACCGTGGGCATTACCCGGGCCACCATGAGGATTGGCTTGGCCAATATCGTCTACAACATGCGCCGCTTCCTCTTCCTCGAGAGGTTGAACGCGGCCGCGTAGCTATCCCATTGGCGACAGCGTCCGATCTGCTCAAGACGCAGATCAAAAGTCACCCCAAGAACCGTCAATCAGCACGACAAAAGCCTGAAATCAGGAACCACGCGCGCCAATCAACGGTTCTTCGATCCCTCCAGGTCGCTCATCTTCAGTCTCCTTGCAGAGCCTGAAGCAAAATTCCCTACACAAATCAATGGGTCCTGAGCCTAACTGACGACACGCCGTAGATTATGTCGGGTTATGGAAAAGCTCTGCATGACGTATGAATCTGGCGCGGATTTTGATCACCCACTTGTGCCAATTGTATCTGATGTCGTGTGGTCAATGGAATAGTAACAATACTCTTTATCTATTATGACCGTATTCCAGCATGGGTTCATGATGGAGTGGACCGCTCCAGCAATATCAATCTCTTTCGGTTTCAGTCTGTATAAGAAGAGGAAATAATTATTTCTGTTTCATATTTGTGCGGAAAATATCATCGATAAATATGCCGGTAATGGCGTAATTTGCATCATGGTCTTTATAATGATGCTTGATGTGGTGTGCCTTAAGCTTTTTCAGCCATTTCGATTTCATGGGGAACTGATGGCATGAATAATGAATAATATCATAGCCGATATATCCGCATATGAAACCGGCGGCTGCTGCGCTGCCGTTTCCTTTTCCCATGAGCCAAACACATCCTGACCATATGACTGCGGCCAGAGGCAGCGATACGCTCAGGGGCATAAGATTACGTAGGGGATGGTTGGGCTGCTCGTGATGATTGCCGTGAATTAAAAAGACCATTGATTTGACGAATACTGATGTTCCCTTCAGATGGAAGAGAAAACGGTGCAGCAGGTATTCCATAGGGAACCAGATGATCCAACCGACCAAGAAACAGGCCACCAGACTCTTGACCGAAAAGGCATGGCTAAACGCATAGACAAGAGCCACAGACAGGATCAGCCCCCATACAACAAGAAATATGGGGAAGGACAGGAGTGTCATGCATTCAAAAACAGGATTTTTGAACAACCGGATCGGCATATTATCGGTTTCATTTCTGCCTACCCGACGCATGTAAGAAATCCTTGAAGTTGAATTGTGGTAATTGTTTTGTGCCTTTTTTACTAATTGGTCGCTTCCATGAGAACCAAGGCTCCTACCATAAATTCCGGGCACAACCTACCACGCAGTCTATCTGTCTTATCTGGCGAAGATGCATTGTTTCTTACTGCACTGTTGCCGGGAATGCCAGCCAAATACGGCCACGACTACACTGTGTTATCTAAGGATGTGGCATGGTTTCATCAAGGCTTACGGCGATATCATTTTCCTTGTCGAAGGTCCATCAGACCTGTGGAAAATGATATGGAAATGCATTAGGAAACGTCCCGACTTTTGAGAGGAGGCTAGATTGGCCTGCCCTAGCCTATTTCGTTGCCCCCCATTTCGTGAGGTGCAGCCACTTCATCTTGCCATTCCTTCGTGTCGCCCTCTTCACGATGGCACAGATGCGGAAATTGCCTGGCTGCGTCATGAAATTGTGAGTCGGCGGGTTGGTGGGACATTCTGGGCAGCGCCATACCATCTTGGAAATTTTTTCCCCATCCTCATCTGCTGTTCCAGTACACAAAATACAACATCTCACATGCTCATGCAGTTGCTTCAACAAATGCTCAGGCAGAACGGAAAGGACAATATTCTTCTTTCTTATCCTTTAAAGCATGGCAGGATTGCAAGATTTGCAAGGCAGAATCAGATTCGCCACGTTTCGATGTCGTGTGATCCTCACAGCCTGCTTGACCATGTCGGTCAGGTTCATGAGGTTGGAGAAGGAGAGATCGGAACCTTGGCCAGCCTGCGTGGATTGGAAGTCGTGCGCCATGCCGTGCCTGGACTGGACGGCAGCGCGCAGGCAGACCCGATTCAGCTTGATGGGAATATGGTTGCGCATGCCCTGCTGACACAGTGGCATTATGTTAATCCATTCAATAAAAAATCAACTGATATCAGGAATGTTATAGAAATACTGACGCTATGGCGCAGGGTAATCGATGAAAACCGCCATATTGGTGCCTGCATTGGGATGTCATGGTGGAAGCGTGACAGGATTGCGGATTTTCTGGCAACGCCTCCCCACGGTATGCGTTTTGTCCGTTCAGTCAGGCAGGCGCTTGGGCTATGCCGCAAGCGGGGCGCATCGATTGCAACATGGGTAACGCGTATGCCGCCAGGATTGGAAAAAGGAGCGAAAGAGGAAAATATTCCTGTATGGAAAGTGGAAGATGGATTTGTAAGATCGGTAGGGCTGGGGAGTGGCCTGCAGGTTCCTGCTTCCATCATCCTGGATAAGAGGGGGATTTACTATGATCCTGCCCAACCCAGCGACCTTGAGCATATTTTGGCAACAACTCGTTTTGATCCACAGTTGCGCAACCGGGCCCGTAATCTGGCTCATTATCTGGTGCATAAGGGTATTACAAAATATGGAAAGGCTGGGCAGTCGGCTGTTGCAGGGTGGGACAGTTGCGGTCGCCGGACCATTCTGGTTCCAGGCCAGGTGAGTGATGACCAGTCCGTATTGCGGGGTGGGGGCCAGATCCGTGGCAATCTTGAACTGCTGCAGGCTGTAAGGCGGCATAATCCCGATGCCTTCATCCTTTACCGCCCGCATCCAGATGTGACGTCTGGCTATCGGGCTGGTGCCCTGAACGAGAGGGATGTGCTGGCCTGGGCCGATCATATAAGTTATGGCGGTTCGATAACGGGTCTGATGGAACAGGTAGACGAAATCCATACCCTGACATCACTTGCAGGCTTTGAGGGCCTGCTGCGCGGTATTCCGGTCGTAACCTACGGGGCACCCTTTTATGCGGGTTGGGGCCTGACCCGGGACATGGGCGACGTGCCATGGTCCAGACGCGGACGCATCTTGCATATTGAAGAGCTTGTCGCGGGTGCCTTAATTCTTTACCCACGCTACCTTGATCCATTGACCCGGTTACCTTGTGAGGCCGAAATCCTTGTTGATCGTTTTGAAGATTCGGCCCTGTGGCGTCCAACCACGCTTATGCAGGTCAAAATGGCCTATGGGAGGACGAAAATAATGTTATCAAAACGTATTCGCCAGAATGCATGGGCCTGTGGGAGCCGAAGCAAGTAATATGGCACAGGATATGCAGGTACCTGAAAGCAAGTCCCGGAACTTTCTACTTTTCCAGGGCTTGATGGGGCCTTTCTTCCGTCGGGTCGGTATCGCCCTGCGCAAGGCCGGCTATGGGGTCTACAAAATCAATTTCAATGGGGGGGACCAGTTGTTCTGGCGCCTGCCCAACGGAATTGACTTTACCGGTTCCAGCGCACAGTGGCCCGACTTCGTGCGTCAGGTCATTCGTGAACATGGTATTACCGATGTCATGCTTTTTGGGGACTGTCGGCCACTACACCGGGTGGCAATTGGCATCTGCCATGAAATGCATGTGCGGGTCTATGTATTTGAGGAAGGCTACATCCGCCCTGATTGGGTTACGCTGGAACTTGATGGCGTTAACGGGCACTCCCATCTTCCACGTGATCCCGAATGGTATGTGCAGCGTGCTGCGGAGTTGTCGCCACTGGGGCCGCATTCTTTTGTGCCGTCTTCGTTCCGGCGCAGGGCATTGGAGGCTGTTGCCTATAACGCGGCGGATATCCTGACCCGATGGTATTTCCGTCACTGGAATGACTATCGTCCATGGCATCCATGGATAGAAGGGATTGGCTGGCTCAAACGCCTAAGGAACCGTGAGGCAGCCCAGATCAGGACCGATGCGACCATAGCGGAAATCAAGGAAAAAACGCTTCCTTATATGCTTTTTCCCCTCCAGCTTGATGCGGATGCGCAGATCCGGTTGCATTCGGAGTTCAAGGGGAACGAGGGGGCCATTGACTATGTTCTCCAGTCCTTTGCTCACCATGCGCCGCAGGACCTGTATCTGCTGGTCAAAGAACACCCGCTGGATAACGGAGTGAAGAACTGGCGTAAGCTGGTTATGCGTATTGCCCGCAAATACGGAATACAGGACCGTGTGCGGTACCTCGAATGTGGGGATATCGCCGTACTGGTGCGTGATGCGCGTGGCGTTGTGACCATCAACAGCACCACAGGCACGCTGGCCCTGGCATCCAACGTGCCAACCATTACACTGGGGCAGGCGATTTACGACATTTCCGGCATTACCTATCAGGGTAGTCTGAATGATTTCTGGCGAAACCCGACACCGCCGGATGAAAAGATATTCAATGCCTTCCGTAGGGTACTGATTGACCGCTGTATGATCGAGGGTGGCTTCTTTTCTGAAGAAGGGCTGGCGAAGTTGGTAAATGGCACCCTTGAGCGTATCCGTTCGTCTGTACGGGCGAATGACGGGTCAAGTTTTGTCACGTCTTCTCTGGAACGCCTGAATGTGATCAAGCGGTAAGCTGCTAAGCCTGCCTGAAATTTCAATAGGAATGCTAGCAGTATGTCAGCGCATATCTTCATGGACCTTTCACGTCTGATTGCCCGGGCGGGCATGCCCGTGCCAACAGGCATCGACCGGGTGGAGTATGAATATGCGCGTTATCTGCTGGCGCATGCCCCACAGCGGAGCACTTTTGTTGCCTTTCATCCTCTGGGCCGGATTGGTGAGATTCCATTTGAAGAGGCGCGGGATTTCGTAAGGCGGACCGGCCTGGCATGGGAAGGGCAGACAGCGCTGTGTTCCGGCCTGCGCCGGCAGGGGCGTCGTATGCTCTGGCAGGCGCTGAAGGCAGTAGATAGGCGGACAGATACAGCTTGCACGGCAATGTATCTTAATGTGTCGCACCATCACCTGACACGTCCCCGAAGCATCGAGAATTTTCTGCTTCGATATAATGCGCTATTCATTGCCATGGTGCATGATCTGATTCCCATTGAATTTCCTGAATACGGGCGTCCTGGAGAAAAAGAGAAACATCTGGTCAGGATGCAGACGGTTGCGCGTCTTGGGGCAGGGGTTATCGTTCCGGCCTATGCGGTTGAGCGGTCACTGGCGCCGTATCTGCAGTTCAGTCCGGCAAGGGCGCATGTGGAGGTTGTGCCGCATGGTGTACATCTGGGGGAAACTGTTCCCGCGAAAGGTGTTTTCCAGCAGCAACTCATGCAGCAGGGGCAGCCCTATTTCGTTTGTCTTGGTACAATCGAGCCACGCAAGAACCATCTGCTGTTATTGAATATCTGGCGTGCCATGGCAGAGGAAGCAAGCGCGGACGTGCCGCACCTGGTCATTGTCGGTAAACGTGGCTGGGAAAACGAAAATGTTATCGACATGCTGGAGCGCTGCCCGGCACTGCAGGGTCATGTGCACGAATGCCAGGGATTGACTGATCCGGAAGTGGCGGCATTGCTGCAAAATTCGGCTGCTCTTCTGTTTCCCTCCTTCAGCGAAGGGTTTGGCCTGCCACTGGCTGAGGCTCTTGTATTGGATGTGCCGGTCATATGCAGTGATATTCCGGTTTTTCATGAATTTGCCGGAACTGACGTAACTTATATTGACCCGACCGATGGCCCTGCCTGGAAGCGCGCCATCCGTAATGCCTGCAATGGCAAGAGGAGAGCTACCGTACCATCGGAAGATCAGTTCAGGGCACCCCTTTTGTTTCAGTGGCCGGAGCAGGTTGGCAAGGGTATACAGGCGGCGGATGATATTATTGGAAAATATGAATGTTCTGGCCTGCTGCCAGGGTAGGGTGGGCTTGTCGCGTCTGGTCGGGTCAGATCATTTATATAAAATTCTAAATATAGTTTTATTTGTTTCTATAAAAACAAATAAAAAACTAATCCTGAATAGAAAAAATTCAGGAATATAAATTTCTACGTAAAATAACGTATTCTATTAAATTAGAATAACAGATCTCTATATATCTGATAAAATCACCAAAAATACCTATAATTTCTATACGCATTATAGTAAAAAATAAAGCAATAAAAAATTAATCATTTATGAATTATTTGGTATTTCGTTAGGTGTGTTCTTTTTAAACTGGTATTCAATATGCCTGATATATGAAAAATATATTAAAGAGGCATATTTTCTTTCTTGACAATCGTTTGCCATAAAATTAATAACTGAATTCGCCATAGAGAATTAAGTCAATAATATGGTGGAAAAGTGGAAATTTCATGGAATCCTGATGCTAGGAAGAGTAATCCCTGCGCGTCTTGAATAAGAAATCTCGGTTTGTAGAATTTTACAGTGAACATTTGAAAATTTCGGGTGCGTTCCTATCGTACAGATATGTGGTTTTGCACTGAATGGGTATCGCATTTTAAGGTATAGGCAGTTCTGACGGTGTACATGACTAAGGCGGTAGCCGCCAGAATTACCGAATTGATGGATCAGATCGGTACAGGTCGGGTGCCTGCGTGGGCGCCGATTGTGGTCGGTGTGGCCATGATGAGTTTTGTAGGTTCGATCGCCCTCCTGCCCGACCTGCAAGGCATGATCTCGATCGGGACGGTTCTGCTCCTGCTTGTGCTGAACAGGTTCAAGGGGCGTGGCATCACCATCTTTCTCATGATGCTCTCCCTGCTGGTTTCCCTGCGCTACCTAGTATGGCGGTTGACATCCACCATCGAGTTCCATGGGTGGATACAGTCCTTTCTGGCTATCCTACTTCTTCTGGCTGAAGTTTATGCGCTCGTAACCCTGTGTCTGAGCTATTTCCAGATGGCATGGCCGCTGCGGCGCAAGGAACATCCTCTGCCCGAGGACCCCGCGACCTGGCCGAATGTGGACGTATATATCCCATCATATAACGAAGATCTCGATCTTGTCCGTTCTACCGTTCTGGGCGCGCTGGAACTGGACTGGCCGGAAGATAAGCTCAATGTCTACATCCTTGATGATGGGCGCCGGGTTACCTTTCGCGATTTCGCGCTTGAATCGGGGGCAGGGTATATCATCCGCTCGGAGAACAGCCACGCCAAGGCAGGTAACCTCAATCACGCGCTGAAGATAACCGACGGCCAGTTCGCCGTTATCTTTGACTGTGACCACGTGCCTACCCGTGGCTTCCTCAAGAGAACCATCGGCTGGATGATTGCCGATCCCAATCTTGCCCTGCTCCAGACGCCGCACCATTTCTATGCACCTGATCCCTTCCAGCGCAATCTCGTGTCTGGTGCCCATGTCCCGCCGGAAGGCAACATGTTCTATGGCCTTGTCCAGGATGGGAATGATTTCTGGGATGCCACCTTCTTTTGTGGTTCGTGCGCCGTTATCCGCCGTTCTGCCGTTCTGGGCATTGGTGGTTTTGCTACGGAAACCGTGACGGAAGATGCGCATACCGCGCTTAAGATGCAGCGCAGAGGGTGGCGGACCGCTTACCTGCGCGAACCGCTGGCAGGTGGGTTGGCGACCGAACGCCTGATCCTGCATATCGGGCAGCGCGTGCGTTGGGCGCGCGGCATGCTGCAGATCATGCGGCTGGATAATCCCCTGCTGGGGCGCGGCCTGCGCTGGGAGCAGCGGTTGTGCTACCTGTCCGCCATGTCGCACTTTCTGTTTGCCATCCCGCGTGTGACTTTCCTTATCTCCCCGCTGGCCTATCTGTTTTTGGGAGAGAACATCATTGCGGCCTCGCCGCTGGCCATCAGTGTGTATGCGCTACCGCATATTTTCCATTCCATCCTGACTCTCTCCCGCATTGAGGGGCGGTGGCGCTATTCCTTCTGGAGCGAGATTTACGAAACATCGCTGGCGTTATTCCTCATCCGCATTACCATCGTTACCCTGCTTCAGCCCCACAAGGGTAAGTTCAACGTGACGGACAAGGGCGGCCTGCTGGAAAAAAGCTATTTCGACTTTAGTGCCGTCTACCCCAACGTTATCCTGGCCAGCATCCTGTTCATTGCGTTCCTGCGTGGGGTATTTGGTATTGTCTGGCAGTTCCATGACCGCCTGGCCCTGCAGTCCTTTGCGCTTAATACGCTGTGGGTGGTCATCAGCCTCATCATTGTACTGGCTTCCATTGCGGTGGGGCGTGAAACACGCCAGACCCGCTCTGCTCCGCGTATTACGGTGACGCTGCCCATCAGGGTTTCCGATCGCGAAGGCAGGGGCTTTGCCGCGCATACACACGATATTTCGCTTGGTGGGTTGGGGATTGATATTCACTGGCCTGTCGATGTGCCCGCGCCAGATGAAGTTATGGTGGAATATGTAAACGAACGGGACCGGATTCATACCACCGTTCCCGCACGTGTCCTGTCCATGGGGGAACGGTCCATGCGCCTGCAATGGGTGCGGCGTGACTTGCAGGATGAAAGCCAGATCGTGGATATGGTTTTTGGCCGCAATGATGCCTGGGCAAACTGGGCCGATTTCGAGCCTGACCGGCCCCTGCGCAGTATTACCATGGTAATCAGAAGTATTGGTGGCCTCTTTAAGTGGCGGGCGCGTGAGGCTCCACGCAATGTGGCAGACGAAGAAGAGGCTGCTGTGCCTGTTGTGGAAGAAAAACTGGAGAAACAAAGCCTCGTGCTGAAACCTGTTCGACGTAGCGCCCGTAATGGTGCTGCCGCATCCGCTGCCTTTCTTGTGGCCTTTGCCGCCCTCTGTCCGGTAGCGATGGCGCAGGTGCAGCCCGCCACCGCATCCGCCGCCATGGGTGACCAGGAAGGTGTAAGCGCCGAAACCCCGTTCGGTGACAGTAATACCGGTACCGTGCCCGAAGCTGTGCCGACGATTGATCAGGCCGTGGCCGACCGGATCAGTGACACGGAAGTGACGCGCACCCTGTCATTCCGCAACCTTGGCGCCACGACCGGCCCGCTTACCCTGCGCGGGTATTCCCCCCTGCAGGGGCTGGACGTGATCGTGCCGGCCAACCGTGTGGTCACTCACGCGAAGCTGACGATTTCCGGGGCGCTTTCACCCTCCCTGCTGCCTGAAGCCAGCGCCGTGACGGTAACGCTGAACGAGCAGTATATCGGCACGATCAAGGTTGACCCCGATCATCCGCAGTTCGGGCCGCTGACGTTCGATATCGACCCGCTTTATTTTACTGGTGATAACAAGCTCAATTTCCGTTTTGCGGGTGAATACAGGCGTGACTGTAACGATCTCTTCAATGAGATCCTGTGGGCGCGTATCTCTGACATGTCGCAGATAACGCTCACGACTGTCCGCATAGCCCCCGCACGCAAGCTGTCGCGGCTACCCGCGCCCTTTTTTGACCCCAACCTGCGCACGACCCTGCGCGTGCCGATGGTCCTGCCCGATACTGCTTCAACAAGCAGTCTCAAGGCTGCGGGTCTGGTGTCATCGTGGTTTGGCAAGATTGCTGATTTCCGCAAGCTGTCTTTTCCCGTCTATACGGCGATCCCGGCTTCGGGCAATGCGGTCGAGGTGGGGGAAAACCTGCCTGTTGATGATGCAGGCACACGACCGCGCGGTCCCATGCTGGCGGAAATCGCCAATCCCAATGATCGCTGGGGTACCATTCTGGTCGTGACCGGGCGCAATGCGCAGGAAGTTGAGGTCGCAGCGCGTGCGCTTGTATTCGCGACGGATACGCTGGGTGGTGTCGCGTCAAAGGTTGTGGAGGACGTGTCGCTGGAGGCACGCCAGCCCTACGATGCACCTGCCTTTATACCGATAGACCGTGTCGTACGTTTTGGCGAACTGGTAGGGGCCGCAGACCTACAGGGTGGCGGGTTCTCGCCTGAAGGGATGACGCTGCCTTTCCATCTTCCGCCCGATCTTTATACTTGGCGTGGCCGTCCTTTCCTGATGGACATGTGGATCCGTGCCCCCGGTGGCCCGGTGGTGGATCTTGAGACATCGCGCGTCGATGTCAGCCTCAACAACAACTACCTGCAGAGCTATACGCTCTCGCCGCCGGGGCTGTGGCAGCGCTGGTCGCAGCGCATGGTCAACCTGCATGCCGGTGCGGTCGGGCATACCACGGCGCTGCCGACCTGGCTGCTGTTTGGGCAGAACCAGTTGCAGTTCAAATTCGATGCCCGACCGATCGACCGCGGAGCCTGCCGCCGCACTCCCGGGGACATCCATATGAGCGTGGATTCTGATTCCACGCTCGATTTCCGCCGTGGCTACCATTTTGCCGAGCTGCCCAACCTGTCCTACTTCGCTGAAGCGGCCTTTCCCTTCTCCCGCATGGCTGACCTGTCTGAAACGACGGTAGTGCTGCCATCGCAGATCAATGCCGGCACGGCTGGCGCCTTCCTGGACCTGATGGGATTCTTTGGTGCCTCGACATGGTATCCGGCATCAGGTGTGCAGATCGTGACCGCTGACCAGATTGAGGCCAACCCGCCTGCGGGAGACATCATCGTGCTGGGTACGGCAGCGCAGTTGGGTAATGCCACGCGGCTGCTGTCGCACTCGCCGTATGTCATCAAGGATAGCCATATCCAGATTGGTGAGCATATGGGCCTGCAGGGCATCTGGTACCTGTTTCAGGATCGTGACCATGCTGGCCTGAAGAATGGCGTGACCGCAAAGCTCAATGCCCCGATCGTTGAGGCGGGACTGATGCTGGCGGCCCAGTCACCCTATGATCGCGCCCGCTCCATCATTGCCTTTACGGGTGATACACCGGAGCAGATTCATGATCTTGTTCTCAGCCTGCGCAACAAGACAGACCTGCCTTCATTGCAGGGTGATCTGGTCATCAAGAATGGCGACCGGTTCACCAGTTACCGCACGGCGCCTACTTACACCGTAGGTTCGTTGCCGCTTTGGGTGCGTGCCGACTGGTATCTGAGCCGTCACCCCTTTGCCCTTTATCTGACCGGTCTTGTCGGGGTAGGACTGGCGGCCCTGGGTATAAGGGGATGGCTGAGGCACCTGTCGCGCAAACGTATCGAGAAGGAGGAACTGACCGGAGAACTGTAATCGATTGCGGAGTTGGTAGCAATTGACTGAAGTCAATGTTACTGCTGGAGCGATTTTCACATAAACGCACGTTTTCTGAAAAATAAATCGTTTACGGAGGAATGATTCATGAATGCTCTTCTCGCGGGTCTTACGCTTCTGATTATCGGCGATAGCCACGTAACCTTCAAAGACTCCCTTCTTTCAGTTCTGCCAGATGAATTTACCAAGCGGGGTGCGAAGGTCGTAACCTATGGTGTCTGTTCTTCCATGGCGGCAGACTGGGTTGTGCCCAACCCCAATAACGGGTGCGGTGCGGCAGAGCGTATTGGCGATGCACCGATTGGCGCACCTAATATGAAGCCGACCTCTCCGCCGCCCATAAGCGACCTGATTGCCAAGTGGCACCCCAATGTTGTCATGGTCATCCTGGGTGATACCATGGCTGCCTATGAACAGAAGGCTGTCTCGAAGGACTGGGTGGACGAACAGGTCAAAACCCTGACCTATACCATCGGCAAGACCGCATGCATCTGGGTTGGCCCGACCTGGGGGCAGTTCAGCCCGCGTTACGGCAAAACCGACCAGCGCACGACGGAAATGGCAACCTTCCTGAAGGGCGAAGTGGCGCCGTGCACCTATGTTGATGGCACGGCGCTGCTCAAGCGGGGCAGTGTCAACACCATCGATGGCGTTCACGCAACGCCGGCAAGCTACAAGGTGTGGGGTGACGCGATCGTGCAGGCAACGCTGCCCGAGCTTGAGAAGATGAAAGCAACTCCTGCGGCAGGCCAGTAAGTCCGCTCACTACACGGAAGCATCCCTGACGTATCGGGGGGCTTCCGTCTTGCCGGATACGGGCGCCATACGTGGAAATTTGTTGATGCTGCAAATAAAAGACGCCGCCCTCGCCTCCACCTCCAGCAGATGGCGGGACATACTTGAGAAAGATTTCTTTCCCAAAAACCGCCGGCGCGATATCGATGGTCTGCGTGGCCTCGCCATTGCCCTTGTTGTGCTGTTCCATGCAGGTTGGCTGCAGGGGGGCTTTGTCGGGGTTGATATCTTTGTGGTGATCTCGGGCTATTTCATGGGCCGTTCAGCACTCATGCAGCATCCGTTCCAGCCCGTGCGCTTTGTCTGTCGCAGGCTTTACCGCCTGCTCCCTGCACTGGTGTGCATGATTGCACTGGTCTCGGCAGGTATGCTGTGGTGGGTCCTGCAGAGCGACCGGGCCGATATCGCGATCAATGGCGCCTATGCGCTGGTATACCTGTCCAACATCTGGGCATGTCGGTTATTTCCAGGGGCAGAGTATTGCCTACCCGTTCCTGCATACGTGGTCGCTCTCGCTGGAAATGCAGTTTTATACCATCATCTTCCTCATGGCCCTGCTGCTGCCGTTGACAAAACACCGCAAACTTGTCCTGACGGGCATCTTCGCGGTTTCGGCAGCCTATTGCGGGCTGAGCTATTTCAAGGGTGATACACAGGCCTACTACAACATATTCGACCGGTTGTGGCAGTTTTCCCTTGGCACGATGATCTGGATCTTTCCGCGCCCGCAGTTCAGCAAGGTGGTTGCGAACATCATCTATGCGGCAGCCCTTGCGGTGATCGTGGGGTCGGGCCTGTTTTATACACTCCAGTTTGCCTGCCCGTCTTACATGATGGTTTTCCCCTGCGTTGCCGTGGCCGTGATCATCATGCTGCCCGAAACGGAAATTGGCCGGTTGTGCCTGGTGCCGATTTCCCCGCTGGGTGTCATTTCCTACTCGGTCTATCTTTGGCACTGGCCGGGCATTGTGGTGGCGAGCTATCTTCTGTCGTTCCAGGTGCAGGGGCTGACCATGGCGGCAGTTCTGGGCATTGTTCTTGTGATCAGCCTGCTCAGCTACCTGTTCGTGGAACGGACCGGCCTGGATTACGAAGACCGGGTGACGCCTGCCGTGCGTAACCGTGGGGCAGCCATCCTGGTGGGGGGCTGCATGACGTTGGCCGCGATCCTGTTCTATATTTCCTTTGTGTCTCGTGTTCATTAGGACATACATGACAAGACCGTCCCTTGCCGGTGGCTGGCGGCATTGTGCTCCGGCATGGCGCAGTGCGCCTGCGGCCTGGGTCATGGTGCCTGCGTCGTATGCGCCATCTCCCGCCCGGTTGACCGGGGGGGGGCTGAAAATTGTCTGCGGCATGGTTGCCGGCGTCATTATGTCGGGAGAGGTCGCGCGCGCGCAGTCTGCATGGACGCCAGCGCCCGATAGCGCGCCATCATCTTCCAGCGGTACCACGCAGATTACGGTTACCCCCAGCGCAGACCAGATAGCGGCTAATGCGCACCTGGCGCATGCGGCAGCCGTGCTGGAACTGCTGCTGAACGTAACCGGCCGTTTGAGGCCGCCTTATGATTGAGGATTGTGACTGGTAACTTACCGTCGTTAACGACGTCGTTAACGACGTCGTTATTGACGTCATTTGAGAGGTAAGAATGACCCAGGAAATCCTGATTGGCGTTGAACGCCGCCGCCGCTGGTCGGATGAACGGAAGCTGGCGATACTGGCTGAAGTTGGTGTGGATGGAGCAAGTGTATCGGATGTGGCACGTCGACATGACCTGACCCGCCAACATCTTTACCAATGGCGGACGTCATTCCGTCAAAGACTATCTTCCCCAGATCAGTCTGTGGCGTTTGTTCCTGTTGCTTCAGTGACGACACCTGCTGTGGCATCTGGCGGTGATCCTGACGAACTGGCCATAGTGCTGCGCAATGGCCGTAGTATCAGGGTGACGGGACATCCTGCCGAAGATCTTCTGGCCCGGGTCATCCGGATTGCGGAGACGGCATGATTGGCGTGGGCAACGGCGTGCGTGTCTATCTGGCCTGCGGGGTGACCGATATGCGCAAGGGCATATCGGGTCTGGCAGCACTGGCACAGGACGTGCTGCGTCAGAACCCGACATCAGGGGCGCTCTTTGCCTTTCGTGGTCGCCGTGGGGACAGGATCAAGCTTCTGATGTGGGACGGTCAGGGGTTCTGTCTTTATTACAAGGTGCTTGAGAAGGGACGTTTTCCATGGCCGTCTCCGGCAGAGGGCGTTGCACGCCTGACGACAGCACAGATGGCCATGCTGTGGGAAGGCATGGAGTGGAGACGCCCTTCCTGGTCTGCACCACCGTCTCGCGTGGCCTGATTTTTATGGCGTGAGAGTGCAGAACATTTTGAATTTTCTTAGGTTTTCTGCTATTTTTTCATAATGACGTCTGCACCTGCGGTCCTGCCTGATGATCCGGATACCCTGAGGGAAATGATTGTTTCCCTGCAGACCGAAGTGGCTCGGCTTTCTGCGTCAGCCCGTGCGTATGAAGCTCTTGTCCAGTCTCTCAAAATCCGGATCGCACGTCTTCAGAAACAGAAATTCGGGGCCAGTTCAGAAAAGATAGACCGTGAGATTGAACAACTCGAACTGCTCCTTGAAGATGTAAAAATCGCCATCGCGGCAGCCGATCCTTCTCCTGATATCAGGGAGCATGATGTCAGCGATGATGCACTCTCTCCCCCACGGCAGCGTGGCAAACCAAAGGTTTCTGACACGACACCACGGGAGCGTATTGTTCTCGACCCAGGTGAGGCCTGTCCTGCCTGTGGCGGTCCCCTGCGTCTTGTAGGCGAAGATGTCACCGAAATACTGGACTTTATTGCGGCAAAACTGAAAGTTGTCGAAACGGCACGGCTGAAGAAATCCTGCCGTCACTGCGAAACACTGGTGCAGCCTGAAGCACCGTCGCGCCCTGTCCCACGGGGGATGGCTGGCACCGGGCTTTTAGCCCATATCCTGGTCTCGAAATTCGATGACCACATTCCGCTTTATCGTCAGAATGAGATCTTTGCCCGTCAGGGTGTGGACATTCCCCGTTCAACCCTGATCGACTGGTGTGGTCAGGCCGTTGCCGTTCTGCGTCCTCTGACAGATCTGATCCGTCAGGATGTCGTAAAGGCAGACCTGCTACATGCTGATGATACACCCATCCAGGTTCTTGACCCCCGTCTGCGTCAGGCTGGCAAACCCCGGGGCGTGAAGGAAGGGCGGATCTGGAGCTATCTGCGCGATCCCCGCCCATGGGGAGGGAGTGATCCGCCCGCCGTGGCCTACTGGTTCTCTCCCGATCGCAAGGGGATCAATCCCCAGACCCATCTGGCACAGTTCCGGGGCATTCTGCAGGCTGACGCCTACGCCGGGTTCAGGGATCTGTATAAACCAGACGCAACAGGAACCGTGCACGTGCGCGAAGCGGCCTGCTGGGCTCATCTCCGCCGGGCCTTCCATGATGTCTGGAAGGGCAGTGATTCGACAATCGCAAGGGAAGCACTTGAACAGATCGGAGAGCTCTACGATATCGAGCGCCAGATCACCGGACACCCGGCCCCGTATCGTCTGGCTGTCCGACAGGAACAAAGCCGCCCCCGTGTCACAGCATTCCACGCATGGTGCGAAACACAGCTTGCCCGTATCCCTGGAAAGGGGGAACTGGCAAAAGCGATCCGTTATGCGCTCAACCGGTGGAAGGCCTTTACCCTGTTCCTCGAAGATGGTCGTGTCGCCATCGACAACAATCCTGCCGAACGCGCCATACGGCCCGTATGCGTGGGGCGAAAAAATTATCTCTTTGCCGGATCCGACACCGGGGGCGACAACATCGCTGATGCCATGACGCTTATCGAAAGCGCAAAACTCTCCCGGCTTAATCCGCACGATTACCTCGCCGACGTCCTGGCCCGTATCAACGAGCACAAGATCAACCGGCTCCACGAACTGTTGCCATGGAACTGGAAACCCGTGAATACACTGCACAGACAGGCCGCATAATCAAGGCGGCCCAGAGCGGCCGGTTACTGCTGAACCAGGGCTATTACTGGCTTGGGCAGCACAACCTGCCCAAGGCGCGCGAGACGATCCAGCGCGCGCTTTCGATCGAGCCGGACAACAATGAAGCCATTTTCCTACTGGGCCGAGCACAGATGGCTGAGGGTCAGCCCAAGCTGGCTTCTGCTACACTTAACCGACTGATCCACAATGGCGGTGCGGCGGGACTGGTGTCTGACCTCAAGGCCCAGATAGAGGCCGGACCGGTGGACCCCAAGGCCCTGGCGGAAGCTCGTGCCCTTGTGGCTTCGGGCAAGATGATGCCCGCGATGTTCAAGTACAAGGCCCTGTTCAAGAACGGCGACCCGCCACCAGACCTGGCCATGGAGTATTACCGCGTGCTGGGAGCCACCATTCTTGGCTATCAGGAAGCGCGCACCAAGCTTGCCGCATGGGTGGCGCGCAACCCGCGCGATCTGGATGCGAAGCTGATGCTTGACCGGATTCTGACCTATCGCGCCTCCTCGCGTGACGAGGGGCTGGAGGGGTTGCGTCAGCTTACCCGCTCCCATGCTTCCGCCGGGATACGGGATGGGGCCATGGCCGCCTGGCGTGACGTGCTGCTGTGGGAGCCGATTACCGGCCCTACCATCCCGCTCTATAACGAGTGGCTTGGCATGCACCCGGACGACAAGGAAATCATTGATCGCCTGCACAAGGCGCAGGAAACGCAGAACACCATTGATGCCGCCAATTACCGCCAGCATGGCTACGAATTGCTGGCAGGCAGGAACCTGGAAGGTGCGGCTGCGGAGTTCCATCGTGCCCTGGCCATCAATGCGCATGATGCGGATTCGCTTGGTGGGCTGGGACTTGTGGCGCAGGGCCGCCAGCAGGCAGCTCTGGCCCGGCAGTATTTCCAGCAGGCCATGGAGATGGACCCGGATTCCGCTCCTCACTGGCGCGCAGCCATCAAGGCGATGGAAAGCGGTGGTGGTGGCATGGACCCGCTGGTGGCACGTATCATACAGGCCATTAATTCCGGGCGGTACGATGCGGCACAGACGGACCTTGCGCAACTGGCTCACAGGGGCAATACGGTTACACTCATGTCCCTGAAGGGCATGCTGGAGCGCAGGCAGGGCCATCTGGCCGAAGCCGAGCACCTTTATCGTGAAATCCTGCGCCGCGTACCGGGCAATGCCGATGCCCTGTTCAACCTGGGCGGCATACTGATCGAAACCGGCCGGGAGCCCGAGGCGCAGGATATTATCGTGCGGCTGCACCATGTGCGTCCCGACCTTGCGCGCCATCTGGAAGTAGCCGATCTTTCGGCTCAGTCGGACCGGACTCGCAATAATAACGAAAAACTCCAACTGCTGAACCGCGCCCTGGCCATGGCACCTGCGGATCCGTGGGTCCGGCTCAAGCTGGCGCATGCGCTGGATGAAGCAGGTAATCATGCACAGGCCCAGGCCGTCATGGATGGTGTGACCAGTGGGCGCTCCGTTACGGCCGAGGACCTGCAGGCCGCGATCATCTATGCCATGGGCCGCCATGACCTAGCCCGTGCCGAACAACTCATGGCACGTATGCCAGCGGGTAGCCAGAGCCCCGGAATAGCGCGCGTGGCCGAACAGATTGAACTGGCCCGGCGCATACAGGAACTCAACCGCGCACCGCGCGCGCCCAATGCGTTGCTGATGGCGCTGGCTGACCGGCCCGATCCTACGGGTGAGCGCGGCATGCGTATTGCCAATGCGCTGCTTGACCGCCATGCCCCGCAGGATGCACAGCAGGTACTGGCAGAGGAGGAGCGGCTGACCCAGCCGCCCCAGCCCTCCCAGCTTCTGGCCTATGCGGGTGTCTACCTGCGGTTGCATTCCTCCATTGATGCCACGCGCTGCCTTAATGGCTTTGATGCCATTGCCCAGGTCCGGCCTGCCGATATAACGGCGGACCAGCGTGAGATCCGTAACCAGATCGCAATCGGTCTTGCGATCATGACAGCAGATGGGTTTGACCGTTATGGCCAGACCGCACAAGCCTATCAGGTGCTGGCGCCAGTGCTGCAGGCGCATCCGGATTCGGTTGAGGCGCATCTGGCCATGGGGCGTGTCTACCAGACCCGCAACCTGGCCCGGCGCGCGCTGGAAGAAGACCAGGTTGCCCTGCGCCTCAAGCCGCACAACATATATGCCCTTGCCGCAGCCGCGCGCGATGCGGGTGGGCTGCACCAGATGGCAGCGGCCAAGGCCTATTCCACCCAACTGGCGCAGGAAGATCCTGACGGCCCGATGAGCTGGGAAGTCCGTTCCGATATCGAGCGGATCGAGGGCAATACCCGCCTGCAACTGGTTGATGTGGAACATGCGCGCCACGCGCAGTGCACGCTTGATGGCGAAGGCATCTGCGCAGAGCCGCAGCATGAAAGCTTTCTGCCCGATTATCGCTGGCCCGAGATTGACAGCAACTATATCAACCTGCACGGCGCGACCCTTCCCGCGAGCTATCACTACATTCCCGAAGACGACGGGCCGGAGGCCATGGATCGCCAGATCGTCTACCTGCGCGATTCCGTCTCACCCCAGATCGATGCCAATACTTTCGTACGCAGCAGGACGGGCATTGCGGGGCTAGGGCAGCTTACGGAGTTCGCCGTTCCGATTACGGGCACGTTGCCGTTTGAATCGTGGGAGCACAGGCTGTCCTTTTCAGTCATTCCTACGTTCCTGTTCACGGGTAACCCGCTGGGCAATTCCTATTCGGAGCATGAATACGGCACCGATGCCGTCAATAAGCCGATGCCCGGTTACGCGCACCATAATTATATGCAGGGCGTGGGGCTGAGCCTGAATTATGTCAATCACTGGTTTGCAGCTGATGTAGGGTCCTCACCGCTTGGTTTCCCCATTACCAATGTGGTGGGCGGGGTAGAGTTCTCGCCCCGTCTGACCCGCAACCTTGGCCTGCGCATCAGCGGTGGTCGCCGCATGGTGACCGATAGCGAACTGTCTTATGCCGGTGAGCGTGACCCCGGCACGGGCAAGTTGTGGGGTGGGGTAACGCGCATGTTCGGCCATGGCGCGCTTGAATGGTCCGAGCCAACATGGAACGTGTACGCAGGCGGTGGCTTTGCCTATCTTGGCGGCACGCATGTCATTGGCAATACCGAAGCAGAAGCCAGTGCGGGTGGCAGTGCCACGGTGTGGCAGATGCATGACCGACAGTGGTTGCGGGTTGGGCTTGACCTCATGTATTTTGGCTACAAGCGCGATACTTACTTCTTTACATGGGGGCAGGGCGGTTACTTCTCTCCGCAGCAGTATTATGGTGCTATGGTGCCGGTCGAATGGTCGGGTCATAACAAGCGGTGGACGTGGTTCCTGCGGGGGGAGGCGGGATTTCAGCATTATCATAGTAATGGTGCCCCGTACTACCCTAAAGATTCTAATCTTCAGGCGCTTTCTGTTGCAGATCAGCCGGATTATTATGGTGATGAGGGTGCAAGCGGCCTTGCGGGCAATGTGCACGGTCGTATTGTTTACCAGTTTACCCATCGCCTGCGTGTGGGGATGGAGGGCGGCTATAGCCGCGCAGGCAACTGGTCTGAAACCAGCGGCATGTGGATGGCTCACTATGCTTTTGATGGTCAGTAAGACGGCAGGAAATATTCAGACTGGTAATTGCCCAATAATATCGGGGAACTGCAAGGTATGAAAACATGCACAAAACTTCTTGCCTGCATGACAGTACTGGCCGTAGGCAACGGTGTTTCCCTGGCCATGGCGGCACAGTGCCCGCCCGTGGATCATGACGGAGAGACCTGCGTTCCCGCGCGTGATGGCGCAAGTGAGGGACTGAACCGCCCACCTGGTCATAATGACGATGCCCGCCATGGCTATGCAGCAGGTGATCTGTGGCAGGCCGGTGGCCATGCCTGGCGCGCGGTATCGGTTGCACCCGGCGCCGCGCGGTGGGAGGGCGAGCAGACCACATATCCCGCCGACAGCTTTGGCCGTCATACCATTTTTGCCGGTGGGCCGACGCGCATGGTCAGCGGTTATAGCGGCCCAGCCGTAGATATCGAGACGGTCGTGGGGGGTCAGCAGGTCACGGCCACCCTTGTCATCCACCCCGATGGCACGCTGGATACCGATACGCTGCATCGCGCCCTGTCCACGCGTGATGGCGGAACCTTTGCCACCGTTACCCGCGTTTATGACCAGTCGGGCCACGGCAATCACATCACGGCCACGCCGGGCCAGCATGTGGTGCATATCGGTGCCGTTCAGGTGGCGGGGCAGGAAACCCTGTCGTGGGGAGAGAATAATGGCCCCGGCGGTTTTGTGCTGCCACAGGGGGTGAAGGTTGCGGGTAATGGCTTTTTCTTTGGCACGACCGGCACCTATGCCTCATCCAATTCCGGTTACGCGGCTTTTCCCGTCCCGGTCATGCTGGGAGGGGGCGGGCATGAATTCAAGGTTTTCACGGGTAGCTATACGTTTGATGGTTTTGTACATGTGGCTGACCCGCGCAGTCCCGACCAGCGCACGAACCTTGTCATGACCAATTCCCCTGCGGCCTTTGGTGTAAACGCCACCCCCACGGGCTACACGCTTGAGTCCGGCAATGCCCGTGTCCAGCATCCCGGCATGCTGAGCAATGATGCGCTGACGGGCGGCTATATCGGCTACAATGCCGATGGAGGGGAATGGTTCGTTCAGGGGCGCAATACCGGGCAGTGGACGGGTATCGTCATTGCCGACCATACGGCAACACCTGGCGAAGTCGCGAATTTTCAGGCATCTGCTGCGGTACTGGGTAACTACATGCCGCAGTTACGCAATGTTGTTGTTGCGATCGGCGATAGCCGGACGGAAGGTTTCCGCCTGAGCGATGGCACGAACTGGCCTTATCTCATGCAGCGTTTCGCACGCTACCAGAGCTATAATTTTGCCGTCTCCGGTGCGACCAGCAGGCAGATGCTAGGCATGGTGCCAGCTGCCGAGAGCGTAGCAGCAGGGCCAGGCCGACGCGTTGCCGTAGTTTTTGGCGGGTATAACGATCACCTGCCGTTCAATCACATTGCAACGGATGACACGGTCCGTAACCTGTCACAGATTGTCAGCAGGCTGAAAAAAGCGGGTTACCGGGTCGCCATCCTTGATGAGGCCACGACACAGGGCGCGCCAAGACAGGCGGTGCATGCAGCCATCCAGAACGGGACGATTGCCGCCGATATCGAGATCGATCCGTTCGCCCCCGGTGAAAAGCTGACCAATGTGCTGGACCAGACAACGTGGGATGCCGATACGACCCATCCCGCGCAGGCCGGGCACCAGATATTGGCTGATGTGATCTGGAGCCGCATCCAAGGCTTGCTGCGCTAGAACAGATCCTGTTTGAATGCGCGCATTCAAACAGGTGAAGATACCCGTAAAAACATAAACTGGCGCATTTCCATCGAAAACCGGTTCGGTGGAAATGCGTCAGGGCGGGTTTCAGGAAGACGGGACGGGATCTGTCGCGTTAGGCTGGTGTTCCCATGTTCCGAGCAGGAGGTGCATCATGGCACACACGCCTTACCCCCGGCCTTCACCAGATGAAATCACGCCGCGTTCGGTATGGCTGTCACGGCGTACACTGCTGGCCGGGGTGACAATGGGGGTAGCCAGCCGCCTTGTGCCGCGTGCACGGGCGGAAACATTGCATGCACGTCCCGGTCCCTTTCAGGCAGCAGAAAAGCCGACGCCCCTGTCTGATGTCACCCATTACAATAATTTCTATGAATTCGGCCTGGACAAGGGGGACCCTGCCGCCCTTTCGGCCAGTTTCGCCGCGCGGCCGTGGACTCTCTCGGTCGAGGGGCTGGTGGCCCGTCCGCGTGTATGGGACATCGACCAGCTTATTGCCGCGATGCCGATTGAAGAACGCCTGTATCGCATGCGCTGTGTGGAGGCATGGTCCATGGTCATTCCATGGGATGGTTTTCCGCTTTCCAGCCTGCTTGCCCAGGCGGAACCGCTGGGCAGCGCGCGTTATGTCGCCTTTGAATCCGTTGTGCGGCCCGCGCAGATGCCCGGCCAGCGTGGTGGGCTTGATTCGCTGGGATGGCCTTATGTTGAAGGACTGCGACTGGATGAGGCCATGCACCCGCTGACGCTGCTGGCGGTGGGCCTGTACGGGGAAACCCTACCCAACCAGAATGGCGCACCGGTGCGGCTGGTGGTGCCGTGGAAATACGGGTTCAAGGGCATCAAGTCGATCACCCGCATCCGGCTGGTGGAAAAACAGCCGCCTACGACGTGGAACCAGATGAATGCTGATGAATACGGGTTCTTCGCCAACGTCAATCCCGAAGTTGATCACCCGCGCTGGAGTCAGGCATCGGAGCGGGTGATCGGAGCGGGGGGATTTTTGGGGGGTGGGCGGAAGAAAACCCTCATGTTCAATGGTTATGGCGAGCAGGTGGCGGGGCTGTATGGCACCATGGACCTGCGGCGGAATTACTGAGCATGCCCTATCTGTCCGGCACGCGCCGCAACCGCCTGCTTGTGCCATGGCCGGGCGAGACAGGAGCGCTGGGCCTGCTGGGCCTGCTGCCGGCTACCCTCTATTTCTGGTATGGCGCGCATGATGAACTGGGACCGGACCCGGTCAATGTGTTTGAACGCTGGCTGGGACTGTGGGCGGTGCGTTTCCTGCTGGCGGGGCTTGCGGTGACACCACTGCGCGCGCTGACCGGGCTGAACCTGATCCGCTACCGCCGTCTGCTAGGGCTGCTGGCCTTCTGTTACGTGTGCCTGCATGTAGGGGTGTATGTGGGGCTGGACCAGCAGGGCAATATCGGTGTGCTGGTACGCGACGTGACGCAGCGCCCATTCCTTATGGTCGGGTTTGCCGCCTTCATGCTGCTGGTGCCGCTGGCGGCTACGTCCAATCGTGCGTCCATGCGCTATCTTGGTAGGCGATGGGGCAGGCTGCACCGGCTGGTCTATGTGGTGGCCGGGCTTGCAGCCGTGCATTTTCTCATGGCGTTCAAGACCTATAATGCCACCAGTGTCAGCTATGCTGCCCTACTGATGGCCATGGTGGCATGGCGGGGCTGGGCTGCGTGGGGCAGGTGGCGCGCACGGACCTGAACCGGCGGTCCCGGTATCAGGCACGTGCGGCCGGTATGCCACCCAGGTTGCGTATCCGACGGTGCAGGGTCGAGCGACTGATGCCCAGCATGCGCGCGGCCACCGCCACCTTGCCGCGTGCGCTGGCCAGTGCGGCCTGGATGGCTGCGGTCTGTGCATCACGCAACGGGGTGGTGGGGCGGGGGGCTGTCGTATCATCCAGCAGGCACAGGTTGACATCCTGTGCGGGGGCAATGCCCATCTGCATGCGCGCGGCAAAGGTGGCGCCCACGACATGGCGCTCGCGGTCCAGAGCTACCATGGGCACTGATGATCCCAGTGCCGCCCCCAGCAGCATGATCGCATGGCCGCGGTAGCGGTCCATGAAGCAGGTCCGTTCGATCTGGCGCGCCGCCTGCAACAGGGCGGAGGCGATCAGTGCACCCAGGGTACCTTCTGGCGTGGGGTGGAACGAACTGGCGTTCAGGCATGCGGCCATGCGGCCTGAAGGGTCATAGACCGGGGTGGCCACGCCCGCCAGCCCATGCAGCCCGCTGCGCCAGTGCTGGTTGCGGTGCACGCTCACGCTGCGCTGTTCGGCCAGACAGGTGCCAATACCGTTGGTGCCGGTATGGCGTTCATGCCACACGGCGCCGGGCCAGAAATGCCAGCGGCGGCACCCGCGCCGCAGCGGGAGCGCCGTGCGGTGATCCAGTACCACGCCTTCGGTATCGGCCAGCATGGCCGTATAGCCCACCGGTTCCAGCGCCGCATGCAGCAGGTCCAGTTCGGGGGCGGCAAAATGCATGATGCGCCCAGCATGCTGGGCACACTGCCGCAGTTCGGCACCCGACAGAACGCTGGGTAGCATCGGAGTGGCCGGGTTCAGCGCGTATTCGTGCTGGCAGCGCTGCCATGAAGCTTCAAGTCCCGTACCAGTCCCGGCAAGGGTGGCAAGGGGGGGAGCGGAAAACAGGAAACGGGAGCCATGCGACATGCTGGTTCTTCAGGTTGGGATAAATGGATGGGATACAGGTAATAGAGCTTGCCGCATGTCGCAGTTTCGCGACACTTCGTACCATCCCTTTCACATGGACGTGAAACATCCCTACCGCGTTGTTGCCCGGATGGCGGCAAAGCGTGTGTGCTGCCCCCAGCCCGCCATATGCCAGCATGCATGAGGGGCGGAGGCAGAAAGAACAGGGGAACACCCATGCAAATAGCGCGTGAAACGCTGCTGCGCTCATACCGGTCGATGCGTACCATCCGTATGTTTGAAGAGCGCCTGCATGTTGAATTCGCAACCGGCGAAATACCCGGCTTCGTGCACCTGTACTGCGGCGAGGAAGCCTCGGCTGTGGGCGTGTGCGCCAACCTGACCGATAACGATACCATTGCCAGTACCCATCGTGGCCACGGGCACTGCATTGCCAAGGGCGTGGGGGTTGCGGGCATGATGGCCGAGATCTATGGCCGCAGCACCGGCGTGTGCCGGGGCAAGGGCGGGTCAATGCATATTGCCGACCTGACCTGTGGCATGCTGGGGGCCAACGGCATTGTGGGCGGCGGCCCGCCGCTGATCTGTGGTGCCGCCCTGTCGCACAAGACGCTGGGTGATGGCGCGGTGGCCGTTGCCTTCTATGGCGATGGCGCCTCTAACGAGGGCACAACGCTTGAAAGCCTGAACCTTGCCAGCGTCTGGCAGTTGCCCGCCGTGTTCGTGGTGGAAGATAATGGCTATGGCGAGGCCACGGCTGCATCCTATGCCTGTGCCGGTAGTCAGAAGGCGCGGGCAGCGGCCTTCGGTATGCCCTATATCGAGTGTGACGGCTCGGACTATTTTGCCGTGCACCAGGCGGCGGGCGAAGCGATTGCCCATGCACGCGGTGGCAACGGCCCGGCTATGCTGCATGTGCACCTGCAACGCTGGTATGGCCATTTTGAAGGCGATGCCATGACCTATCGTGCCCCCGATGAGGTGGCCGAGGCCCGGCGTGACCATGACTGCCTCAAGCTGTTCCGCGACCGCGTGACCCAGGCGGGCCTGTTCGAGGGCAGCGCACTGGACGAGGTGGATGCCGCCGTAGCCGATGAGATCGAGGCCGCCGTCATCCGTGCCAAGAATGACCCGCTGCCCCAGGCGCCCGATCTGATGGCTGATGTCTACGTCCGTTACTGAGCAGGCCCCCAGAAGCAGGAAGGAAACGTACAATGAGCAAGAAAAGCTTTCGGCAGGCGATCAATGAAGCCCTACGGCAGGAAATGCGCCGCGACCCCACTGTCATCCTGATGGGCGAGGACGTGGCCGGTGGCCGTGGTGGCTCTGCGGGTGTAACGGACGCCTGGGGCGGTGTGCTGGGTGTAACCAAGGGGTTGTATGAGGAGTTTGGCGCAACCCGCGTGCTCGACACTCCCATTACTGAAGCCTCGTATATCGGTGCCGCGGCAGGTGCCGCAGTCACCGGCCTGCGCCCGGTGGCAGAACTGATGTTTGTGGATTTTGTCGGCTGTTGCCTTGACCAGATCATGAATCAGGCCGCTAAGTTCCGCTACATGTTTGGCGGCAAGGCACGCACGCCGCTGGTCATCCGCGCCATGTATGGCGCGGGCTTCAATGCTGCTGCCCAGCACAGTCAGGCGCTGTACCCGCTGTTTACCCACATACCAGGGCTGAAGGTCGTCATCCCGTCCTCCCCCTACGAGGCAAAGGGCCTGCTGATTTCGGCCATACGCGATGATGACCCGGTCATCTTCCTTGAAAATAAAGTGATGTATGATGAGGAGGAGGACGTGCCCGACGAGGCCTATACCATTCCCTTTGGCGAAGCCAACCTGACACGGGAGGGCGATGACGTGACCATTGTCGCCTTCGGCCGCATGGTGGGCATGGCCAACCAGGCCGCCGACCGGCTGGAAAAGAAGGGCATCAGCTGCACGGTCATTGACCCGCGCACCACATCGCCCCTTGACCGCGACACCATTTTGGAATGCGTGGCCGATACCGGGCGGCTGGTGATTGTTGATGAATCCAGCCCGCGCTGCAACATGGCGACCGACATCGCGGCCCTGGTGGCGGAAGAAGCATTCGATACCCTGCGCGCGCCCATCCGCCGCGTGGTGCCACCGCACACACCGGTTCCCTTCGCCACGGTGCTCGAAAGCCTTTACATGCCCAATGTGGAGAAGATCGAGGCTGCCGTCACCGCCACCATGAACCATCGCGTAGCGGAGAAAGTCTGACATGGCACAGAACATCACCCCCATCACTATGCCCAAATTCGGTCTTGCCATGACCGAAGGCAAGATTGCCGGCTGGCTGGTCGAACCCGGCGCCACCATTACGGCGGGCGAGGAACTGGTTGATATCGAGACCAGCAAGATCACCAACACGTTTGAAAGTCCGCTGGCGGGTACATTCCGCCGGCAGGTTGCGGCCAATGGCGAAATGCTGCCCGTTGGCGCGCTGATTGGTGTTGTGGCCGATACGGCCGTGACGGATGCGGATATCGATGCGTTCGTAACCCGCTTTCAGGCGGAGTTTGCCGAAAATGCGGGAACGGCGGAAGGCGCGGAGACTACCGATGAGCCGGTTATGGTCACGGTAGGCGAGCATACCCTGCGCGTGCATGAACGGGGCGAGGGGGATGAGGCCCCGCTTGTGCTCATCCACGGTTTTGGCGGCGACCTGAAGAACTGGATGTTCAACCATGCGGCTCTGGCGCATGGGCGGCGTGTCATTGCCTTCGACCTGCCGGGACATGGTGGCTCATCGAAGGATGTGGGACCGGGCACGCTGGAGTTCTTTGCAGGTGTAACCATTCAGTTACTCGATCATCTCGACCTGTCGCGCGTGCATGTCATGGGTCATTCACTGGGTGGTGGCATTGCGCTCACGCTTGCGCGCATGGCCCCGCAGCGTGTGGCCTCGCTCGTGCTGGTTGCCCCCGCAGGCATGGGGCGGCAGATCAACATGGATTTCATCAACGGCTTCATCGAAGCCGACCGGGTGCGTGCCCTGCAGGATGTGCTGAAATACCTAGTGCATGACAAATCCCTGATCGGTCGGCGCATGGCCGATGACGTGCTGCGTTACAAGCGGCTGGACGGGGCGGAGGCGGCGCTGCGTACGATCGCGGCCGCCTGTTTCCCCGCAGGCCAGCAGGCTGATGACCTGCGCCCCGATATCGAGACCGCTGACATGCCTGTTACCCTGATCTGGGGGCAGGTGGATGAAATCCTGCCTGCCACACAGGCTGAGGGCCTGCCCGCCGCTATTACCCGTCACATGATGGCCGATACGGGGCACATGCCCCAGCTTGAGGCCGCCACGGCGGTCAACACGATTGTGGAAGAGTTCATCAAAGCAAAAGTCGCCACGTCGTAACGTAATAAACGCTGAGGAAAATGTACGGAGGGGAAAGGCCATGCAGGCCTTTCCTCTTTTTTCATGCACGCGATAAGCGTTTTTAAAAAAGAATATCCGCACTGTTCACGGCCGTACGGCCATGCACCTGCGCATTTGGCCCGATGGGTATGGTCAGTGGGTGTGGTCACCAGAAGGTGTGCAGTCCGTACTTGCACTGTTGTGGTCATTATGCGTTCACTTGGATCAAGGCAAAGCAAGAATGGCCGGGCTGGCATGCCAGTAACGGGACAGGAATAACAATAATGTTTGTCGGGATTGATCTGGGTACTTCCGGCCTCAAGGCCGTATTGGTTGATGAAGCGCAGCGTGTCGTCGCCAGCTACACGCACCCCCTGCATGTCAGTTCCCCCCATCCGGGATGGAACGAACAGCCGCCCGAGGACTGGTGGATTGCCCTGCTCGCCGCCATGGATGCGCTTGTGGCGGCACATCCGCGTGAGATGTCGGCGGTCAGGGGCATCGGCCTTTCCGGCCAGCAGCATGGTGCTGTGCTGCTGGGTAAGGGCGGGAGCGTGCTGCGTCCATGCATTTTATGGAACGATGTGCGCGCCGTGGCACAATGCCGGGAATTCGAACGCCGTTTTCCAGAATTCCGGCAGGTATGCGGCAACATCGCCATGCCCGGTTTTACCGCGCCCAAGCTGATATGGGTGGCTGAGCATGAACCGGATGTGTTCCGTGCCATCCGCCATGTCCTGCTGCCCAAGGCATGGTTGCGTTACCGCATGACGGGCGAGATGATCGAGGATATGTCGGACGCATCGGGTTCGCTATGGCTGGATGTGGGCCATCGCTGCTGGTCAGACGGGGCGCTGGCAGCCTGTGGGCTTGAGCGCAACGCCATGCCGGCACTGGTGGAGGGTACGGCACCGGCAGGCGCGCTGGATGCCGATCTTGCGCGCCGTTGGGGCATGAAGGTCCGCCCCGTACTGGCGGGTGGTGCCGGGGACAATGCGGCGGGTGCCGTGGGACTGGGGGCGGTCACGCCGGGTTCGTCCTTCCTTTCTCTTGGTACATCGGGCGTGCTGTGGATCACGACGGAGCGCTTCCGGCCGCACCCGCAGGGGGGGATTCACGCTTTCTGCCATGCGGTGCCCGATATGTGGCACCAGATGGGGGTTACGCTGTCGGCTGCGTCTTCACTGGCGTGGTGGGCACGCACGACCGGCATGAACGAGGCGGCTTTGCTGGCGGAACTACCTACTGAAATTACCCGGCCTTCCCCCGTGATCTTCCTGCCTTACCTGTCGGGGGAGCGCACGCCGCATAATGACGGACGTATCCGGGGCGTCTTTGCTGGCCTGTCGCATGGTACCACGCGCGCGGACATGACGCAGGCGGTGCTGGAAGGGGTGGCGTTCTCTTTCCGTGATGTGGTGGATGTGCTGGCGGCGGCGGGATCTGTGGTACACGAAGCGGATGTGATCGGTGGTGGCTCGAACAGCCGCGCATGGGTGTCCATCCTGGCCAACGTGACCGGCCTGTCGCTGCACCGTCTGGCGCATGGGGCGCAGGGAGGCGCGTTTGGCGCGGCGCGCCTGGCCCGCCTTGCGGTAACGGGGGAGACGGTGGGCAGCGTATGCCTGCCACAGGCGCGTGAGGAAACGCTGGTGCCGGACCCGCAGGTCAGTCCCGCATATGCGGCCCCGTTGGCACGCTATCGCGCACTTTATCCCGCCGTGCGTAGTGCAATGGAAACGCCGTCTGCCTGAAGGGCAGCTCCGCCTCCCCATGATCCCTATCCTGAGCAGAGCAAAAGGTTGTTATAGCGGGAGGGTCTACCCCCTTCGGGCAAGAATATGGAAATGGATCAACCAGTATGAAGACAGACCTGCTTTCCTCAATTTTCCATCGGCACACGGGTGCTGCTGTGCTGCTGGCGCTGCTGGTGCCAGCAGCCGGGTATGCTGCCGACAGCGTTGATCATGGGGCGGCGGCAACCGGCAATGTCCAGGTTGTCGCGCGTTTTGCCGACATGCAGCCCTCCGGCATTGCAGCGCTGCCCGACGGGCGCGTGGTGCTGGCCTTCCCCCGCAGTGCCGCCGACCACAAGGGGCCACGTCTTGGCCTGCTACGCGATGGGAAGGTGACGCCTTTCCCCGATGAGGCAACACAGTCCCGCCTGGTTTCCCCCCTTGGCATGACGGTTGATGCCACGGGCCGGCTATGGATCGTGGATGAGGGAACGGTTGCCGGACAGAAAACACCGCCCGCACCGGCCCTGATCGGCATGGACGGACGTACCGGCCAGATCATTGCGGATATCGCGCTGGGGCAGGGGGCGACCCTGCCCGACAGCCACGTCAATGACGTGCGCGTAGACATGACGCATGGCGCACAGGGCACGGCTTATATCAGTGATACCTCGCTCATGGACCATCCCGCGATCATCGTGGTGGATATTGCCACGGGTCATGCGCGCCGCGTGCTGGAAAACGCACCGTCCACCCGTGCGGAACCGGGTTTTGCCATGGAACTGGATGGCCGGATGCTGCGCTATGACATGGCACACCCGGCCATGGGGCAAGGAGGGATTGATGGTGTGACGCTGAGCACGGATTCCAGCAGGCTTTACTGGCAGCCACTGTCCAGCCGCAGGCTGTACAGCGCTCCCACCGCCCTGCTGGCCGATCCCACGACCAAGCCCGCGCAGTTGCAGCAGTCCGTGCGTGATGAAGGCGAGGATGCGGTGGTGGACGGCATGGCCACCGGGCCGGACAACACCCTGTATCTGACCGATATTGAGCGTCATGCCGTCCTGCGCCGCACGGCGGACGGGCATCTGGATGTCGTGGCCCATGACCCGCGCCTGATCGCACCCGACGGGCTGGCGCTGAAAGATGGTGCGCTGTGGCTGACCGTGGGCCAGTGGGGGCGGCTGCCCGTCTTCCACGATGGCCACGACATGGAAGAACGCCCGTGGCTGGTGGTACGTATTCCGCTGAAGTAAAATTTCGCCGGCTCATTTGGACCGGTAAGCTGAAAGAACGCATAATAATGGCGCATGACAGGCAAACGGTTTCCCCCGGTTCGGGCATTGTCAATCTGATTGCGGCGGTCGCAGCGACGGGTGGACTGCTGTTCGGTTACGATACCGGCATCATCTCCGCAGCCCTTTTGCAGATAACCCCGGACTTTGCACTGGGCACGCTGGGCCAGCAGGTCGTGACATCCGCCATCGTGGCGGGTGCGCTGGGGGGCTGCCTTGTGGCGGCCCCGCTGTCGGACCGTTTGGGACG
Source organism: Komagataeibacter medellinensis NBRC 3288 (assembly GCF_000182745.2). Classification (NCBI taxonomy): domain Bacteria; kingdom Pseudomonadati; phylum Pseudomonadota; class Alphaproteobacteria; order Acetobacterales; family Acetobacteraceae; genus Komagataeibacter; species Komagataeibacter medellinensis. The sequence continues at coordinate 3,081,651 of NC_016027.1, forward strand.
GCGCTACATGATCATGTTCGCAGCCCTGGTATTCATTGTCGGTACGCTTGTGGCCTCGCTTGCTCCGGGGGTGGGGCTGCTGGTGTGCGCGCGTTTCATACTCGGGCTTGCGGTTGGCATGTGTTCACAGATCGTGCCGGTCTATATTGCCGAGATCGCCCCACGTGAAAAACGCGGGCAGATGGTTGTGCTGTTCCAGCTTGCGGTGGTGTTCGGTATTCTGATTTCTTTCATTGCAGGGTATCTGTGCAGCAACCAGTCGTGGCGGCTCATGTTCGGGCTGGGGATCATTCCGGCGGTCATCCTGTTTGGGGGCATGTCGGTGCTGCCGCGCAGTCCGCGCTGGCTGGCCATGAAGGGCAATCTGGAAGGCGCGTTCGAAGTCCTGCAGCGCCTGCGGCACGATCCGCAGACCGCGCGTACGGAACTGGATTCCATCGTTGCCATGCATGATGAGCAGGCACCCTGGTCGGCCCTGTTGCAGCCATGGGTGCGGCCTGCGGTTGTCGCCTCGGTCGGGGTGGCGCTGTTTTGCCAGATTACGGGTATCAATGCTGTGTTGTACTATGCCCCTACCATCTTTGCGGGCGTGGGGTTCGGGCAGGGTTCAGCATTGCTGACTTCCATCGCCATTGGTGTTGCCATGGTGCTGTCCACCGCCTTTGGCAGTTGGGCGGTGGATGCATGGGGGCGGCGGCGCCTGCTGCTGCGGCTCATACCGGGCGCCGCCATATCGCTTATGGTGCTGGCCACCATGTTCGGCATCGGTTCGACACAGGGTATCAATACATGGATCACGGCCGCAGCCGTGGTGTGTTACGCCATATTCAACGTGGGTAGCCTGTCGGTTGCCATATGGCTGGTGGGGGCGGAGGTCTATCCCCTGTCATGCCGCAGCAAGGGCATGAGCCTGGTGGCCGCAACGCATTGGGCGGCTGACCTGCTTATTTCGTTGACCACCCTGTCGCTGGTGCAGGCACTGGGGGCGGCCGGTACGTTCTGGATGTACGCGGGGATCAACCTGCTGGCGTTCGTGTTCGTGTGGCGCTATGTGCCTGAGACGCGCGGGCGGTCACTGGAGGATATCGAGACGGCCCTGAAGAATGGCACTTTCAACCAGTTGACCTGATGCTGCGCTGCCCTGCGCAGACAGGCCGCATGCACGGGGCATGCGACCTTGCGGGCCAGCGGGCTGCTGCGGATGCAGCGGGTCAGTGATGGATGATGTGGTGCGCGTCGATTGCGGGCGGGCGCGCGATGGTGATGCGGCGCACCGGCGTTTCTTCAGGCAGGAGTTGATACAGGATCTTCTCGCCAATGGCGTTCTGCCACAGCCACAGGCTGTTGACCTGCCCGTTGAAGCTTCTTTCCCCCCCCCATTGCGGCAGACGGGCGGTAGCCCGCCGCCAGGCCCAGGCCGAACAGCCCCGGTATTTCGTGGCCGGTTTCATCCAGTATGCCACAATCCGCGCCCGTCAGGCTCCCATCGGGATGATCCATGGCTAGTGGGATAGCATGGTTGTGTCGGTCCAGGATCATGACCCGCTGGGGGCGGTAGCCAAGGCAGGCAATAATGGCATCCGCACGGTCCAGCACAGCTTGGACGGTCGTCTGGTTGCTGTCTGTTATCTGGAGGGTCTGTAACCGGGGTTCAGGGGGGGCGTCGGCTATGCCCATCAGGCGCATGGCCAGATCGCGTGAATCATAGCGTAGGCCACCAAAGCGGTAAACGAACTGGCTGACTGGACAGATATCGGCCGCGCCAAAATCCGTATATCCATCGGCCACGGCTTCCTCGGCCGTCCGGTAGAACAGCTTCAGGCGCGATTTGTGCACCATGGTCAAATGGCCCGGCATAAGCAGGTCCGCCATGTCACGCAGGATGACGCGCGCGACCGACAGGGCGCTGCTGGCCCCCCCAACTATGGCAATCCTTGGTGTTTTTACGCTCATGACCATGCTGCGCAACCGGCTTATGCCCGTGGGCGAGAGAAGGTCATCTGACTGCATGAGACGATCGTGGTATTTCGGTAGCAACGTGTGGTCGCCAACCGGTTCGTTATAAAGCCGTTGTTCGGGTTGATTGGCGCCAAGTGCAAGGACAACCCGCCGGGCCGTTACATGCTGTGTGTGCGCTCCGTCGGCCGAGACAAGGTACGCGGCCCATTCCCCCCGCTCTCCCTGGCGCAGGCTTGTCAGTCGCCATCCCGTCAACAGACGTGAGGCCGGGTGTTTGCGGATCAGACTGGCCAGCACATGCCCCACCAGGTCCAGATATTCCGCCACCACACGCAGAGGGAGCGTGCACCTGCCATGACTGCGGATCCGTTCTATCAGGGGGTGCGTGCATAGGCGTGCCAGTTCTGGCACCGGGTTATCGGTCAGTGCATCGACAAAGGTTTCCGCGGCGCTGTCGGAATTGATGACGTAGCGCCCCAGCATGCCCGAACCGATATGGCTGCCCTGTTCAACCAGGGTCAGGCCTTCGTCCAGTAGGCGCGGCAGTTCACCCATGCGAGAGGCCGCAAGCAGCAGGGCAATCCCTGCCGGACCACCTCCGGCAATCAGGACGGGTGTCATGGGATGAGATGGCATGATGTCTATATCCGTTTTCCGCAGGATTGGGGGAGCGGGGGCTTACATACCGTATGCGGCACAGGCGCTGAGGAATTCCTGGCACACGTAGTGCACCATTTCGGGTGTCATTTCGTGCCATAACGGTAATGATACGATGGATGCGGACAGCGCGCGTGTCGTGCTCAGGTCGCCTGCCTTGCTATGAGCAGCAAAATAGCTCTGCTCATGCAGGTGGGGAGAGAAGTAGGTGGCAGTCCCGATCCGTCTGTTTTTCATGCGCTCGAGTATGGCGCTGCGGTAAGGGATAAGGCTGGCGGGCAGGCGCACGGGCAGGAACTGGTAGGATGTGCGCGTGCCACGCTGGTGCTGGAATTCAAAACCGGGCAGCAATTCGTAGTAAAGCTGCTCTATGCAGATTTTTTTCCTGACCACGTTATCCAGATGGTCAAGTCCCGACAGGGCGAGAAGGGCCCCGATCTCCGGCAATTTGGAATTAAGGCCCGGCATTGTGGCATGGCGGACCTGGCCAAAACCGAAATTGCCCATGGCGCGCAATGCGGCGATCATGTCGGGATTGTTGGCGTATATGAAACCACCTTCGCCAATTCCCATTGTTTTTGTTGCATGCAGCGAACAGACAATGGCGTGCGGTGAACCGGAGCCAAATCCCTGCCCCTGTGCATCATGTGCGCCAAGGGAAGCCGCTGCATCAATAACGGCGGGAATGCCTGTCTTTTTTTCAAGAACCGTGTAGCGCGTAATATCGGTTGCATTCCCGAAAGTCGCATAGGGGAAGATGGCGGCCACCTCGCCATCATATCTGTGCAGCAGTTCGTCTTCCGCCGGGTGGGATGCCATCCAGTCCTGCGGGTCTATATCGCAGAACAGGGGGATAAAGCCGGCCCATAATACCGCGTGTGCTGCCGCAGCAAAAGTAAAGGATGGCATGATGATATAAGGCGTCCGGTCGGGCGTTGTATGGCGGGTGACATATTTCAGCGCCATCATCAGTCCGATCGTGGCGTTGCATACCGTGACACACTGGCCGATCCCGCCGAACATCTGTTCGATCAGGCGTTTTTCAAATTTCTGGTTGATCGGTCCATAATTTGTGTAAATCCCCGACTGTTCCATTGCAAGAATGTCATCGGATAACTGGCTTATCTTTGGAATATTGGAGCGGATGAATGATATCTCTGGATACGATATTTCTGTCATCTTTATATTCCGCTTCCTAAAATCCAATGGTTGCATCGGTCTGGACGCGTATGAAAGCCACCAGACCTGAGCAACCCATTCTAAACACGTAGAATGTGTACAGGTTCACTTCAAATATAAATATATTGTTTACCACACGATTATGTGATGCCAATATTTCAGGAATATACATAATTTTGAAAAAATGCTGTGCAATTCATGCAATACAAGAACACACATTATCGTTATGTCTATAGAACATATACGCTTAATAGTAATTATATAATATTCATATCATTCGTTATCTATGGGTTGATCCATCATATGGAGGGCGGAACGTGATCGCAGCCAGGAAATGCGCGGTTGTGCTGAAGACTTATGCTTGGGACAGTTTTGTTCACCGGCAGTTCAGACGGCTGCAATCCATGTTTCCCGATACGGATGTATTTCTGTCTGTTGATGAAACGAACGGCTTTGCCGGTACCATTCCCCATGATCGCGTATTGCGTACCTGCAATGCGGACATGGTGACCATGGGATTTGCCAACCGTTTTGAAAAAGGCAGCCTGATATGGTGGAATGCCGATTACACCCATTATCAGGTACGTGCCCGTATTCCCGATTATGATTATTACCTGTTTGTGGAATATGATGCCTGTATTACCGGTGATGGCAGCCGCATGCTGGCGGACATGATGGCCGATGGGGCGGACCTGGTGGCGCATCCCATTGATTCAGGTCCGCAATGGTACTGGACACGCTTTCACGCGGCACTCTATCCCGGTACGCGGTTGCATGCCTCGCTTAACTGCATTTCGTTTTTCTCGGCCAGGGCACTTGATCATCTGGCTGGCAGGCGGCGTGCCATGTCGGTCGCCAATGGGGCGGAAATTACATTCTGGCCGTTGGGGGAGGCATTCGTGGCATCAGAAGTAATGGCCGCAGGACTGTCTTTCCTACCGCTGGCACGTTATGGCGATGTTTCGCATTATAACTGGTTCCCGCCCGTGCTGGAGACGGATCTGGGGCGTTTGCCAACCGGGCCTGCCTTCATCCATCCGGTGCTGGATCGTAAGCGCTATATTGCCAGCCTGCTGCGCCATACCCATTTTGTCCGGCATTATTTCATGTCAGGTAGCGCATTGCGGCGGGAGCTTGCACGTTTCCCAGGCGAGGTATCGCGCGTGCAGCTGTACCGTGCTGCGGCCAACCGTGCAAAGGAGCGGTTACGGCTGGCCTGTGGCGGCACATGAACGGGTTGTTTTTTAAACAATCCCGTTAGGGGACATGATAATAGTTTTTGGGTGCAGTCTTTTTTCAAGACAATGCACCCTGTGGCTTTTTGCAAAAAGCGTCACCAAAAACTTCTGTGCGTTTTACATTATGGTCGTGGTGGCATTTTCAAAGCCTTCCACAAGGACTTCACGGCTGTTTATGCGCCATGAGTTCTCCCACAACCCGTTCCACTTCCGGCTGCCACGGACCGGGCGCGCAGTCGAAAACCTGCTTCAGCCGCGTGCAGTCAAGTCGCGCATCATGCGGGCGGCGTGCGGGAGTTGGCCAGTCCGCCGTTGTAATGGGTTCAATGGCGGGGGTGGGGGCTCCGTGCCGGGCGGCGGCCTTTATCGCGGCACAGGCCAGTTCGTACCAGCTTGCGTGGCCTGCGCCCGTGGCATGGTAAATGCCGGCATAATCCGTCTTCCACCCTGTATCGCGGATGCAGGCTATGATCTGCATGATTACATCCGCCAGCGCATCGGCACTGGTTGGGTTGCCGATCTGGTCACTGACCACGCGCAGTTTGGGGCGTTTGGCTGCGGCCTCGACCATAGTGCGTACGAAGTTGCGGTTATAGGGTGAATAGACCCACGCCGTACGCAGGATGATGCTGTCGGGATTGGCTGCAAGCACGGCCTGCTCGCCCTCCGCCTTCGTGCGGCCATAGACAGAGCGCGGGTCCACTGGGTCGGTCTCGACATAGGGAGCGCCCTTGTCACCGCTGAATACGTAATCGGTCGAGATATGGATGAACGTGATATTCAGTTCCCGGCATAGGGCCGCCATGCGGGCGGGACCGGTATGGTTGGCGCGTTCGGCGGCTTCCACATGGGTTTCCGCTGCGTCAACGGCCGTCCAGGCAGCGGCATTGACCACAAAGGCAGGGCAGTTGACCCGCAGGATGGTATCGATTGTATCGGGGCGGTCAAAATCAATATCCGGGCGGCCAACGCGTGTCACGCCTGCATGTGCCGCAAGCGCGCAGGCAAGTTGTCCCGTTCCGCCGGTTACCAGAATGGATGGATGCATCAGATCTGTTTTCTTTTTCAGTTACAGGGAAGTAGTGCGATCTTACCCATCGGCTGTGTGCGTGAACCAGTCATCCACGTTTGAAAAGGACAGCGCCTGCGCATCCTTGGCGGACACGATCGCGTCCCCTGCGCTAACCGGCCATTCAATGGCCAGAAGCGGGTCATCCCAACGCACGGAACGCTCGCACTCGCGGTTCCAGAAATCGGTGCATTTATACTGCACTTCTGCATTGTCGGTCAGGGTGCAGAACCCATGCAGGAATCCTGCTGGGATCCAGAATTGCGCCCCGTTTTCAGCCGAGAGTGTCTGCCCGACCCACTGCCCGAAGGTGGGGGAGCCTGCGCGTATGTCCACCCCCACATCCCATATGCTGCCGCGTGTGCAGCGGATCAGCTTGCCCTGTGCATGTGGCGGCAGTTGGCAGTGCAATCCGCGCACGACCCCGCGCTGGCGCGAGAGGCTATGGTTATCCTGCACGAAGGGTTCGGTAATGCCTAGCTCCTTCAGGCGGGCGGCATTGTAAGTCTCCGTGAAATAGCCACGGTCGTCTTCAAATCGGGGCGGGGTCAGCAACATCATGCCTTCGATGTTGAAAGTCTTTATGTCCATGGGTGGATTCCTGTATCCCGGTTGTGGATGGTGTGGTCTGAAATTCAGCGTGCCGCGCCAAGAAAGGGCCAGATGGCCTGCATCTGTGGCCGGTCGGTGCCATGATCGGGTTCAAGTGTGAACATATAGTTGCCCCATAGAGGTCCGGCTGCCCAGTAGGTCCAGCCGGACCATACATCGGCATTCTCACGCATGTGCGTGAGAAGGGGGGACAGAAGGGCTACACATTCGGGCTGGCGGCTGACCCCGAATTCCCCCAGGAAGCCGTGGGCCTTATGCGCATGCAGCCAGTCGGTAAAGGCCCGGATCCGGGCAAGCGCCTGATCCTGTGAAATGCAGGCCGGCTTGGTACCCGATGCATCGGTATCGAAATACTCATGCACTTCATAGATCAGGTTGTGCGCCGGATCCGTGAGCGTGCCGAGGGTGGGGCTGTTGAGGGTGACGAAGGAGTGCGCGCCATCCCAGCCAATGCCGGGCACCAGAATCGCATTGTGGCTGCCGGTCTTGCGTATGGCGTCAATCGCGCCCTGAACACTGGCCTTCCACGCTTCGGCGGAATGCTGCTGGGGTTCGTTCATCAGCCCGAACAGGACATGGTCATCCTTGCCGAACACCTGCGCCAGCCGCGACCACAGGTCGGCAAAGGCTGCATCGGATACCGCGTCGGAACCCACTTCCTGCCCCCGGTAACGGCCATAGTTATGAATATCGAGCACCGTGCTCGCACCCTTGCCCCGTGCATAGCTTACGAACTGCTGTACACGCTGCACTTCCTGCGGGTTTAGCGGGCCGTTCAGGACCGGTTGCAGGCGCTCCCACAGCACGGACAGGCGAAACGTGTTCATGCCGGCCTGGGTGAAGTAATCCACTTCGGCGGGTTTGGGATAGAGATAGTCATACCCGTACCGCCCCGGCAGCTTGGAGGATGAATAGGCGGCCCCCGCCAGGTTCACGCCCCGCCAGGTCTGCGCTGTGGCGGGCTGGAGGACGGGCAGCACAAGGACTGCCCCCGTAACGCAGCCTGTCAGCCAGCGGCGCGCGCGGCAGGAAAGGGATCGTTTCATGCGTTATGCTCCGGTAAGGTGGAAAGCCTGCCCGGTCGCAAGGACTTTACGCGTTCCACCATGTCCGTCGTAGCCACAAGCGCATCTGTCGGGGTAACGACACTGTTGGTCGTGCCATACAGGAACCATAGCAGCGCTGAGGTCTTGATGGTAAAGACCGAGGCACCAATGCACAGCGATGTGGCGAAATAGAGGGAGATCATGGCCTTCATCGACACGGCGGCTTCCGTGCGCGCAGGGTGCATGGTGAACAGCCCCAGCAGGAACAGCGTAAGCGGCAGGCCCAGGTTATTGGTGATGTAGGCGTAGCCCGTATCGGCTGTATAGACCTGTGATGGCGCCATGGCGAACCATTGCGGCAGGTTCCAGTAATCCAGCAGCCTTCCCGAGAACAGGAGGCGCCCTGAAAAATCATCACCAATGATGGAAGGCAGGATGCCCGGCATTTCATGGTTGGCGCCCTGTAGCATCAGCCCCATCATGACCGTAACCGGCATAAGGAAGACAACGAAGCGCGAGCGGTAAAGCGGGGTCATGCGCAGCAGGATCATCGCCATGGCGCAGCCCGAGGCAAAGCGGGAATCCGCCAGCACGAAGCACAGTGCAGATAGGAAGAACAGGAACGCATGGCGTAGGCGCGAGCCCAGGCTGGTGCTCAGGCACCATGCAAAGCCGATGGCGGAAAAATTTCCTAGTGAATCCGGCTCCAGAAACAGGGATGAGACACGGTGCGAGCCGAATATGGACTGGAAGAATGTGCGCGATGCCGCAGCACCCCGGTTGCCGCTGATGAATAGGTTGGTATTGCTATAATTGACCGTGCTGGTGCTGATCACTCCTTTGTTGACGTAATAGGTCCAGACATCGAACACAGTGCCGAACAGGTTGGTGAACAGCAGTTCGAAAAAGCCGATGAACAGGATCATCGCCATGAGTACCCACAGGGTCCGCTCACCCGAACGCAAGGTGGAGCGCGTGCCAAGCTGGTAGAACAGGTAGGCAATGGCCAGATCATGTAGGATCTTCAGGTCAAGGCGGGGATTGATGAATTTTGCCCCGATCTCGAAACACAGCATGACCGCCGTGATCCGTACCACGGCGGGGGAAATGGTGTTGCGTACCTCAAGGAAGGCCAGGAATATGATGCCCAGTTCGCACAGTGCGATCTCGGAACTGTGCACCGTGATGACATGTCGCGTATTGATGAAGCACAGGACAAGATTGAAGACCGCCCCCGCTACGACCAGCCACGAAACGCCATCCGCGCGGGACAGTGCGGGTGCGCGGGTTACAGGCGGGGCCGACGCCCGCGCGGGGGCTGCGGCAAGCATGAAAGGTGTGGTGTCAGACGCGAGAGACATGCGTGTCCGTTCCCTCTCCTGCGGTGATCGGGCGAATGCTGGCAGCAGCCGGGTTGAGAATGGCGCGCCCCAGATGGCGCCCCAGGTTATGCAGGGGCAGTTCCAGCAGCGCATAGGTCAGTGCCGCGAGCGCCGTAGTCAGCACCACTGTTGCTATGCCCAGGGTGAACTGCGTGAATGAAGGATGCGAAAGCATGACAGGTGCGCCCCATACGCGCGCTGCCACGCTGAACACGATCAGCATGACCGGCAGATGCAGCAGGTAGATGCCATAGGACAGTTCACCCACCGCAATGACCGGCTTGCTGAGCAGCAGGCGATACTGTCGCCCCGATGCATACAGGTCGCGGATAACGACAAACGCCGCCACCGTCTCGATCATGTCGGGAATGCGTTCGGGCAGGTTGAGTGGGGCAAGGGCATAACGGTCATACAGGAGTACCGCCACCCCCAGCAGCGCGTATAATCCGTGCCGACGGGGCAGGGCGGTAGGCAGCAGCGGGATCAGCGCCCCCAGCCCGAAGCACAGGGCAAAGACCGTACCCACCTCATGCGGCACAGGCAGCAGGGCAATGGCGGCAAGCGCTACTAGCGTGACCACGCGCAGGCGGCGCGCACGGACCAGCATGAACAGGAGCGGAAACACCACAGAGTACATCAGTTCGACACGCAGCGACCACATGGGTCCATTATAGCGGGTGAACATGCCGGTTATCGATGCGATGGTATTCCAGATGGAAACCGGTGTCTGCAGGTTGCGCGACAGCCAGCCCACGAATACCCCATCCGCCACCAGTCCGCGCGCAATGACCATGCTGACAATGGCAAGGATGATGGAAAACCAGAGCAGCGGATAGATCCTGAACAGGCGCTTTATATAAAAACTGCCAATAATGCGCCCGGTCATGTGCGTATATTTTTGCAGGGAAAGAGAAAGCACGCACCCGCTCAATACAAAAAACAGCACGACAGCGGCCTCTGCATTGAAGGCATAGGTCATGAGATCATGCAGGGCCGCCTGTGGTGCTGGCCGGGAGGGTTGGCTGTAGCGAAAAACCTGTATGGCATGGCCGAACAGTACGACCAGACAGGCAACACCGCGCAACGATGTCAACTGGTGCAGATAATTCCGCTCCGTTCCCGAAGTTTCTGTCACGGATGGCATTACTGAATTTCCCTCGGCGCATGAATGGCGTGGATGGTGCAGAGGCATGTCTGTGTAGTGGCTGGCGCAGCCTAACAGAATATAAATGTAGAAAACACGCAAAATGTGGCAACACAATTCTTTGTCCCGCTGTCATCATCGTGGCACGAACTTGTCATCGTACTGCCTTAATCCGGGGGTGGATTGAGGCGTTCCACAAGTTCAGGTGTGTCGTGATCCCTGCCAGAATCACCATATGCGGCCGGAGCGGGAGCCGCCTGTCCCGGCATGGTCATATGCCGGGCAGGCTTGGCACAAGATGGGAGTCACTTTTTTCATGACACGGTCCCTATTCATTTCAGTTCATGATTTTCGTAGTTTACGCAAGGCAAGTATTCATTTTATCGCAGCGGAAATGGCGCGCAGGGGGCCGACTGCTTTTCTGTCCATCGGCCTGAGTTCACTATCGTTGCGGCGGGGGGATACGCGTGCAAATCTGGTCGGGCGTGCCAATAAAGTGGAAACGGTCGATGGCGTGGAGTGCTATCTGTGGCGTATGCGCTGGCATCCGTTCAACATGCGCAGGCCAGTGCTTGCGCCGGTGGAGCGTGGGCTGTTCTGGCTTTACCGGCAGATGCTGCCTGCCATTGCCCGCAAATGGATACGGCGCGCGGATACGGTTTTTATTGAATCGGGGATGGCGCCAATATTTATTGCAGATGTAAGGAAACTTAATCCGACTGCCCGTATTATTTACCTGATGTCCGATGACCTGGAGGTTGTGGGGTGTGCGGATACGATCAAAAATGATTTCGTGCGCAATTTCGATATGATCGATACTGTTCGCATGCCCTCGCGCTACCTGCTGGAATGTCTGCCCCATGGGCGCTCCGCCGTTTTTGCGCCGCATGGCATCGACCGCAGTATTGCCGAAAAGACGTATCCCGACCCGTACCGTCCGGGGCGTATCAGTTGCGTCTCGATCGGTTCGATGCTGTTCGACAGGACATTCTTCCAGTTTGCAGCCAAACTGCGTCCTGATATCGACTTTCACATCATTGGCGCGGGACATGCGGCCGACGGGCTGGATGCGCCCAACATCATTATTCATCCCGAAATGGCGTTTGAACGCACGTTGTCTTACCTGCAACACGCCAGCTTTGGCGTGGCGCCGTACCGTGATGCCAATACACCACGCTACCTGCTGGATACGTCGCTCAAGCTGCGACAGTTCGCGCTGTTTGGCATTCCTGCCGTCTGCCCGGATTTTGCGCTCAATAATACCGTGGGGCGCTACGGCTACCGTCCGGGCAACGCGCAATCCATTGGCCAGGCGATCGAGGGTGCCCTGCATTCTTCCGAAACGATAGAACTCGATGCCCATGGCTGGCCCGAGGTCGTGCAGCGCATTCTTACGCCACAGGCTTATCCCGATACCCATGTATGACAGCAGGCCAGACCTGCACCCACGCACAAGAAAGGGCGAGAGAGATGACTGAGGCAGGTAAAGACAGCAGCGAGCTGGATATTTCGGTTGTCATGGCCACCTATAATGGTGCTGCCCATATTCGCGAACAACTCGACAGCCTGGCCGCGCAGACCTGCCTGCCTGCCGAACTGATCATAACGGATGATGGATCAACCGACGCAACACTGGATATCGCGGCGGATTTTGCGCGTACCGCACCCTTTGCGGTCCAGATCCACCGTAACCCCGAGCGGCTTGGTTACAAGGGTAATTTCATGCGCGCCGTGGGTCTGGCTTCAGGCGACCTGATCTCGTTCTGTGATCAGGATGATTTCTGGAAGCCGGACAACCTTGCCAAGGTCCAGCGTGCCTTTGCCGATGATCCTGACGTGATGATGGTCTTCCACAATGCCCGTCTGGTCGATGCGCAGCGCAATCCCATTTCCACTTTTTATGCAACGCCGCCCATTCCCGCCGTCGCCCGACCACTTACGTTGCAGCCATGGAGTTTTTCATACGGTTTCATGCAGACCTTCCGTTCTGTGCTCAAGCCAGCGGCAGTGCAGTGGCCGCGCATGCACGACCATTACAATCCGGGCAAGGAAATGGGGCATGACCTGTATTTCTTCCTGGTGGCATCGGGTGTCGGCACGATTGTCTATCTTGATGACGAACTGGCCGAATACCGCATCCATGGCGGCAATACCGTGGGTTCGGGCAAACGCACCAAGCCCACACTCATTGACCGCTGGCGCTATCGTCTGGAGGACCGGGCCGAAACCTACCGCTACCTTGCCCGTATGACCGTGCAGGACAGTGCTCTCTTTGCCGATCTGGCGCAGGATCCGGCCCTGCCCGATGCGTTACGGGAGCGTGCACGTACGGCCGCAGCCGCGTGGGGCGCGTTGGAGAAGCTGTACAGCACGCGGGCGGAGGTCTGTTCAGCCAGCCTGCCGCGCCGGGTTGCGGCCTTTGTCCAACTGATGCGCGCGGGGGGCTACAGCGAGCGCTCATTCTGGACGTTTGGGGGCCGGGCGATGAAAAAGGATGCGGTGCTGGGTGTGCTGCTTGCCCCGCTTGTGCGCCGTTTTGGCCGTGAATCATCGCGCACCGACCGGGCCTGCCACCGTGGCCATGCCTCCATTGCCGCCAGCCCGCAGGCCATGGCGGCATGATGATCGCCAACGGTGCGACAGGGGAGGTGCCACCATCTGGCGGTTCCAGACCCTGTGTTGCGATCTACCGCACACAGATCCTGCCCATTTCGGAAACATTCGTGCGCGACCAGGCCCGTGCGCTGCGGCGCTGGCGACCCGTGCTGACAGGCGAGCGTACGATCGGGCAATTGCCGCTTGATGGCATGGCTGTACGCGCGCTGCATGACGGGCCACCAACCCTGCTGCAGCGCCTGATCGGCATGGGCGCGCGCTACCTTGACCGCCCCGTGCCCGGCATGCTGCGGTTGATGCGCGGTGTGGCGCCAAAGCTGGTGCATGCCCATTTTGGCTTTGACGGGGTGGAAGCGTGGCCAGTGGCGCGTGCACTTGGTGTGAGGCTGCTGATCACGCTGCATGGGTCCGACATTACAACAGACATGCACTGGTTTGCCTCTGGTGGTGGGGGGCAGCGGTGGCGTGCCTATCCGCGCCGGCTGAAACGGCTGGCGACTGAACCGCAGGTCAGCTTTGTCGCCGTCTCCCACAGTATCCGCGAAGCCGCCATCCGCGCCGGCCTGCCACCACAACGCATTCATGTCTGCCCCATCGGGATTGACGTGCAGCGTTTCCGGCATACGGGCCGGCCCGTGGCCGAACGCGGGCCGGTCATCCTGTTTGCGGGCCGACTGGTGGAAAAGAAGGGCTGCCGCTACCTGATCGAGGCTTTCCGTACCGTACGCGCGCAGATGCCCGATGCACGGTTGGTCATAGCGGGTGATGGCCCCGAGCGCGTCATGCTCTCCACCATGGCTGCGGATATGGAGGGCATTACATTCCATGGCCGTTATTCCGCAGCCCAGATGCAGCCCCTGCTGGCGGAGGCGCGGGTATTCTGCCTGCCCAGTGTCACGGCGCGTAATGGCGATGCAGAAGGCATGGGGCTGGTACTGCTGGAAGCACAGGCCTGCGGCGTGCCGGTCGTGACATCCGCACGCGGTGGTGCCACTGAAGGCATCATCAATGGCGAAACCGGTTTTGCGTTTGCCGAAGGCGATGTCGCGGCACTGAGCGCCCACCTGCTCGCTATCCTGCGTGATAACGGGCTCGCTGCACGCATGTCCGCCGCCGGTCCCGTTTTCGTGGCGCAGCAGCATGACCTCTCGCGCTGGGCCGCAACATTGGAAGATATCTATGACAGCATGACAGGGCGCACATCATGAATACTTCCATGTCCGTCAGCCTCATCATTACCACTTATAATGCCCAGGCGTTCATCATGCGGGCCATGGCGTCTGCGCTTGAGCAGACAGCACCGCCGCTGGAAATCATTGTAGTCGATGACTGCTCCACCGATGGTACGCCCGAAATACTGAGCAGGCTGGAACGTGGGCATGACAAGATCCGTGTCCTGTCCACACCCCGTAATGGCGGTCCGTCACTGGCGCGTAATGTAGGGCTGGATGCAGCGCGCGGTGACTGGGTGGCTTTTCTGGACGCGGATGACGCCTTTGCACCCGAAAGGCTGGAAGTCATCATGGCGCGTGCGGCACAGGGGGATTGTGACGGCGTAGCCGATGATCTGGCCTATTACGATGCCATTGCAGCGCAGGTCACGGGCCGGGCAATGGGCGCGGGCCAGGTGCCGCGGGCCCCTGTCAGCCTGCGCGATTATGTGGCCCATAACCTTTCGGGGGGGAAGGGATTTGACTGGGGGCTGCTTAAGCCCGTGCTGCGGCGGAAGTTCCTGCTTGAGCACGCCATACATTATGACCCCGCCGTACGTCATGGGGAGGATTTCCTGCTCATGGTCACGTTCCTTCTGGCGGGCGGCCGGTTTTGCCTGACGGACCATGCGACGTATCTCTATACCCAGCGCCAGGGTAGCGTGAGCATGCAGGCGTCTGGCATGTCACGTACCACCATTGCCTACCGGGACATGCACGATACGGCGCTGGCGCTGGCAGATGATCCACGGATGCGCGATGACCCGGAACTGGTTGGCCTGCTGTACCAGCGTGCGGCGGGCCTGCAGCGGCTGGATGATTCGCATTTTGTCTCGGTTGCCCTACGTGCGGGCGCGGTGGGGGCAATCTTGCGGCGTATCATCAGGCGGCCAGCTTTCCTGCCTGCCATGATCCGGCAGGTTGCCATGGCGCTCAGGCGCAGGCTCTGTCATTCCTGATCCATGACGTGCGTGGGGCGGCCCATTATAATGGGCCGCCCCTTTCGTTATATGCTCTTCAATAAACCCGGGCCATGCAGGCATGACCCGGGTTAGGTGCATGTTCAGGAAGCCGCCACCACATCGGGGCGGCCAAGTGAGATGTAGTCAAAACCCGCTTCCTTGAGTGTCTGCGGGTCCCAGATATTGCGCAGGTCCGCAATCTTGCGGCCCTTCATCTGTCGCTTGATCTTTTCAGGGGCAAAGGAGCGGAATTCATTCCACTCCGTCAGCACCACAAGAATGTCGGCACCTTCCAGCGCATCCATGGCATCCTTACAGTAAGTAACCGACTTGGGCAGAACCGGTCGCGCAGTCTGCATGCCAGCAGGGTCGAAGGCACGGATATGCGCACCCGCCTTGTCCAGTTGGTCCAGCACGACAATGGAGGCAGCCTCCCGCATGTCATCGGTCTCGGGCTTGAAGGTCAGTCCCAGCACACCGATCGTAAGTCCCTTTACGTCACCATCGGCAAAGGCGATGATCCGCTCGCCCATATTCTTCATGCGCTGTTCGTTGACCGAGACCGTGGTCTCGATCAGCCGTACCGGAGAACCGGCATTGCGACCGATGGCCGTCAGCGCGCGGGTATCCTTGGGGAAGCACGAACCGCCAAAGCCTGGGCTGGGGTGCAGGAACTTCTTGCCGATACGCCCGTCCAGCCCGATGGAGCGGGCAACATCGTTCACATCCGCCCCCACTTTTTCACACAGATCCGAAATTTCATTGATGAAGGTAATCTTCATCGCAAGGAACGAATTGGCGGCGTATTTGATCAGTTCGGCCGTTTCGAGGCCGGTAAAGACAATCGGCCGTTCCAGCAGGTAAAGCGGGCGATAGAGCTTGCGCAGGATATCCTGAGCGCGCTGCGTTCCGCCGGGCTTGTTCTGGTCTGTGCCGATCACTACACGGTCAGGTTTCATGAAATCGACAATGGCATTTCCTTCACGCAGGAATTCCGGATTGGATGCAACATCGAAATCCAGGTCCGGCCGTGTTTCACGCACAATACGTGCAATTTCACGCCCGGTGCCTACCGGTACTGTCGATTTTGTTACAATGACAGTATAGCCCTCCGCCACACGGGCAACTTGTTCGACTGCGGCATAGACGTAACTTGTATCGGCCTGCCCATCGCCCCGGCGTGAAGGCGTGCCCACTGCAACAAATACGGCGTCCGCCCCCCTTACGGCGGCGGCCATGTCATCACCAAAGGTCAGACGCCCGGCTTCCACATTTTCCGCTACCAGGCGGTCAAGGCCGGGTTCGTAAATCGGTATACGCCCTTCCCGCAGGGCGGCCAGTCGGTCGGGGTTGGTTTCAACAATGGCAACATCCGTACCGAATTCAGCAAAGCACGTACCGGAGACCAACCCAACGTAGCCTCCACCGATCATAGCAATTCGCACCTGGACCTCCCTGATTGTATCTCGCGGCCTGTTGTCCATAACAGGCGCAAACCCATGGCTTTCAAATCGGTTTTAAGAAAACTCACAGCAATGATGGCTGCATGTTCCGTAACGCGGAATATGTCATGCGGACCTTACACAACGGCATGAACACGACAAAAATATGTTTGCACACCACATTCTTGACAAAAAAAATAGGCCTATGTTCCTCCCCGGCAGGAATGGCTGGCACGAGATCTACCGTTGCGTGGCCACGGCTGCGGATACGCATACCATGAAACATACATGACGGAGTTGCGATCCATGACTTTTATGACAGTAACGGATGTACACATTCCTTCCGTCCAGCCCGAAAGGCGCGCCATTATCCCTGTTATCCTATCAGGCGGGACGGGTACGCGCCTATGGCCCGTTTCGCGTGCAAGCCACCCCAAGCAGTTCTGGGCGCTGACTTCTGCGCACACCATGATTGGCGAGACATTGCAGCGTGCCACGGGTGAAGCGTTCGCGCCCCCGATTGTGGTTTGTAACCAGGACCACCGTTTTCTCGTGGCCGAACAACTGCGCGAGAATGGCTGCGAGGACGGGCGTATCATCCTTGAACCCGCCGCGCGCAACACGGCTGCCGCCATTGCCGCGGCTGCCCTGCTGGCGGCAGACGAAGACCCCGATACCCTGCTGTGGATCATGGCGGCCGATGCCTCCTTCCGTCACCTCGAACGCCTGGCGGCCGCACTGGAAAAAGGCGTCCAGGCCGCGCGTGCGGGTTATATCGTGACATTCGGTATCCAGCCTGATTCACCCGAGACCGGCTATGGCTACATCCGCAGTGATGGCCCGCTATACCCCGATGGTGACAGTACGGATGTGCAGCGCGTGGTCAGCTTTATTGAAAAGCCCGACCGCCTGCGTGCGACGGAAATGTTGAAGGAAGGCGGTTATCTGTGGAATTCAGGCATGCTCATGGTTCAGGCATCGGTCATGCTGGCGGAACTGGAGCGACATGAACCCACTATTTTGGAATGCGTACGCGCATCTCTTGAGCATAGCCAGAATGACCTTACCTTTCGCCGCCTTGATACGGAATCCTTTCTGCGCTGCCCCAATGTCAGCATTGATTACGTGGTCATGGAACGCACGGACCGTGCGGTTGTCATCCCGGCCGATCTGGGCTGGACGCATGTGGGCAACTGGAACGCGCTGTGGGAACTGGGTGACAAGGACGTGCGGGGCAATGTGGCGGTTGGTGATGTCGTGCTTGAGCAGTCGCATAACTGTTACGTTCGTAGCGAAGGCATGCTGACCGCTGTGGCGGGGCTGACGGATGTGGCGCTGATTGTCACATCCGATGCGGTGCTGGCCATTCATCGTGATTACGCGCAGGACGTATCGGCACTGGTGGCGCAACTGAAGGCCAGTCGCAGGCCCGAGGCTGAAATTCACAATCGTTGTTACCGGCCATGGGGTTTTTATGAAGGGCTGATCCAGGGCGAGCGTTTCCAGGTCAAGCGGATCGTGGTGTATCCGGGGCAGAAGCTGTCGCTGCAGAAGCATTTCCATCGGGCGGAACACTGGGTTGTTGTCAGCGGTACCGCAATGGTCACACGGGACGAGGAAAATCTTCTGTTACAGGAAAACGAAAGTGTCTATCTGCCGTTAGGGTGTATGCACCGACTTGAAAACCCAGGCCGTATTCCCTTGACCCTGATCGAGGTCCAGTCCGGTCCTTATCTGGGGGAGGACGATATCGTCCGCTTCGAGGATACATACGGCCGACAGTAACAGCGTAGGGTGCGCCCCTTTGGTCCATAATGAATTGAATGGACTGAATATGGCAGAAAGTCAGGATGTGTGCGAGGAATCTCGTTTCACTACAATAACGTTCATCAAATCTGGTTAATTTTTTATGAAACCATCGTGATGGGCCAGTTTATGTTTCTGTATTGTAGGCGTGACATATTTTGGCCCCAAAACAGGCAGAGTATTGCCTGACCGGACCAGGTATTTTCGAGTCTGGGATAACAACAATAAAAGTGGAGGTTTTTTCGCACTTGATTGTGCAGTGCGGAAAATGACGGGCAAAGCCTTAATCCGGCGTCAGGTCGTATTCCGCGTCGACAGGAGATGTTTCAAGATGAGCGAGGCACTCAGGCAGTTGAAAAACGGCGAACCCGACCTGTCGTTATCTGCGGTAGGTGAAAGTACGATCAGGCGCCCGCATATGGGGCGTCAGGTTGATGACAACAGCTTTTCATACCGTCATCCCCTCCTTCCGCAGATTGTGATCCTGTCGGATGCGGTCTGTGTGTGTGTTGCTGTCATGGCATACATTGCCTGGCAGCGCATGTATGACATGCCCGAACTGTCCGGTGAGTTCGTGCTGGCCAATATCATGGCGGCTGGTGGGTTCCTGCTGTTTCCACGCAATGTCCCGCTTCTTGACATCCCTGATGTAACACGGTTCTCCGCCCAGTTGCGCTACCTGCTGCCGCCCATGCTTTTTGGTGCGGCAATTTTTTGTACCGTTCTGCTCCTGCTGTCCTGGCCCATGGGGGCGGCGTTGGGCAGGGGGGGCGAGTGGCTGGTGTTTGTTGCGATCATGCTGGCGGCGGAACGTATCGTGGGTACATACCTTCTGCATACGGATGCCATAGCCCGCCGCCTGGCGTGCCGGGTCGCCATCATCGGGGCTGGTCCGCAGGCGCACCGGATGGCCGCGCGCATCAATACCCGCATGCAGCGCACATTCCGCCTTATCGGCCTGTTTGATGACGGAGGTGGCAAGGTTGATGGCACAGTGGAAGACCTTGTCGTGCGTGCGCGCGAGGAGGGGATCGATGCCGTCATCATGAACTTCTCGCCTGATGAAGGTGGACAGCAGCATGTCATGGATGAACTGTGGCGGCTGCGCGGCATGCTGGCTGATGTCTATGTTGTGCCGACACTGATGACGGATGACTGCCACGGTTGGCCGGTTGAACGCTTCGGGCCGTTCTCGCTGACCGTGCTGCAGCGCCGCCCCCTGAGCGAATGGGATATGATGCAGAAGCGTGCCTTTGACATTACGGTCGGCACGCTGCTGCTGGTGGCGCTTTCTCCCGTACTACTTGTGGTGGCGGTGGCAATCAAGCTGGACTCTCGCGGGCCGATCCTGTTCTGCCAGCCGCGTCAGGGATACAACAATCTTTACTTTAACGTGTTTAAGTTCCGCTCCATGTATACCGACATGGCTGACCGGGATGCGGCACGCCAGACATCGCGCACCGACCCGCGGGTGACGCGCGTAGGCAGGTGGATCCGCAGGCTGAGCATTGATGAACTGCCCCAGCTTTTTAATGTGCTGCGTGGCGAGATGTCGCTTGTCGGCCCACGCCCGCACGCACCGCAGACACGCGCTGGCGGCCAACTCCTGCATGAGGCAATGGAAGAATACGTAGCCCGCCACCGGGTGCAACCCGGCATTACAGGTTGGGCGCAGATCAACGGGTCGCGCGGTGAACTGGTCACGCGCGATGATCTGTGCCGCCGTGTCGTGCTGGATCTTGAATACATACGCGCCTGGTCGATCTGGCTGGATATCAAGATCATTTTCCTGACCGTGAAGCGCGAAATTTTCAGCCGGAATGCATTCTGATTTCTCAATTTCTCCAGATGATGAACGGTGTATTCAAAATGAACGCAAATACTGAAATAAAGGTGGACAACACGGTGGTCGATGTCATGGGCCTGCCCCTGAGTGACATCTCGCGTGATGAGATCATAGAACGTGTGATCAGTGCCGTGCGGGCACGACAGAAAATGGTCATCGTCAATGCCAATGCCCATATGGCCGTCGTGTCGCAGGGCCAGGGCTGGCTGCGTACCCTGTTCCGGCGGGCTGATATTGCTTTTTGTGACGGGGCAGGGGTGCAGCTTGCCGCAATGGTGCTGACCGGCCGGCGCCTGCCGCGCACTACACCACCGGAATGGATCGGTCCCGTCCTGTCACGGCTGGGGGGGGATGCATCTGTCTTCTGGATCGGGGGCAAGCCGGGTGTGGTGGAGGACGCGGCCCGTGCGTTCTCCGCACGCTATGGTGTGCGCACGGCAGGCACCCAGCATGGCTTTTTTGACCAGACTCCCGGTTCGCGTGAATCAATACAACTGCTTGAGCGCGTGCTGGAAACCCGGCCCGACATCATTCTGCTGACCATGGGCATGCCACGCCAGGAAAGCTGGCTGCGCGATAATATGGACCATATTCCCACAGGTGTGATGCTGACGGCAGGCGCCTTGGTGGACCATGCGGCGGGGCATGTGCACCGCCCGCCCCGGTGGGTGGCGAACATGGGGCTTGAATGGCTTGTGCGTCTGGTGCGTGAACCACGCAGGCTGTGGCGGCGTTACCTGCTGGGGCTGCCTGTATTTGGTTTTTACGTTCTTGTTTACTTGTTGCGTAAGGGCCGTGGCGGGGCAGCATCGTCCCTCTCGCGCAAGCTGGCGGGGTAATCGGCATGAATTATGTTTCCTTACAGGGACGGGCCACTTCAATGTCATGGACAGCGCAGGACATGGGTCTTGTCATACGCCAGACGCTGCGGGCCTTCCTGCGGCACCGCTTCCTTTTTGTAATGACTGTGCTTGGCGTGCTTGTTGCGGGGGCGGCGGTCATGCTCACGCTCAAACCGCGCTATACAGCCACCGCCACGGTTGTGGTGTCTGGCCGCGCGCAGCAGGACCCACTGGCCCCCAATGGCCAGCAGCAGAACCAGGCCCCGCCGGATGACTCGCTGGTCCAGACCGAGGCGGCGATGATTCATTCGCGCAATGTGGCCGCCGCCGTTCTGGCGCAACTGCCCCCACCGGCTGCGGCCCAGCATGTCGGTATACGGGACAGGCTGTGCCACATGGGGGCCGGTTTCCTGTGCCGCGCGCAGCAACAGGTCGATCCGGCCGTGCAGCATGCGCGGGATGAGGATGCCTTCCTCAACAACCTGACCGTCATACCCGAGGCCCATACCCAGATCCTCGACATCAACGTGGTCGATGGCGATGCCGCGCGCGCCGCCGCCCTGGCGGATGCGGTGGTGACGAATTACCAGCGCCTGGCCCTTGCGCGCCAGACGGCGGACATCAACCGCGTGGCCGCCTGGCTGGACAGCCGCACAGCCGAACTGCGCCAGCGCTGGATGGATGCGGTGGAAAAGGCCAATGCCTTCGATACCGCCCATGGCCTGACCAACACCAGTGAGGGCAGCACGTCCAGCCCGCTGATCGAACGCCAGATTGCTGATACGGCAGCCAATCTCAGCCAGGCGCAGGGACGCCTTGCCGCAGCCCAGGCACGAGCTGACGCGCTGCGTGACGCCGCCTCACGCGGGGATGCGCGAGCGGCAGTTGCCCTATCGCAGGAGCCGCTCCTTGTCAGCACCGCCAATGCGCTCATGCAGTTGCAGAGCACACGGCAGGAGGAAGCCGCAACCTATGGCCCGCAGCATCCACGCCTGCGTGCGCTGGACCAGCAGATTGCCGTCACGCGCGCAAGCCTTGCGGCCGAGACACAGGCGGCGCTGAACTCCATTCGCGAAGACCAGATTTCCGCCAGGGCGGAAGTGGACCGGCTGAATGAGAACCTTGACCTGCTGCGCCAGAAGGCAGGTGGGCAGAGCGCGCCCCAGGCCGAATACCGCACGCTGGACCAGGAAGCGCAGAGTGCGCGCACGGTATATGAAACCTTCCTTGAACATGCCAAGGAAGTGGTTGACCGCGCAGCCCTGCTGCAGCCGCCCATTTCGCTTGTCTCGCATGCTTCGGCTCCTGATGTGCCCAGCTTCCCCAACCGCAAGAAAATCGGCATGGGTCTTGTGGCCGTGGCCCTTGCCGCGGGTGCTGGCATCGTGCTGCTGCGTGATTACTTTACTGCGGGCTTTACCGAGATCGAGCGCCTGCGCGCCGCCGTACCGCTGCCCCTTATGGCCGTGATACCCAAGGTGCGCGCCCGTACCGAGCAGGGCGTGCGGCGGCATGTGATCGACCACCCCTATTCCCGCGCCACGGAAGCGGTGCGCAGTCTGGTCATGCAACTGTCCATGCGGGTGCATGACGGGGGTCAGCCGCTCTGCCTTGCCATTACCTCGGCCGGGCCGGAAGAAGGCAAGAGCACGCTGGCGCTGTGGATGGCCACCGTCGCCCGCCGGGGGGGGCAGAAGGTGCTGGTGATCGATGCGGACCACCGGCGCGGGATGCTTGACCAGTATCTGACTGATGTGACAACCGGCCGTCCCTCTCTGGGCATGAGCGACCTTGTGACTACCGGCGCGCGGGTGGAGGATGTCATACGCACCGACCCCGATACCGGCTTTGACTACATTCCCGCCGGGCGCACGATGGAACATGCCTTCAGCCCTGTCGAGATCCGCCGCCTGCGCGCCATGCTGGTGGAACTCAAGCGGTCGTATGAATTGATCATCATCGACTGTCCGCCGCTGCTGGGGCTGAGCGATGCGCTGGTGCACGCCAACATGTCCGATCAGGTGATCTTTGTGTGCCGATGGAAGAGCACGACACAGCGGGCCGTCATGGCCTGCCTTGAGCGACTGGAAACCAGTGGCGCGCCACTGGCTGGCGTGGTGGCTACCATGGTGGAGGACAACGCCATGGACGTGATGGGCTACAGCTACGGCAACCGGGATATCAAGATCCTGAACCGTTTTGACGAGAAATGAACGAGGGGGATGAAAAATTGAAGATCCTGCATATTTGCCGTCAGTTCAGTCCCTCTGTCGGTGGGTTGGAAGATTCTGTGCTTAACCTTGCGCGCAGCCAGCGCCAGAATCTGGGGGTGGATGCCCAGGTGCTGACACTCGACAGCGTTTTTGGTCGTCCCGGAAAGCTGCCGCATCGTGATATGGTCGATGACATACCCGTTACCCGCATTGCGTGGCGTGGCTCTACACGTTACCCGCTTGCACCCGAAGTGCTGCGCCATATCCGTGATTTTGATCTGCTGCATGTACACGCGATCGACTTCTTCTTTGATTTCCTGGCCTGGACATGGCCATTTCATCGCAAGACCATGATCGCTTCCACTCATGGCGGCTTTTTCCACACCGGGGCGCTGCGGCGGGTGAAAGAGATCTGGTTTCGCACCATTACCCCCATCTCGGTCCGTGCCTATTCGCGCATCGTGGCGTGCAGCTACAGCGATGCCGACATGTTCAGCAAGGTTGCCAGAGGCCGGCTGCAGACAATCGAGAACGGTATTAACCAGACCCGCTTCCGCGATGCGGCGTCGCGCACACCCAACCATACCATCCTTGCCTTCGGTCGGTTTGCCATCCACAAGCGGCTGAACCTGCTATTTGAACTTGTCGCACGCCTGCGGCGTGACAACCCGAAGTGGAACCTGATTGTGGCGGGACAGGATTCCAACCTGACTGCCGATGACCTGCGCGCGCAGGCCCGTGCCTGTGGCATTGCGGACAGCCTGCGGATCGTATCCGGGCCTGGTGATGCGGAACTGCGCGACCTGATGGGGGAGGCCAGTTTCTTTGGCTGCCTTTCCGCGCATGAAGGCTTCGGACTGGCGGCGGTCGAGGCCATGTCGGCTGGCCTTGTGCCGATCCTGAGCACGATTACCCCGTTTGTCCGCCTCATGCAGCAGGGGGCGGTGGGGGTGATGATCAACCCTGATGATCTGGCACCCGGCACGCGGGATGTGGAAGCCCTTGCCGCCTCCCTGCCCCAAACGGCGGACACGATGCGGGCACGCAACATGGATGTGGCCAGCCGGTACGACTGGAACAGCGTGGCCCAGGAATATGTGCGTGTCTACCAGCAGGTCCTTGGCCGCTCCCGGCCCCGGTCCGCCATGGTTACAGCAGGGGCGGAGTAATGGCACAGAGCAAATTTTCCACCAATTTCCTCTTCAACGTCTTCGGTTCCATTTTCCCCATTATCGTCTCGCTGGGCACGGTGCCCTTCTACCTGCACCTGATTGGCACGGACCGGTACGGTATTGTCGCGATATCATGGATCCTGTTGGGATACCTGGGGTTCCTTGATTTCGGCCTGTCGCGGGCTTCGGCCAATGCGTTGGCGCAACTGGGTCATGCCACGGCGCGCGAGCGTTCACCCGTGCTGATGACGGCCTTTTACAGCAACCTCGGCCTTGGCGCGCTGGGGGGGCTGATCCTGTACCCCATCGGTGATGTGGTGCTGATGCACTTCGTACGCATTCCGCCTGACCTGCTGGCTGAAACCCGCCACGCCTATCCATGGATGGCGGTCATGCTGCCGCTGGGTATGATCAATGGCGTGGCCACGGGGGCGCTGGAATCGCGCGAGCGCTTTCTGCTGTCCAACATGCTCAATTCCAGCACCACCATGGCGGGGCAGATCATTCCGCTGATCTGCATCTATCTGTGGGGGCCGCAGCTTACGGTTGTCCTTCCGGCCATCGTGCTGTCACGGCTGGGTATGATCATGCTGTCCTATTGTGTGGTCATTACACTGGAATGGCCGATCCGCCCGCTGGATTATGACGTGACATGGCTCAAGCGCCTGCTGGGCTACGGGTCATGGGTCAGTATTTCCAGCCTGATCAACCCGCTGCTCGATACATCCAACCAGCTTATCATCGGTGCGACGCTGGGGGTGACATCGGTGGGGCAGTACACGGTGCCCATGAATCTGGCCATGCGCTCGCAGGTGGTGGCCACGGCGCTTGCCCGGACGCTGTTTCCCCGCCTGTCGCGCGCCAACCGGGCGGAGGCGGTTGACCTGACCCGCCGGGCCACGGCCTCGCTCACCTACGGGTTTGGCATGATCTGCGCGCCCGGTATCCTGTTTTCCGGGGCGTTCTTGCATATGTGGGTGGGCGGGAATTTTGCCGATGTCTCGCGCCCTGTGGCCGAGATCCTGATGTTCGGGGCCTGGACCAACGGCATTGCTTTCCTGCCATACGGGCTGATTCAGGGACAGGGGCGGCCGCATGTCACGGCCAAGGTCTCGATGGTGGAGATCCTGCCTTTCTTCTGCGTGCTGTGGCTGTTCATCAAATGGTGGGGACTGCCCGGTGCGGCCGCTGCGTGGACATTACGGGTCACAATTAATTTAATTGCCCTTTATCTCCTGTCGGATTGCCTTTCCAGGCAGACTTGGCGGCTTGTGCCGGGAATGATAATCATGACAGGGGCATTGATCTTGAGTCTGCTGGTTCCCATGAGCCTTGTGGTCTCTGCCTGTGCAGCCACGGTAGCGGGACTTGCCATGGCTTTTGCTGCATACCGGCTGGACCCGGGCTTGCATGATATCGTGCACCGGTTTGTCCAGCGGGCGGGGGGGAATCCCCGTGTTACGATCACAGGTTAGGATGCAGTATGAAGGTCAGGCAGTTGCGGTGCAACGGCACGGTGGGGCGTTGTCTGTCGTGGGGACCCGTCGGTGTAATGGTGCTGGGGATTGGGCTGCATGCGGGCAAGGCGCATGCACAGTTGATCCAGCAGCTTTTTCCTTCTGATGTGCCGGGGTATGCCACGGACATGACCGGCTCGGTTGTGACCCGCCAGATGATGGGCCAGCAGAGCGACGGCATCGGACTGGGCAGCTGGCTTTTGCGCCCGACGGCATCGGAAAACGTGGGCTACAACACCAACACGCTGGGTATTCCTGGTTCGGGTAGCCCGGCAGTGCAGACTTCGGCCAATGTCAGCGCCAATTCACGCTGGCGCCGGCATGCGCTGGGGGCTTCGGTGGGGATGGATGATCACCGCTATCCCACCCAGTCCATTGCCAGCTACACCAACTGGCATGGCAGCATTGGTGGATCGCTCAACCTGGGGCATGACACGCTCAGCGCTGCTTTTTCGCATTATCAGTATCACCTTTCCGCAACCAATCTGGGTGTGTACGGCGTGGTCTATCCCGTGCCCTACCAGGTCAATGACGGGCGCCTGACCTATACCAAGGTGTTCGGGCGCTTCAGCCTCATCCCCGCCTTCGATTATCAGGACTTTTCGTTCGGGACCGCACCGGGGCCGATTTCCATTGATTACGGCACCATCAGCCACAAGGTGGAAACGGGGTCGCTGACCTCGCGCTTCGCGTTCTCGCCGGGCAACTCGGCTGTTGTTGTGCTGCGCGGTTCCGCCGCCCAGTATGATGCGGCGGTCCAGGCATCGACCAACAACTATGCCGATGGGGCGGGGTTTGTCGGGGTGGATTTTCGCAGCGGGCAGGTCTGGCAGTATCGCCTGCTGGTGGGTGGTGAGACGCGCAGCTTCGCCAATGGCTACAGCCCGCCGGTCAGCACGCCTACGTTTGAGGTCAATGTATCGTGGATGCCGCGCAGGATCGATACGGTCAACCTGACGGCAGGCCGCCACCTGAGCGACCCCGAAACCCCCTTTGCCCGTAACCAGGTCATTACCGACGTGCGCCTGCAATGGGACCATGAACTGCGCCATAACGTATTCCTGCGCGCTTATGGCGAGTTCGGGGAGAGTGATACCCAGTCCGCAACACAGCTTGCCGATGCCACCACAACACTGACGGGCAGTCGGCTGCAAAAGCAGATCCATTTCGGCGGATCGGTCTTCTGGAACATTGATCGCCATATCCGTGCGTCCCTTACCTATAACTATGTCAATAACGCTACATCGGGCGGAAACGTGAATTATCTGAACATCCCCGGACGCCTTTCGACGTTTACAAGCAATACGGTACTATTGGGCTTTTCCTTCTCTGGCTAGGGAGAGGCCCGTCGAGCCAACAGAACGGGGAAAGTCGCATTACAATGATTTGGGAGTGGCCATGTTTGCAATGATACGGAGTACGTGTCGGCCTGGAATGATGCAGGCAGTCGCCGCTGCAACCCTGCTGGCACTGGGTTCATGTGCATCGGCGCGGGAACAGTCCTTCGCACCGGTTGATACGCGCGCCTACCATCTGGGGCCGGGTGATCAGGTGCGCGTCATTACCTATAACGACCCGCAGTTGAGCAATACCTTTACCGTCAGTGACAACGGCAACATCGACTTTCCATTACTGGGTGTGGTGTCAGCGGCAGGGGCTGCGCCACGCGATCTGGCGCAGCGCATTTCCTCCAGTCTGGAAAGCAAGGGTATCCTGTTTCAGCCCAGTGTTTCGGTGGAGGTGGCGCAGTACCGGCCCATCTATATCCTCGGTGAGGTCAATCATCCGGGGCAGTATCCTTACCAGCCGGGCATGACCATGCTCACGGCGGTTGCACTGGCGGGCGGGTTTACCTACCGCGCCATCACCGCACATGCGACCGATGTGCGCCATGAAAACCTGAACAATCCCGCGCATGAAGGCCGTATCACGCGTGAGACTGAACTGCTGCCCGGTGATGTCGTAACGATTGGCGAAAGATTTTTCTAAAACCTGAACCAATATGCAACAAGGGGATAACATGCCCAGGGCCCGTTCCATCCCCAGCCTGACCGGTGTGCGCGGTGTTGCGGCGCTATGGGTGTTCATGACCCATTTCTACGGTCTTGCTGCTGATATGCTGCACCAGCCGTGGCTGATGCACTCGCTGTTCCTGTTCAACGGTTTTCGCGGGGTTGACCTGTTTTTCGTGCTGTCGGGTTTTATCCTCATGCATGTGCATGAGGGGCAGTTCACGCAGTTACGCTGGCCTGTCATCCGCGATTTCTTTATTGTCCGGTTTTTTCGTGTCTATCCCTTAAATACTTTTGTTCTGCTTGCCCTGGTGCCTCTTGTACTGCTTGCGCCGGGTTATGTGGCCATGCAGCGCCATTACACCGATCCTGCCTTTGCCTACCGCGCGCATAACTTGTCCATTCCCGGTTTTGTCCAGACCCTGCTGCTTGTGCAGACCTGGACTGTGCTGAAACTGGGGGAGTGGAACATCGTATCATGGACCTTGAGCGCGGAAGTGCTGGGTTATATCGCGTTCCCGCTGCTTGCCATGGCGGCCATGCGCATTGCAAGCGTACGCCATGCCGTGATGCTGTGCGTGGCCAGTCTTGGCACGCTGGTGGTCATTCTGTTTGCCTGCCATCATGCCAATAACAACCCGACCGGCACGTTTGGCGCCATTCGCATGTTCTTCTGCTTTGCTGCGGGGATTGTACTGTATCGTGCCTACCACCTTGCCCCGCAGGATACGGAGCGCTACGGGGCGGCCATTACAATGGGGGCCGTTGCCTTCATTGTCCTGACACTGTTCTTTCCGGTGCTGCCGGTGTGTGATGTATTCGGTTTCACGGCCCTTGTGTTTGGCTTGGCTTACCAGCGTGGGGTCATCAATACGGTCCTGTCATCCGGGCCGGTCATGTGGCTGGGGCGGATATCGTTCTCGTTCTATCTGACGCATTACCTGATTATCGGCATCCTGTCCTGGGCCATGGGTGAATGGTTGCGTAACCTGGGTTTTATCGGCGGTATGGCAGCAACGATGGCAATATTTGCCCTGTGCCTGCTGACGGGTACGGTGTGCTACCATCTGGTTGAACGGCCATCGCAGCGTCTGGGTCGGCGTGTCATGCAGTGGCTTGAGGCGCGTGATGCCCATGCCAGCGCGCAACGGGCGGCATGAACGTTTTATTGAGGTACTCCTGCTACATCCCTCATACGTTACCGTTTTGAGCGACCAGGAGCACGATGCCCATATTTCTGACACACACAAGACATATTGCAGTTTTATAATAGTAAGGTGCTTTTATATTGCAGGTTTGCCTGTCGTTACTCGGCCCGGCCCTGATCGGCAACGGTCCCGCTCCCCTGTCATGCGCGGGTGGGGCAACGTGTAACGGCACCAGGGAGGAAGGAAGCAAGGAATGCGTATACTGATAACGGGCGGGTGCGGGTTCATCGGCTCGGCGGTCGTGCGGCACCTGATCAGCCAGACCGCGCATGAAGTCCTGAATGTGGATGCCCTGACCTATGCGGCCAGCAAGCAGTCTACGCAGATGGCAACCGATAGTAGCCGCTACCGGCTGGACGTTGCCGATATTACGGATGCCGACGCCATGGACCGCATCTTTACTGCCTTTGAGCCTGATGCCGTCATGCATCTGGCCGCGGAAAGCCATGTTGACCGCTCAATTGACGGGCCTGGTACTTTTATCAACACAAATGTTGTTGGCACCTATACCCTGCTTGAAGCCGCGCGGCGCTGGTGGTCAGGGCTGGATGCGGCGCGGCAGAAGGCCTTTCGCTTCCATCACATTTCCACCGATGAGGTGTTCGGGGCACTCCAGCCCGGCGATCCACCCTTTACCGAACAGACCCCCTATGACCCGCGCAGCCCTTATTCAGCCAGCAAGGCCTCATCCGATCATCTGGTGCGGGCATGGTACCATACTTACGGGCTACCCACGTTTGTCACCAATACCACAAACAATTATGGCCCCTGGCACTTCCCCGAAAAGCTGATCCCCCTTGTCACCATAAACGCCATCGAAGGTCAGGAACTGCCGGTCTATGGTGCCGGGCAGAACGTGCGGGACTGGTTGTTCGTGGAAGACCATGCCGAGGCACTGGTGCGCGCGGTGGAACGCGGCCAACCGGGCGAGACCTATGCCATAGGGGCGCGCCAGCCGCGTACCAATATGGAAGTGGTGCAGGCGATCTGTGGCATTCTTGATGAATTGCAGCCCGACCCGGCAGGCCCCCATGCGCGCCTGATCCGGCATGTAACGGACCGGCCGGGTCATGATTTCCGCTACGAGATCGATCCATCCCATGCCGAGCAGGCACTGGAGTGGCGCGCACGGCATGATTTTGAACACGGTATCCGCCGTACCGTGCAGTGGTACCTTGATAACCGGGACTGGTGGGAAGCCATCCGCGCCGCACGCTACAGTGGGCAGCGTTTGGGGCAGGCAGGAAAGACGATGGGAACAGCAGCATGAACGAAAACACACCCCGGAAGCCGACTAAGGGTATCCTGCTTGCAGGTGGGTCGGGCACGCGGTTGCATCCGATGACACTGGCGGTCAGCAAGCAGTTGCTACCGGTTTATGACAAGCCGATGATCTTCTACCCGCTTTCCACCCTCATGCTGGCGGGCATACGGGATATTATGATCATCTCCACCCCGGCTGACCTGCCGCAGTTCCGGCGCCTGTTGGGTGACGGGTCGGATATGGGCGTTACCTTCACTTACCGTGAACAACCATCGCCCGATGGCATTGCGCAAGCCTTCGTCATAGCCGATGACTGGCTGGATGATGCGCCCTGTGGGCTGGTGCTGGGCGATAACCTGATCTTCGCCGACCATCTGGGCAAGCAGATGCGCGCCGCCGCAACCCGCCCTGTGGGGGCTACGGTCTTTGCCTATCAGGTGCGTGATCCCGAGCGTTATGGCGTGGTCAGCTTTGGCGAGGATGGTCATGCGCACGATATTGTCGAAAAACCCACCGATCCTGAATCCAACTGGGCCGTAACGGGCCTGTATTTCTATGACAGCAAGGTGCGCGAATATGCGCGCAGCCTCAGGCCCTCGGCGCGGGGGGAACTGGAAATTACCGATCTGAACCGGATATACCTGCAAAAGGGTCATCTGCATGTGCAGCGCCTTGGGCGTGGCTGTGCGTGGCTTGATGCCGGCATGCCTGACAGCCTGATGGAGGCCGGGCAGTTCGTGAACACCATCCAGTCCCGGCAGGGGCTGCTGGTCGGTTCCCCGCACGAGGTCGCGTTCCGCATGGGCTTTATCGATGCCGCCCAACTGAAAGCCTATGCCCAGCGCATGATCAAGACCGAACTGGGGCGCATTCTGATGGAGATCGCCACGGGTGAATTCTGAACGCCTGTCCTGCTTCCTGTTTTTCAGAATGGCAGGGTTGCCCGCCGACAGCATCATAAAACGGTAATGTCGGGGTTGGATCAGTGTTGCCTGCTTATGGATGGGGCAGGGTTTTCCTGTTGAGTTCACAAGATTCGGATATCAAGGAGAGCATGATGGGACGTGTATCGGCAAAAGTAGCTCTGGTTACGGGGGCAGCACTGGGCATTGGCAAGGCAACGGCCCTGCTGCTTGCCCGTGAGGGCGCGAAAGTGGTCGTTGCTGACATGAAGGAGCAGGAAGGCCATGCCGTGGTGGCCGAAATCGAAGCAGCAGGCGGCGAAGCCCTGTTCGTGTCCCTCAACGTAACGGTGGAGGAAGACTGGAGCAAGGCCATGACCGCGATCAAGGCCCGCTTCGGGCGGCTGGACATTGCGGTCAACAATGCCGGTATTGCCTATACCGGTACGGTGGAGTCAACCAGCCTGGCGGATTGGCGGCGTGTGCAGGCGGTCAATCTTGATGGTGTGTTCCTGGGAACCCGTTACGCCGTGGAGGCTATGAAGCCGCAGGGCGGGGGATCGATCATCAACCTTTCATCCATTGAAGGGCTGGTGGGCGATCCGACCCTTGCCGCCTACAATGCCAGCAAGGGGGGTGTCCGGCTGTTCACCAAGTCCGCCGCCCTGCATTGCGCGCGTTCAGGTTACAGGATCCGGGTTAATTCCGTCCATCCCGGTTATATCTGGACCCCCATGGTCCAGGGCCTGACAGCCGATACGCCAGACCAGGAGGCCGCCCGGCAGAAGCTGATTGACCTGCACCCGCTTGGTCATTTGGGAGAGGCGGATGATATTGCCTATGGCATCCTGTTCCTTGCCTCGGATGAATCCAAGTTCATGACCGGCAGCGAACTGGTCATTGATGGTGGCTATACCGCGCAGTAACGCATTTGCGCGATAAAAGGCATGAAAGAACCCGACATGGCCCCTGGCTGTGCCGGGTTCCTGTCTTTTGGCCATTCTGTTCATCAGGGGCAGCGGCGGGGTATGTAGGAGACCACGCGGTCCAGCAGAATATCCATTTCGGGTCGAGCTATGGGGTCCATGCAGGTGGCAACATAAGCCCGGGCGCGCTGCTTGATCATGTTGGCCGAGCGCAGGTTGATGGCAAGCATATCACTTTCCTCAATCAGGTCCGCAACCGTCATGTGCCGCTCAAAGGCCGTACGTGAAAGTTCAAAGGCCAATCGCTCCACAATGGTCTTCATTTCCGCCTTCCCAAAAGTGGAGTGGCAGTTCTGCCATTGGGTATGGGCCTGTGCATAAAGCCGGATGAGGGGTAACCGGCCACTGCGGTGAAAATGCTGCTGGTGCCATCCTCGTGCCCATAGATGTTCGCGCTGGGCGGTCCTGTATTCGTGCAGGTCAGTATTGTCATCACGGATCAGGGCCTGCATGGCCTGCGCCGCCAGCCAGGCTGATGTAAAATCCGGGTGGGGCTCCTCGTTCCATAACGGTTCGGCCCCGGCGGAACCGGTGGCAAAACGGAAGTTACGCTGCCCGTCCACGCCATACAGGACGGATATGCCCGCTATAGCCTCCGTATCACGTCCCAGCACAAGGATATGCCCGCCGTCGCCTGCATGCATGTAGCGCTGGAGGGTGAACAGGTCGAACAGGGCCTCGTCCTGCGCTACGCGTTCGGTATGGGCTTTTACATAAGTCAGGAAAAGCGGGTTGCGTGTGCCAACAACCCCACGGGGGCAGAAATCAAAGCGCCACCAGCGCGACATCTTGACCAGGTGGAACGCCAGCGCGTTGCGCAGGTGTGTCAGTTCCGGTGAATGTATGCCCCCGTTGCACAGGGCCTGTACATCGCGAAAGCGCCCGGACAGCATGTTGATCTGCCGGGCAAAGGGGCGGTTGGGGTCAAGGTAGCGGAGGAACCGGGTGGGGGCGGAATGTGCAAGGTGCCAGTCGGCCGAGCATCCTGTTGTTTCACTCATGATGGACATGATCCCTGCATGAAAAAAAGAAGAGCGGCATCGCCATGCATGCTGGCGATGCCGCATGAGTTTTCACGGCCTGGTGCTGGGAAATCGACGGTTGGGAAACTGTCTAGGAATGCCGTGAGTGTTTTTTTTATATTGCAAACGAATATCAATTGCAACTACAAAAATACAAAGCCATCGCGTACCAACGCAGGGCAGCGATCACGCCCATGCAACTTGCGGGTGGAGGTGCGTTAAGCATGCATATGCCAGACGCAGGTCCTTACCGGCGGGATCATGGCAGTGTCCGTGTACCCGGTTTTCAGGTCAGTTACAGTATAGTGGAGATAATGATGGTAAACAGGAAGGCAGCGGAAAAAGAAGCGGGCCGGGCGCATGTCCAGACCTATCTGGGCACGCCTACAGACCTGAAGCACGAGGCCGTGCGGGAGATTGCGGCCGGCCTGAAAGTGGCGCTGGCAGATGTTTTCGCGCTGTATATCAAGACCAAGAATTTCCACTGGCACATGAGTGGCCGGCATTTCCGCGACTATCACCTGCTGCTGGACGAACAGGGCGAGCAGATCTTCGCCATGACCGACCCCATGGCCGAACGTGCGCGCAAGATCGGGGGCAATACACTGCATTCCGTGGGTGAAATTGCCCGCCTGACCGCAGTGGCCGATAACGATGCCGAATACGTAACACCCGAGAACATGCTGGCCGAACTGCGTGAGGATAATCTTGCCCTGACCGCCCGCCTGCGCGCGGTGCATGCGTTATGTGACGAAGGCAATGATGTGGCGACCGCCAGCCTGCTGGAGAACTGGATTGACGAGACCGAACGCCGGACGTGGTTCCTGTTTGAGGCGACCCGTCCGGCCTTTGGCCGCAATGACTGAAGAACTGAGAAAGAATAAAAGGTCTTGGATGCCGCCTTTTTTCAAAAAGGCGGATTTTTTTAAGCTTTTGAGAAAAGCTTCACCAAAAATTTTCTCTGTTCAGTAGTCCGTATGTTCAGCGTGTCATGGCCTTGAAATTGCGCGTCTGTTCGGTCAGGGCTACCTCGACCGGCAGACGTTCCATGCTGGAAGCACCATAAAAACCGTGGCAGTCCGGGCAGGCGGAGAGCACTTTCTGCGCATCCGCCGGCATGGCGATTGGGCCGCCATGGCACAGGGTGATGATGTCGGGGCGCACGCTGCGCGCGGCCTCGATAATCTGGTTGATGCGCGTAATCGCGTCTTCCAATGTGAACGCGGTTTCCGCACCGATGGCCCCACCCGTGGTCAGGCCCATATGCGCCACCAGCACATCGGCGCCAGCTTTGGCCATATCCACTGCTTCCGCCTCGTTGAATACGTAGGGCGTGGTCAGCAGGTCCTTGTGGCGCGCGCGGGCCACCACATCCACTTCCATGCTGTAGCTCATGCCGGTTTCTTCCAGGTTCTTGCGGAAAGTGCCGTCAATCAGTCCCACGGTCGGGAAGTTCTGGATGCCTGAAAAGCCCACACGCTTTACGTCATCAAGAAATACATCAAAATCCACGAACGGGTCGGTGCCGTTCACACCTGCCATGACCGGAATATGCGGCACCACAGGCAGGACCTCGCGCGCCATATCCATCACGATCTGGTTGGCGTTGCCATAGGCCAGCAACCCGGCCAGCGAGCCGCGCCCGGCCATACGGTAGCGACCGGAATTATAGATCACGATCAGGTCGATCCCGCCCGCTGCCTCGCACTTGGCGGAAAGGCCGGTACCGGCACCGCCGCCTATAATGGGTTTGCGTTCAGCGATCAGGGTGCGGAATTTTGCAAGGATGTCACTGCGGGGGATGCGGGGCATTTTCTGTATTCTCCTTAAACAGGCATGAAAATTCATGCGCCAGTGCGTCGGCGAAAGCCGGGTCGTTGATCGCATGGGGCAGGCGGATCAACTGGCGTTTGGGGGTCTGCTCCAGTGTTTCGACCAGGGCTGCGTAAAAGGCTTCATCCGCGGCCGGATCGTAGAAAGGCGCACCCGGCTGGTCGAGTATGGAAAATCCGCCTTCGGGGTAGAGAAAACGGACTTCGCCTTCGCACCGGTTCAACTGGTGGCCGATCATGTGACCCATGGCCTGGCATTCCGCCGCACTGGTGCGCATAAGGGTGATCTGGGGATTGTGCTCGACCAGAACACGCGCCCGGTAATGTTCGGGCACGGTGGCGCGTGCGCCAAAATTGACCATGTCCAGCCCGCCACAACTCCCCACATAGGGAAGCCGCGTGCGGATCGCCGCACCAAGACGGTCGTTGTCGCACGGGAATATACCGCCTGCCACCAGGTCGCAGAACTCGGTCAGGGTCGTGTCGATAAAGCCGTGTATTACACCTGCATCCGCCAGGCGCTCCATGGCCCGGCCACCGGTACCGGTGGCGTGGAACACAAGGCAGTCAAAGCGGTCGGACAGGCGCTGGACAATATGGTTTACGCACGGCGTCGTTACCCCGAACATGGTCAATCCAATGGCCGGGCGCGGGTCGGCCACGGGTTGGTAGGGCGTGCGCACCATGCCCGCCATGGCGTGGGCGGCATTGCACAGTACGATGCGTGATATGCGGTTCAGCCCCTCCATGTCGGTTATGGAATAAAGCATGGCAATATCCGTTCCCCCCACATAGGGCGCGGTATTGCCCGAAGCAACGGTGGACACGACCAGCTTGGGCAGTCCCAGCGGCAGCGCCTGCAACGCCGGGGCCACCAGCGCCGTGCCGCCTGATCCACCAATGGCAATCACGCCCCGCATGTCCGTGCGTGTAACCAGGTAGTGGCGCAGCGCTTCCGCCATGGCGGTAATGGAATGCCCCCTGTGGCCCGTGAATACGTGGCTTTCCCCCTGCGGGTGGCAGGCAGCCACCGTGCGGGCGCTGATATCGGCATGGCCTGCATGGCCTGCATGGCTGCGGGTGCTGACATCCACAATCCGCGCGGTAATGCCGCCATCAAGCAGGATCTGGCGGATATAGGTCAGTTCGGCCAGCTTCGTATCACATGTGCCCAAGACATATACGCAACCCGTGGTCATGGCGTGGTCCCCGTGCAGTGTGTGGTGAGCCGCGCAAGAATGATGGCCACACCACCGGTGGCGCACAGGCCGCCAAGCAGGAACACAATGTCATACCCGAAGCGGTCCGCCAGCAGTCCCGCCAGTGGGCCGGTCGCGCCATAGGCCAGGTCCTGAAAGGCGGCAAACCCGCCCAGTGCCGTACCACGCATGTGCGGTGGCACCAGACGTACCACTTCTACCCCGAGCGCGGGATAAACCATGGAACAGCCTGCCCCGGTCAGGACCGCACCTGCAAGCGCAGGCAGTGGGCCGGGGGCGCACCAGATCAGGTACTGCCCCGCCGCCTCGATCATGAGCGAGAACATTGCCACCTTCAGCCCGCCAATACGGTCGGGCAGGTGCCCGCAGATGATGCGCCCGGCCACGAACGCCACCCCGAAGCAGGTCAACCCCAGCCCGGCATAAGGCCAGTGTGCGTGGATGAAACGCAGCGGCAGGAACGCGCCCAGTGCCGCAAACCCCACGCCCTGCAAGGCAACCGCCATGCCCTGCCAGCGTATGGTGCCCAGTATGCGCCAGAACGGCGGCCTGCCCCCCGCATGCGTGGGGGTGGCCGGTACACCCTGCACCAGCGCCAGCCCCAGCAGTGGCAGCAGGGCCGATACCGCCATGAGGGCCGTGATACCACCATATTCATACAGCAGCAGGCCAACTGGACCACCGGCGGCAAAGGCGCCATACATGGCCCCGCCGGTCCACGCCAGAACACGGCCCGCGCGCTCATGCCCCATAAGCCCGATACCCCAGCCCAGCATGCCCACAATAGTCAGGCTTTCCCCCACGCCCAGCAACAGGCGGCCCACGATCAGGATACCGTAGCGGGCGGCAGGGGGCAGGGGCACCAGTCCGGCCATGAGACAAGTCATGCTGGCCATGACATACAGTGCAAGCCCCGCGCGCATGCATGGTCGGCCGCCTTTCATATCAGCATAGGCGCCGGCATGGTTGCGGCTGAGGATGGTGGAAAAGAACGCAATCCCTACCGCCAGCCCCGCCAGCCCGTTTCCATAGCCTGGCCAGTGCACGATCGCGACCGGCAGGGCCGCCAGTGGCAACGCCACCGCCATGTAGGACAGGAACAGTGCCGTGGCCAGACGGACCAGAAGTTGAGGGGCGGGATCAGATTTCATGGGTAATATGAACCCGCAGTGGTTCGGCCAGTGCGGTTTCAAATACTTTTGCCATGGCGCGGAAATGTGGTGTGGTTTCATGCGCTGCCAGCGCTTCGGGGCTGGCCCAGCGTTCGACAAACACGAATACGGCCCCATCACTGGTATCGCGATGGCACTGATAGGAAAGATTGGTTGTTTCCAGCCGCGACGCGGCAATGCAGTGGCGTATGGCCTCCAGCACCGCCCGTTCGTGGCCGGGGCGAAGGCGCAGGGTCGCTATGACCGTGATGGGTTGGTCCGTCATAAGAAAACCTGTCGGATGCTGTGATTGCGAAGGGATGATAGACAGGTGTGACACTTTTCTTCCATCGAGAAAGTGTCACGCGACACTTTTATCCTGCTCCGTGCATAACGCACGCAGGCGGCGCAGGGCTTCCGTCAGGTCAGGCAGCGCGGCAGGTCCAAGGCACAGGCGGATGCCAGCATGGCCAGTGAGGCGCTGGCTGGTCATGAACGGGGTGAGGGGTGTCACCTTTACGTCATGGTGGGCGGCGGATTCCTCCAGTGCCCTGGCCTGCCGGGGGGGCATGGGCATCCAGGCATGAAAGGCATCATAGCGCGGTGGGACAACATGGGGGCCAAGCTGGTGCATGACCAGTTCCCTGCGCCGCCGGGCTTCCGTACGCAGGGCGCGGCGCACGGAGGCTGCCGTGCCGTCCAACATCCACTGTGCCATCATGGCATAGGAAAGCGGTGCGATCATGAGCGATGAGTTGAACAGTGCCTCGCGTGCTGCCGCCATGAACGGGGACGGGGGGGCCAGCGTGCCGATCCGCAGGCCGGGACTGAGGGTTTTGGACAGGCTGCTGACATGAAAGGTCCGTTCCGGCGCAAGCGTTACCAGCGCGGGAAGCGTGTCATCTGCAACGCAGTGATAGACGTCATCCTCGATAATCAGGGCGTCATGGGCGCGGCATAGGCGTATCACGTCGTGCCGGCGGGCCAGGTCCATGGTGGCGGTGGTGGGGTTGTGCATGGTGGGTGTAACATACAGCACGCATTGCCCGCGGGGATGCTGGGACAGTGCGTGCTCAAGAGCCGTGGGTAGTAGGCCACAGGCATCCATTTCCAGCCCCTGCGGTCGCAGCTTGGCTTGGCTGAGCAGGGACAGCATGCCGGGATAGGTCAGTTCCTCGGTCAGGACAGTGGACGCCACCTGCCTGCTTGCCGCAAGGGCCACCCCCAGTGCCTGCTGCGCGCCGCTGGCCAGCAGCAGCCTGTCGGGCGCGATATCCACCCCCAGTTCCGCCAGCCAGTGGCTCATGATGCGGCGATGTTCGATGTGCCCCGCAATGGGGGGGTAGACATTGAACAGCGCGGGATCGACCGTGCGCGCCAGACGTGAGAGCGTGCGGGTCAGCGCGCGGTCACCGAACATGGGGGGCGGCATATTGGCTGACAGGTCGATCACACAACCCGTACCCCCGGCATGGAAGGCTACGAAGGTGCCCCGCCCGCGTATGCTGCGCACCAGCCCCCGGCGTTCCAGTATGCTATAGGCACGGGTCACGCTGCCCACCCCCATCTCCAGTTGCCATGCAAGGTCACGATGGGCGGGCAGGCGGTCGCCCGCGTTCAGCCGTGCATCCAGAATGTCACCGGCCAGCGCATCGGCCAGACGTTCGGCGACGGGTGTGTCGCCCGCAGGGAGATGAGGCTTCCATGGGGAGCGCAGGCGCATTGTACGAAAGCCTGTTCTGTTGTTGTATGAGCAGGCAAGCCATAGCAGTTCGGGGCGGAGCGTGGAACTGGCGGGCGGGTTGGAGCAGGCTCTGGTACCCGACACAAACGTGACCTGACCATGGGTATGTGGATGGGCAGGCAGGAGATGGGATGTGCGGGCTATGGGTATCCGTAAGTGACCCTGCTGGCCATGCAGGGGTGGGCGGTGCGGCGCGTTGCCACCATGGGTATTGCCAACAGGGAATCTGTAATTATCGCACATGTTGTATTTTTAGTTCCGGCCATATCCGATATTGGTGCCATGGTGGCCCGTCCGGGACCGGTGGCGCAGGGCAGGAATAGGCAGCGGCCCTGCGGGTCAGGGCATTTTGCGGTTCGTGTCGATTGCGGTTCTTGAGCGGCAACTGGACATGATGGAACTCACCAAGCGCAATGTCCTGCACCTACACCTGCACCTGTCCGACGGGCAGGGATTCAGGGTGGAAAGCCATCTGTTCCCGCGCTTGCAGCAGGTTGCGGGGGCAGAGCAGTATTATACCCAACAGCAGGCGAAGGCTTTGGTGGCATACGTGACACAGCGCGGTATCCGCATCGTGCCGGAGTTTGAACGCCGGGTCACAGCTAAGCCATGCTGTGTGCCTACCCGCAGTTTGCCACCCGCCGTTCCATGCTGGCGGTCAGGGCCATGCCCAGCCCGTAGGGGACCTGCTGCAGGCCATACCCCCCCCGGTATAGCCGCGCTGGTGGGCGCAGTTACGCCCGGCGGTTAGGGGCGTTGCGGTGCGGACTGGCCAGAACGTATAGACCCGTGGTCACCAGCAGCCCCACCATCCATGATATGTCCACCCCATGCAGTCCGCGCGCCAGGAAGCCGCTATGGAACCCGTTCTGCATGAAAGGCAGTTCAGCCACGACCCCGATGGCATAGGCGCCAAGAGCGGGAATGTTGCAGTAGCCATATATGCCTCCATCCTGACGGAAAAAGGACGGCACATCATACTGGCCCCGGCGCAGCAGGTAGTAGTCCGCCAGATTGATGGCGGTCCACGGCACCATGACCGCCATGAGCAGATCCAGAAAGGCGGCGTAGGATTTCAGGAAACTGTCCGCCATGCCCAGCGCCATGGCCAATGCCGCACCTACCAGTACCAGTGTGACCAGCGTGCGTTCGCGCAGGGCTGCGCGCCAGTGGGGGGCAAAGGTCTGGATTATGGTTATGGCGGACAGAGCCCCCCCATACAGGCTCATGGCGTTGCCCAGCGCGATGGAAAGTGACAGCACGGCCAGCACGGGTGTTGCCCATGCGCCTGCCAGGTGAGCCATGACCGTGGCGACCGGGGCGCCATGGGCATACAGGGCGATCATGCTACCCAGGACCATGGGCAGGATGGTGCCGGTAACGGAGCCGATATAGGTGGTCAGGAAAGCCGCGCGCGTGCCTTGGGCATCGGCGGGAAGATAGCGCGAGGAATCGGAAACATAGGGCGCATAGGCAATCTGCCACAGGGCCGCGGCGGTAAATGTGCTGCAGAACCCGGCAACGGAACCATGCATGTCTGCCATCGTGCCGGGTGCGAGGGCCCGGTAGCCCAGCCACAGGCAGTACATGATTACACCGCCTGCCACCCAGCTTACCACCTTGGACCACGCATGGATGATGCGGTAGCCCATGCAGCACGGCACGAAACTGAGCAGCGCGATGAGGAGGATTGCAGGCATGTGGCCAAGGGCAGGCAGGGCAGTATCAAGCGCTTCGCCCCCCACCACGAAGTTGGAGGCCACGAAACCGATATACATCAGCACGACAAGGCAGATAATGGGCATAGCCCCGAAGGAGCCGAACTGGCCCCGGCTCTGTACCATCTGTGGTACGCCTAGCATCGGTCCCTGTGCCGCATGCAGCGCCATGACCACGGCCCCCACCATGTTGCCCAGCACTAGTGCAATGATGGACAGAGGAAAGGACAGCCCGAACAGGCCAGTTCCCAGTGTGCCCGTTACAATGGTCAGGAGTGTCAGGTTGGTGCTGAACCATACGGCAAACAGGTCGTGTACCCGGCCGTGCCGCTGGTCGTGGGGGATCTGATAGATTGTATGGTTTTCAAATGCCGTGCTCATCAAGGCTATATGCCTGATGAACCATGCCATGGATACATTCTGCCCCATGGCCCGGATCATGTCCGTACCGCTGTTATGGCATATATCCCGGACGGGAGGTGTCGGACCGCAGACGTCGCTTTGAAATCAGGGGTTTGTAAGGCAACACAATTTCGCACGAAGAGCACAGAATTGTGCAATGCGCCTGTCAGAAACTGTCTGGAAATCTGCTTTGGGACAGACCGGATGATCATAAGAAAGTGTTTGGTGAAGCTTTTTGCTGCAATCGTATCGGAACCATGTTCAGAAGAATCAAGGATTGGAGACTGGTCGCAACACGTTATGATAAATGCCCGGATCTCTTCTTCTTAGCCATCTGTTTCGTTGTAACCGTCATCTTCCGGTTATGTGCTCTGAGCCAGGCACTATCTCGTGTCTGCCGTAATCCAGTCATAGAAACGCTTGGATATTATGCGCCGACAGACAACAATCTCTCTTTATCCATCAAACCGATATTTTACATGCCCCAGGCGGGAGTAGTCTGGCTTGATAAGCAGATGAAGGCCGTCCAAGGCTACAATACTTATACGGGGATTCCAGAGGTTTACCGAATCCATTAGCATCGATACCCCATCAAGCCTGTCATAACTATGGGGATTAAAACGGTATATTTTTGGTGGTTGTGTCAATTATTATCCTGCCCTGTCAGGAAGGATTGGAGGTCTGGGCGGGAATCGAACCCACGTACGCGGATTTGCAGTCCGCTGCATCACCATTCTGCCACCAGACCTCACTGGCACAGGGGGTATATCTGCCGAAATGGGGCGCAGGTCAAGCCGTTGTGTGCAGGTTGGGCGTTGTTTCCGTGTAAAAGGGGCGCATAAATATGAAATAAAGCCGGGAAACGCCGCTCGTCCGGTCTAACGGCAGATCTTAGGTTCCCGGTTTGGTGCCATGCTTCAAGGAAATGTTATGGACAAGACAGACCCCGATTATGCCCCGCTTGATCCCGTGGCCGCCCGGCAGCGTATGGTGGATGCACAGATCCGCCCGGCACAGGTCAGCAATCCGGCCGTGATCGCCGCCATGCGGGCAGTACCGCGTGAGGATGCGGTACCGCCTGCGCTGCGAGCCTTTGCCTATGCCGACCAGAATCTGCCGCTGGGCGAGGG
Organism: Komagataeibacter medellinensis NBRC 3288; assembly: GCF_000182745.2. Classification (NCBI taxonomy): domain Bacteria; kingdom Pseudomonadati; phylum Pseudomonadota; class Alphaproteobacteria; order Acetobacterales; family Acetobacteraceae; genus Komagataeibacter; species Komagataeibacter medellinensis. The sequence continues at coordinate 3,124,155 of NC_016027.1, forward strand.
GCGTTACCTGACCGAACCCCGCGTAACGGGCCGTATGCTGCAGGTGGCCGATATCCAGCCCGGGGAGCGGATTCTGGTCGTGGGTGCGGGCACGGGTTATCTGGCGGCACTGCTGTCCGCCATGGGGCAGGGGCTTGCTGTTACGGCGCTGGAATCAGAATCGCGTCTGGCGGATCTGGGGCAGGTTCTGTGCCACCAGCAGGCACCCGATGTGCAGTGGCGCAACGGGCCACTGATAAAGGGGGATGAAGCAGATGGTCCCTATGACCTGATCCTTGTTGACGGCGCGGTGCGCCAGGTTCCCCCGGCGCTTGTGGCGCAATTGGCCAAAGGAGGGCGCGTTGTCGCCCCCATCTGCCCGGTTGGTGGTGTGACATCGGTCTGTCTTGTCCTGCCCACGGCGCAGGGGGGGGCCGTACAACGGCTGTTTGATGCTGCCGTACCCCTCCTGCCGGAACTGGAACCGGCCCCGGCTTTCGTGTTCTGAAGCCCATGCCCCGGTTAACGCCGGGGCAATATCCGGCTGCTAGACACGCCATGGGGTTGCGGCCCCACATGGTATGTCAGGCGGCAGGTGGGATAATGAAGGGCAACTGGGTAATCGGAACGGGGAGCGCAGCCATCCTGTGCTATGGCACGGCGCTCGCGCGCACGCCGCATATGGACCCGTCTGGCACCGAGGTGCCCCATACCCTTCAGGCCGCGCTGGCTGCGGCCTACCTGACCAATCCGGTGCTGCGTCAGGAACGGGCAAACCTGCGTGCAACCGATGAGCAGGTATCCCAGGCGCTGGGTGGGTGGCGACCCACCATTACCGGCACGGCCTCCATGTCCTACTATTCCGGCGTGACCCGCATGGCGCCCACAGCGGGGGAAAGCGGGTACGCCCGCCAGTACGACACGCCCGGCTATTCCGGTGGCGTCAGCATTGCCCAGCCCATCTATACCGGCGGCAAGACCACAGCCACCACGCACAAGGCCCGCCACGCGGTCATGGCCGAACGCGCGCGGCTGATCGTAGCAGAACAACTGGTTTTTACCGATGTGGTCAATGCCTACATCAATGTGGTTGAAGATGAGCAGATTCTGAGCATCGACATCAATAACGAGCAGGTCTATGCCGCTCAGCTGCGCGCGACCGAACTGCGTGCCCACGGGGGCGAAATCACCCATACCGATGTGGCGCAGGCGCAGGGTGCGCTGGCCAATGCGCGGGCGGTGCGGCAACTGGCTGAAGGCACGCTGCAGGCTGATCGCGCCACCTACCGCCAGGTTGTGGGCACGGACGCCCCCGATAACCTGACCCCGCCCCAGCCGCTGGTGCTCCCGCTTCATACCGAGCAGGAAACCATGGCCATGGCGGTGCAGAACAACCCGCAGGTTGTTGCTGCCCTGTTTGATGAGGCATCGAAGAAAGATGCCGTGGGCGTGGCCTTTGCGGCCCTCATGCCCACCATCAGCGCACAGGCGGCCTACATGCATGGCATCAATCAAGATGAGGGGCGTTCGCTGGCCAACAACAAATATGCCGTCGTCAGTGCCTCGCTCCCGCTTTATCAGGGCGGTGGAGAATACGCTGCCGTGCGCATGGCCCGCCAGCAGGCGGCGGAAGCCGCACAGGCGGTTGATGTGCAGCGCCGTACCGCCGTCCAGCTGGCGGCGGCAAGCTGGCAGCGTATGCAGGCCAACCGCGCGGCGATAGACAGCAACCGCGAGGCCGTGACCGCCGATGCCACCGCCCTGCACGGTATGCAGCGCCAGGCCATTGTCGGCACCACCACGACGCTGGCGGTGCTCCAGCAGCAGGAAACCCTGCTCCAGGCCCAGATCGCGCTGGTCCGCAGCGCAGGCAACCTGGTCCAGTCCACCTATCAGGCAACCGCAGCCATTGGCAGGCTGACCGCCCATGACCTCAATCTTGACGTGCCGCTGTATGACGAGCGCGCCTATTACCGCGCCGTGCATGACCGGCTGTGGGGCATAAGCGATTACGCCACCAGCCAGCCGGGGCGCTGAAAGGGGGCTGGCCATTCCCATCGGGCACGGGCACATAAAGATTATGTCGGTGGCGTTCCCTTCGCGCCGGTTTAGGGTATATCAGAGCTGGGCCGGGCGCATTGTCCTGCCCTGCGTCTGATTATGGTGGATCTGGTTTTTCGTGATGCTTGACAAGTCGTTCTCCCCCGACGGGACAGAAACTTCCCTCTATGCCTTGTGGGAGGCCAGTGGCGCATTCAGTGCGCAGCCGAGCAGTCCGGCCACGCCCTATACCATCATGATCCCGCCGCCCAACGTCACGGGCACGCTGCATATTGGCCATGCCCTGACCATGACATTGCAGGACACGCTGATCCGCTGGCGGCGCATGCAGGGGCGTGACACGCTGTGGCAGCCGGGCACCGACCACGCGGGCATCGCGACCCAACTGGTGGTCGAGCGGATGCTGCAAAAGGAAGGTACGTCCCGGCAGGAAATGGGTCGCGACGCCTTTGTCGGGCGCGTGTGGGAATGGAAAGCCGAATCCGGCGGCGGCATTACAAAGCAGCTGCGCCGCCTTGGCAGTTCGCTGGACTGGAAGCGCGAACGCTTCACCATGGATGATGGCCTGTCGGATGCGGTGAAGGAAGTGTTCGTCACTCTCTACCGCGAAGGGCTGATCTATCGTGACCGCCGTCTGGTCAACTGGGACCCCGCCTTCCGCTCCGCCATTTCGGATCTTGAAGTCGATAACCGGGAAAGCCGTGGCAACCTGTGGTATATCCGTTATCCGGTCGAGGGGATACCGGGCCGCACCATCACGGTCGCGACGACCCGACCCGAGACCATGCTGGGTGACATGGCCGTGGCCGTTCACCCCGAAGACGAGCGTTTTGCTGAACTGGTAGGCAAAAATGTTATTCTGCCCCTGACGGGCCGCCGTATTCCCATCGTGGCCGACGAGCATTCCGATCCGACCAAGGGCAGTGGTGCAGTCAAGATCACGCCTGCTCATGACTTTAACGATTTTGAGGTCGGCCGCCGCCACAAGCTGGACATGCCCAGCGTGCTGGATGAAGAAGCCCGTATTACCCTTGCCGAAATTGAAGGCGAACTGTGCGCCGAGGCAGGCCTTGCCGACCCCGCTTTTGTCCGTACGCTTGAAGGCATGCCGCGCGATGCGGCGCGCAAGGCGATGGTGGCCGAACTGGAACGCCTGGAATGGCTGGAAAAGATCGAGCCGCATACCAATCAGGTGCCGCATGCTGAACGTAGTGGCGCCGTGGTTGAACCCCGGCTGACCACGCAGTGGTACTGCGATGCCAAGACCCTGGCTGGCCCCGCGATCGAGGCAGTGGAAAGCGGGCAGATCGAATTCGTGCCCCGGCAGTGGGAAAACACCTTCTATGCCTGGATGCGTGATATCCAGCCATGGTGCATCAGCCGCCAGTTGTGGTGGGGGCACCGCATCCCGGCATGGTACGGCCCGGACGGGCAGGTATTTGTTGCCCATGATGAAGCGGACGCGGCGACGCAGGCCCGCCGCCATTACGGGCAGGATACGGTGCTGACGCGCGATGAGGATGTGCTGGACACATGGTTCTCGTCTGCCCTGTGGCCGTTCTCCACTCTTGGTTGGCCCGAGAAAACGGCTGACCTTGCGCGCTATTATCCGACCGATGTGCTGGTTACCGGCTTTGACATCATCTTCTTCTGGGTTGCGCGGATGATGATGATGGGCCTGCACTTCATGAAGGATGTGCCCTTCCGCAAGGTCTTCATCCATGGGCTGGTGCGCGACGAGCGCGGGCAGAAGATGTCCAAGTCCAAGGGCAACGGCATTGATCCGTTGGAGATGATCGACACCTATGGCGCCGATGCCACGCGTTTCTGCATCTGCGCGCTGACCGGGTTGGGGCGTGACGTCAAGCTGGGGCGCAAGCGGGTGGAGGAATACCGCTCCTTCATGACCAAGATATGGAACGCGGCGCGTTTTTGCGAAATGAACGGTGTAGCTCCGGTCAAGGGGTTCAGCCCCGCCAGCGTGCAGTCCCCGCTGGGGCGGTGGGTGCTGGCTGAACTGGCGCAGGCGGTGGAGGATGCCACAAAGGCGCTCGAATCCTTCCGTTTCGATGAATATGCCGCCACCTGCTACCGCTTTGTGTGGAACTGCTTCTGTGACTGGTTCCTTGAATTCGCAAAGCCCGTGTTCGGTGCGGGGGAGACGGCGGAAGCAGTCGAGATTCGTGCGGTGGCCGCCCATGTGCTGGGCACCATCCTGCGCCTGATGCAGCCCGTCACTCCGTTCATGACCGATACACTGTGGCAGCATTTCGGCTTTGGTGCGCAGGGCTCGCTCATGAGTGCCCCCTGGCCGCAGCCCGAACATCTGGATGGGGCTGCGCAGGCACGGGATGAGATGGAATGGCTGATCCGTTTCATCAGCGCCATCCGCACCGTGCGTTCTGAAATGAACGTGCCGCCATCCCGCCTTGCCCCCGTGCTGCTGCGCGATGCGTCACCCGCCACCGTGGCGCGGGCTGCCAAGTGGTCGGAAGCCATCGGCCGCATGGCCCGCGTATCCGAAGTGCTGCCGCTGGAAGGGGACATGCCGCAGGGGGCTGCCCAATTGGTGGTGGATGAGGCGACACTGGTTATTCCCTTGGCTGGCATTATCGACATCGCGCAGGAACGCCAGCGGCTGGAGAAGGAATGCACCAAGGTGGATGGTGAGATCGCCAAGGTCGAGCGCAAGCTGGGCAATGCCGATTTCGTTGCCCGCGCCAAGCCCGAGGTCGTGGTCGAGAACCGTGAACGGCTGGATGCGTTCATGGCAGAACGCGCGCGCCTGCAGGCCGCGTTGGCCCGTATCGCCTGAAGCAGGCAAACATCAAGCAAACTGCGGAGGAGACGCCGCCATGACCGTACAGGCATTGCAGACACTGGTGCTGGGTGGGGGCTGCTTCTGGTGCATCGAAGCCCCGTTCAGGGAACTGCGCGGGGTACACGCAATCGAACCTGGCTATGCCGGTGGCCAGACCCCTAATCCCACTTACGAGCAGGTCTGCACTGGCCGCACCGGCCATGCGGAGGTCGTGCGCGTGACGTTCGACCCGGCGGAACTATCGTGTGCCGACCTGCTGCGCATTTTCTTTGTCATGCATGATCCCACCACGCTCAATCGGCAGGGCAACGATGTGGGTACGCAGTACCGTTCCGCCATTTTCTGGCAGGATGCGGAGCAGGAAAAGGCCGCCCATGCCATCCGTGACGAGATCGCAGCGGCAGGCGTGTGGCCAAACCCACTGGTGACCGAAATTGTGCAGCTGGATCATTTCTGGCCAGCGGAAGACTATCATCGGGATTATTTTGCCCGTAATCCCGGCAATCCCTACTGCAGCGCGGTCATTCCGCCCAAGATTGCCAAGATGCGTCGCCTGTTCCGTGACCGGTTGGTGGATACGGCGGGTTAACAGGAAAGAATAAAAATTTTGGGGTGCTGCCTTTTTTAAAGGCGGCGTTCTCTGAAGCTTTTTGAAAAAAGCTTCACCAAAAACTTCTTTTACTTAAAACTTTTCCTGCGCGTTTATTCAGTTTCATCCTCAAGGAAGAGTTGGTCAGCTTCCTCATCAAAATCGAATAGTTCCGCATAGCGTGCCCAGCCGATCAGGGTCTGCAATGTCTGGCGGGCATAGTCAGGGGACATGCTATCCTCCAGTTCATCGCGGAAACGCTCGGCGGAGGCGCGATGGTTAGGCCGCTCGTCCAGCACCGCGCGGATGGTGCGCACCATGGGCAGGTTGTGCAGCATGCTCGCGCGCAGGATGGTCTTGCGGATGTCGTGCTCGCTCTGGACAAAGTGCATGCCTTCGGGCGTGAGCAGGATGTCCCCGTCCTCCAGTTCGGCAAAGCCCAGCAGTTGCAGGGATTCGCCCAATGGGAACAGGTCATCAAGCTCAAGCTGCAGGCGGCTGGCCAGCAGCGGCAGGTCGGCGCGGCCATGCAGCGGGTCGGCTGCCAGCGTTTCCATCATGCCCACAATGGTGTTGATCGGCAGTACCGGCAAAGCCACGGCATCGGCGCTGATCTGTACGTGTTTCATGTCCGGGTCGGTCATGTCTGCTTCCGACACGACCGGCGCGCGACGGGTCATGAGCGCGTAGATGCGGTCCACGAACTGGCGGAAGGCCATGTCCTCCCGGTTGCGGGGATGCTCGAAGGGCACCTGCAGTTCGTACGCCACTCTTCCGGGATTGGAGGAGAAGATAAGGATGCGGTCGCACATCAGCACCGCTTCCTCGATATTATGGGTCACCAGCAGGATGGACTGGATGGGCAGTTTCTTTTCCGCCCATAGTTCCACAAGGTCGGTGCGCAGGTTTTCCGCTGTTAGCACGTCCAGCGCGGAAAAGGGTTCGTCCATCAGCAGCAGGTCGGGCCGCACAACAAGGGCGCGCGCGAGCCCCACGCGCTGCCGCATCCCGCCGGAAAGTTCTTTGGGATAGGCGTTCTCATATCCGCCAAGGCCAATCAGGTGAATGGCGTCTTCCGCCAGCTTTTCACGTTCTGTCGCCGGGACGCCCTGGGCTTCAAGCCCCAGTTCCACATTTTTCTGCACCGTCAACCACGGGAACAGCGCGAAGGACTGGAACACCATGGATATGCCATCTGCCGGACCTTCCAGCTTTTTGCCCTTCCAGATAACCTCGCCTGAAGTGGGCGGCAGAAGCCCCGCGATGATACGCAGCAACGTGGATTTGCCCGAACCCGACCGACCCAGCAGCCCCACGATCTCCCCACTGCGTATGGACAGGTTGACACCATCGAGCACCACAAGGTCGGTCGTGCTTTCCTTGTGGTAGGCCTGGCGGCAGTTGACGATCCGGACAAGCTCCGTCCCGCTCTGTGCGGTGGTGGGCGGGAGTGTGGCAGGCTGCATCATGAACTCTCAGTCAAAAGTGTAGTGCCGGGCGGCGTAATTGGACAGCGGGCGCCAGAGTACGCGGTTGAGCAGCAGCACGAAGGCGGCCATGACGGCCATGCCCAGCCCCACAAGGTCGGTCGCGCCCGCCACGGTGGCATGAGCGATGTAGGCGCCCAGTCCCTGTGCGCTGAGCGTGGTGTCGCCCCAGCTTGCTACCTCGGTGGCGATGGCGGCATTCCATGCCCCCCCCGATGCGGTCAGTGCCCCGGTAATGAAATAGGGCATGATGCCGGGCAGCATGATGCGCCGCCACCAGAGCCAGCCTTTTACGTGGAAGTTCCTGGCTGCTTCCAGCAGGTCACCGGGATAGGATGAAGCGCCCGCCACGATATTGAACAGGATATACCACTGCGTGCCCAGCAGCATGAGCGGGGTAAGCCAGATATTGTTGTTGAGATGCCAGTGTACGATCCCGATGACGACGAGCGGGAAAAACAGGTTGGCGGGAAAGGCCGCCATGAACTGTGCCGCCATCTGTGCATGGCGTGCCCGGCGGGGCGACAGGCCCAGCCAGATTCCCAGCGGCACCCAGATCAGTGAGGCCACGACAACCGTGCCCATAACCCGCAGCAGCGTAATCCCGCCCAGCCCGATCACGTGCAGCACCTGCGCCACGGTGTAGTGGCTGCTGCCAAAGGTCCATGTCTTCCAGCCGATGGTCAGCGCGCAGACCGACAGCGCCAGCACCCATGCCCCATCAAGCAGGCGGGAGGGGACAAGGGCGCGGACAGGCCGTGAAGGCCGGGGGCCGATGGCCAGCCAGCCGATGCGGGTCATGGTCTCGCCCAGCCGCAGGCAGAACTGGCGCAGCAGGTGCGTGCGGCGCAGCAGGGTCAGCACCCAGGGGTCGGGGGCGGCGACGCTCGCGCCATCATCGGTGCTGAAGCGTGCGGACCAGGCCACCAACGGGCGGAACAGCAACTGGTCATAGATCGTAATGACCGCCAGCATGGCGATGATGGCGTAGAAGATGGCGGCCATGTTGCGCTGTTCGATGGCCACGCCAACGTAGGAGCCGATGCCGGGCAGGGCGATGTCGGTGTTGCCGACCGTGATCGTCTCGGAATACACCACCATGAACCACCCGCCGGACATGGAAATCATGGTGTTCCACACCAGTGACGGTATGGCGAAAGGTACTTCCAGCCGCCAGAAACGCTGCCACGGGGTCAGGCCGAAGCAGCGTGCGGCTTCTTCCAGGTCAGGCGGCACGGTGCGTAGCGCCTGATACATGGCAAAGGCCATGTTCCATGCCTGACTGGTGAAGATAGTGAAGATGGCGGCCAGTTCCGCCCCCACCATCCTGCCGGGGAACAGGCCGAGGAAGAACACGACCGTAAAGGTCAGGAACCCCAGGATGGGAACCGATTGCAGGATATCGAGTAGCGGGACAAGCACCTGTGCCGCCCGCCTGCTCTTGGCTGCCCATACGGCATAGGTGAAGGTAAAGACCAGCGAGGCCGCAAGGGCTGCGAACATGCGCAGCGTAGTCCGCACCGCATAGGCGGGCAGCCAGGCAGGGCTGAGATGTATGGTCCCTGCCTCGCTTGCGGGAATGGGTACGAGCATGTGGCGGCCCGCGGTAGCAAGGACAACCGCAGCCGCCATGATCGCCAGCAGTCCCAGCAGGTCCGCCATGTTGGGGCGGACGCGCAGGTTGCCCGGCAGTGCGGTTTCACTCACCCTGCGGTGCCCGTGCTGCCAAAGCCGCCAGCACCCCGCGCCGTTTCTTCCAGTTCGGCATATTCAATCCACTCCCCGCGTATCACAGGGGCCAGCACGCCCTGTGCAATGCGCATGCCGCGCTCGACCACAAAGGGCGTGCTGCCGGTATTGAGGATGATGATGCCGATCTCGCCGCGATAATCCTCATCAATCGTGCCGGGCGCGTTGGGCAGGGTAATACCGTGCTTGAGCGCGAGGCCAGAGCGGGGGCGGACCTGCATCTCAAAGCCGCGCGGCAGGGCCACGCATAGCCCCGTGGGCACCAGTGCCCGGCCGCCGGGGGCAATAATCATCGGTTCGGTCACGGCAGCCAGCAGGTCCATGCCGGCAGCGCCTTCCGTGGCATAGGACGGTAACGGCAAACCGTGCGCGTGCGGCAGGCGGCGGACCTGGATGGGAAGGAGGGAAGGGGTCATGGCTGTCGTCCGTCGGAGTCTTGCTGGTCTGGATGGAGGTGGGAGGTATGGAGGAAGGCCGCGATTCGTGCGACTAGTTTATGGGCGACCTGCATCTTGTCCAGTCGGGGCCAGTGCGCGCATCCGGTCTCGTCAATCACGATAACCTCGTTTTCTGTTCCCCCCATGATGCCGGTGGCGGGACTGACATCATTGGCCACCATCCAGTCACACCCCTTGCGCAGGCGCTTGGCGGTGGCATGGGAGATGAGATGCTCGGTCTCGGCCGCAAAGCCTATGACCAGCCGGGGACGCAGGGGTGATGGCTGACTGAGTGTTGCAAGAATGTCCGGGTTGGGCACCAGGTGCAGCACGGGGGGCGGGGCGTGTGCTGCCTTCTTTATCTTCTGCGCGCTTGGGGCGACATGCCAGTCGGCCACAGCTGCGGCGCAGACGGCAATGTCGCATGGCAGGGCCTGCTGGCAGGCGGTCAGCATCTCGCGCGCGCTTTCCACCCGTATGGTGGTGACACCTGACGGATCTGGCAGGGTGGTCGGTCCACTGACCAGCGTAACCTCTGCCCCCGCCTGTGCCAGGGCCGAGGCAATGGCATAGCCCTGCGTGCCTGATGAGCGGTTGGCCAGATAGCGCACGGGGTCAACCGGTTCATGCGTCGGGCCTGCCGTAACGAGTGCCGTGTAACCGGCAAGCGGCGCCCCGCCCGCAAGCTGGCGCATGATGGCGGCCAGTATAATGTCCGGTTCAGCCAGACGGCCCGGCCCGCTCTCGTTGCATGCCATAAGGCCCGATTCCGGCCCCACGAAGGTCACGCCACGGGCGCGCAGGGTGGCGATGTTGGTCTGTGTGGCGGGGTGCTGCCACATCCGCACGTTCATGGCGGGGGCGACAAGCACGGGGGTGTCGGTGGCCAGCAGTAGCGTGGTGGCCAGGTCATCGGCAAGGCCCGTGGCCATGCGGGCGAGCATATCGGCAGTGGCGGGGCAGACCACGATCAGGTCACTGCTGCGCGAAAGCGCTATGTGGCCCATCTCGCTTTCCTCGGTCAGGGAAAACAGGTCGCTCGATACACGCTCCCCACACAACGCCTGCAGCGCCATGGGGGTAACGAATCGTGCGCCTGCCGCCGTCAGCACCGGACGGACACGGATGCCGTGCTCGCGCAGTCTGCGTGCAAGCCCCAGCGCCTTGTAGGCGGCGATTCCCCCGCATACGACCAGCAGGACAGAGCGGCCTGTCCCTGCTACCATCAGATCTTCCAGCCGGAGTGGATTGCGGCAATCCCGCCAGAGAGGTTCTGGTAGGAAACGCGCTCAAGTCCCGCCTCGCGCATCATGTCGGCCAGGGTTTCCTGATCGGGGAACATGCGGATGCTTTCGGCCAGGTACTGGTAGCTTTCGCGGTCTCCCGCAATGGCTGCCCCCATGCGCGGCAGCACATGGAACGACCATGCATCGTACACCGGCGCAAAGGCCGCGACCTGCACGCGTGAGAACTCAAGACACAGGAATCGCCCGCCGGGGCGCAGGATGCGCCGTGCCTCACGCAGCACCTGCAGCTTGTCGGTGCAGTTGCGCAGGCCAAATGCAATGGAGACGCGGTCCACCGAATTGTCAGCCAGTGGAATGGCCTCGGCATCGACGGCAAGGAAGTTGAGGCCGGATACAAGCCCGCGCTCCAGCGCGCGGTTGCGGCCCACGCTCAGCATGCTGACATTGATGTCGGACAGGATGGCAGGCCCGCCGCCGCCGCGCAGCCAGCCGAACGAGATGTCGCCCGTCCCGCCCGCCAGGTCGAGCAGCGACAGGTCCGGGTGGGGTGCGAGTTCATTGACGAATATCTTCTTCCACGCGCGGTGGATCCCCAGCGACATCACATCATTCATGATGTCGTATTTGGAGGCCACGCTGTCAAAGACTTCGCGCACCATGGATTTCTTTTCGCGCAATGGCACATCGCGGAAGCCGAAATCGGTTGTATCCGCGTGGCGGTCACCGGGACGGCCTGCGGAAGGGGAGGGATGGTAGGGCTGGCTATTGTCGGTCATGATGCACAGGTATAACCCCAGATGAGGCCATGCCGGAACTCCCTGAAGTCGAAACTGTGATGCGCGGGATGCGAGTGCATCTTGAAGGTCACACTATTTCCCGCGCCAGCACGCACCATACCGGGCTGCGCTGGCCGTTTCCCCCCGGTCTGGCTGCAAGCCTTGCGGGCCGCCGCGTGGATGGATTCGCCCGGCGGGGGAAATACATCCTCATCACCCTTTCGGGCGGCATGGTCCTGGTCATGCATCTGGGCATGTCGGGACGGGTGCTGCTTTCGACACCTGTGGAAGCGATGCCACCCGCCCTTCACGAACATCTGGTGATCGAGACGGCCGAGGGCGCACGCTGCGGACTGGTTGACCCCCGCCGGTTCGGTATGGTCGATCTTGTAACGGCAGGTGCTGTGGAAAGTCACCGCCTGCTGGCGGGCATGGGCCCTGAACCGCTGGGTAACCGTTTTGATGGCGCATGGCTTGCCGCGCGCGGCAAGGGGCGGCGCAGCAGCATCAAGGCGCTCCTGCTCGACCAGCGCGTGGTGGCGGGCCTGGGCAATATATATGTGTCTGAGGCGCTGTTCCGCGCGCGCATTCATCCCGCGCGCGCCGCAGGCGCGGTGAGCGGGGCGGAATATGCCCGCCTTGCCACCGAAATCCGCACCGTGCTGGAGGAGGCGATCGCCGCTGGCGGCTCAAGCCTGCGTGATTATGTGCAACCCGACGGGGAATTAGGCTATTTCCAGCATGCGTGGCGCGTATATGGGCGCGAGGGGCAGGGCTGCCCAGACTGCCCCGGCCCGCCCGCGTGTGGCGGGGTGGTGCGCATCACCCAGTCCGGGCGCTCGACTTTCTTTTGCCCCCGTCAGCAGGAGATGAAAAACGCTCGGGATGAAGACTTGTCTTGACGAACAGGCCTTGGGTGGACTAGACCGCCTGCCTGATATGGGGATGTCCGCAACGATCGGGTGGCGGACCGCCGTAAACCTGATTTATGCAGATGAACTGAGAGCAATGGCCAATACAGCATCAGCGCGCAAGCGCATCCGTCAGAACGAAGTCCGTAACGCCCGTAACACGGCGCGCATGTCCCGCGTCCGCACTTTCGTCAAGAAGGTTGAGACCGCCATCCTGGCCGGCAAGAAGGACGAGGCCGTTGTCGCCCTGCGTGAGGCACAGCCGGAACTGCAGCGTGCCGTTGGTAAGGGCGTGATGCATGCCAACACGGTTGCACGTCGTATTTCCCGTCTGTCCGCACGTATCAAGTCGCTTGCTGCTGCGTAATAAGCGGCGGTTTTCTTTCATCTGAAAGAATTACTGCCAGTAACAAGAAGGGTCGTATGTCACCATTATTGGTGAATGCGACCCTTTTTGTTTTGTTTTCTGTCAGGTGTGATCAGGTTTTGGTGGGGTATGGGCAGATTCCCGTTGCTTCGCGCCTGCCCCTGTTCTAGTTTGTGTGGATAACTCCAGCGTCATCGTTGATCCTGCCCTTTCGGGCCGGGTCGGGTTGTAGGTCGTGCC